>WHTB01000340.1 GCA_009379735.1 Propionibacteriales bacterium
CCGTTGCCGTTGATGGCGTCGGTCGCCGTGTCGGCCAGCGAGAAGGCGATGTCGTAGTCGCCGGCGGCCAGCTGTTGGAGGTTCTGTACGGAGGCGCCGGTCTCCGCCGACGTCGCCTGCAGCTCGGTGTTGTCGTTGATCAGCTTCGCCAGGCCACCGCCGACCACGTAGTACACGCCGGTCGAGTTGCCGGTGGCGATGTTGACGCGGCCCGTACCGGCGTCGCAGCCCTCGTCATCGGCGCCGGAGCCGGCGGAGGACCCTTCGCGCTGACCACCGCAGGCGCTCAGAGCCAAGGTGGTTGCCACGGCGACTGCGAGCAGGGAGATTGGGCGTTTCATCGCGTTCTACTCCTTCAGTTTTTCTTACTGGGTGGTGGTCTGGGCGGGTTGGTTGTCCGTCGAGGTAAGTCGTCGTTTCCGGGCCGCCAGGTGGATCACGACGGCGAGGGCGAGCAGGGTTGCACCGGCCAGGATCGAGACCGGCTCCAGGTAGAGCAGGAGCAGGGCGGCGGGTACGCAGAGCAGTCGTTCGGTCCTGCCGGTGGGTCCGAAGATCCAGCCGGTCGTCACCACGGCCAGCGCGGCGACGGCGAACCCGCACACGACGGCCGCGCCGACGACGGCGACGAGGTCACCGCGGGCGAGCAGCAGGCTGCCGTTGCCGGAGATCACGAACGCCAGCGGCGCGAGGAACGCGGGCAGCGTGTACTTGCAGGCCTGCATCATCGTGGGTATCACCTTGCCACCGGTGATCGCCGCGGATGCGACGGCCGCGAGGGCGGTCGGTGGGGAGACCTCGGACAGCACGGCGTAGTAGAAGATGAACATCGCCACCTCGGGGCCTTCGACCCCCAGCGTGATGAGCGCCGGGCCGATGATCACCCAGCTGAGAATGAACGACGCGGTCACGGGTACGGCCAGGCCGAGGATCAGGATCGCCACGGCCGCGAACACCGCGCTCAGCACCAGCACCGACGCCTCCGTCGGTGCCAGCGCCGCGGCCGCCGTGATCAGGACATCGGAGAGGATCTGGCCCAGTCCGGTCTTGGCGATGGTCGAGGTGATCACGCCGGCGGCGGCACAGACCGCGATCACCGGGAGCGCGGCGCGGATGCCGCTGGCGAGTGCGTCGAACAGGCGCTGGGCGTACGACATCAGCGACTGACCGAGCTCCGTCGGCTCCGCCTCGTCGTCAACGTCCTCGAACCCGGTCACGACCGGACGACGTGACAGCACGGCCTCGGCGAGCCCGAACGTTGCGGCAACGACAGTGGCGTAGATGACCGCCTTGAACGGGGGTACGTCGATCGCGAGGAAGTAGACGATCACGGCAAGGCTGAGGAAGTGGTAGCCCGTCCGCAGCAGAAGGTGCAGGGGGCTACCGATCGCGAGGTCGACCCGCTTCGCGCCGAACCGTCTCGCGTCGATCTCGACCGCGATGAAGATGCCGAGGTAGTAGAGCAGCGTCGGCACGATCGCCCAGCCCAGGACCTGGAAGTACGAGACGGAGAGGTACTCCGCGATGATGAACGCGGCCGCGCCCATCGTGGGCGGGGACAGGATCGCGCCGATGCCGGAGGCGGCGAGCATGCCGCCGGCAGCCTCTCGCGGGTAGCCGGCCCGCTTGAGGATCGGCCAGGCGAACGAGCCCAGCGTCACCGCGGTCGCGGTGCCGGAGCCGGACACGGTGCCGAGCAGGAACCCGGACGTGGCGACGGTCCGTCCCGGCGCCGTACCCGACTTGCGGAACAGCGAGAAGCTGAACTCGACGAAGAACCGGCCCGCGCCCATCCGGTCGAGGACCGCGCCATAGATCGTGAACAGGACGATGTAGGTCGCCGCGACGTCGAGCGGCACACCGAAGAAGCCACTCGCCTCGTTGTAGAGAGCGTTCACGATCTGGTCGATGTTCAGGCCGAGGTGAGCGATCGACCAGCCAACCGGCAGGTAGCCGCCGTAGTAGGCGTACGCGAAGAAGACCAGGCAGACCAGGGGCAGCACCAGCCCGGTGGTGCGTCGGGTGGCCTCGAGCACGAGGACCATCAGCACCATTCCGGCCACGATGTCCAACAGCAGCAGGGATCCCTGCCGGTCGAGGAAACCTTCGAAGCCGCCGCCGCCGATCTCGAGCTGGGTGAGGGGCAGGACCGGGTACAGCCCGACGACGAGTGCCACGCCCGCGAGGGCCCAGTCGACGATGCCGGGGTTGTCGTTGCGATCAGTCGCGTCGGCGTCAGTGCCGGTCAGCTGCGTCCTCGACGACCGGACCCGGTAACAGACGAACACCAGCGGGAGGGTGACCCCGAGGAAGATCACCAGGTAGTACTGGCTGCCGAGCACGAGCGGCCGGAACACCTGCCGCAGCACGAACAGCGCGACCACGAAGCACCAGATGGTGACGAACGTGTCCAGCCTGGGCGAGAGGTGACGGGACGGCCGTTCCTCGTCGTACGCGGCGGCCAGGGCCTCGACGTTGACGTGGTCGGACGTGCCGCGGTCTGACGTCTGCGTCGACATGTCGGTATACAATATGTCGTGAGCCGCGTCACAACAACAGCGTGAGCGACGTTGATTCTCCTCCACCCAGATCTGCGGCCCAATCAGCCGGGCTGGGAAGTCAGTGGGACGCGTCTGCGGCTTCGACGAGTGCGGCCCAGGTCTGCGCCGACCGGCTGATCAGCTCCTCGACCTGTGGGGGAGTCACCCCGCGCTGCCACTCCTCGGCAAGGGCGTCGGGGAGCTCGTCCTTGAGGTGCAGGTCGAGGGCGTACAGCGCCGGGTCCCAGCCGGACCCCATGCCAGGGAGGACGTCGACCTGCTGCCCGTCCCACTCAACCATCGTGGTGACCGTGGCGTGCTCGAGCTCGAGCACTGTGGTGCCGTCCGCGCCCGGGGACAGCCGTAGGTCCACCTCGTCAACCGGCCGGTCGCCGTACACCCAGGTCACGGTGAGGTGCCGCGGCGGCTCGCAGCGGAGGATCTCACCGCTCGCGTTGCCGTCGAGGTTGAACGTGCCGCCGGTGCGGAGATCGCCGGTGACCTTGAGGAACCAGCGGCTCAGCCGGTCAGGATTGGTGCAGGCGTCCCAGACGTCCTCGATCGGTGCGTCGTAGCTCTTCCGCAGCAGCACGGTCCGGGCCTGGCCCGCGGCGATGCGGCGACTGCGTACCTCACGATGAGTCTCGTCGAAGGCAGTGTCATCGGTCATGTGTCATTCACCTTCCCTGCGTGGCTTGCGATTCCGGGGCGGCCGGCCGGAACTCGACCGGCGTGCTCGCCGACCGCGTACGAGCTCGGTGCCGAGCGCATCCAACCGCTGCGTCCAGAACCTGCGGTACTGCTCCAGCCACGCGTCGATGTCCTGCAGCGGCTCGGGGTCGACGGAGTACAGGCGGCGGGCACCGTCGGCGCGGACCGTGGTGAACCCATGGTCGCGCAGCACACGCAGGTGCTGGGACACGGCGGGCTGGGAGATGCCGAACTCGTCCTGGACGACCGCGCTCACCGCGCCTGCGGCCTGCTCGCCAGCGGTCAGCAGCTCCAAGATCCGCCGCCGGACCGGGTCGCCGAGTACGTCGAACGCGTGCACGCCCTCAGGATGCCAGCCAATACTTATATAAGTCAACACTAATTTGCCTGCCGACGAACGTGTAGTGGATAGCCCGTTCTGACTATTCGGGCGGCGCGGTCGGGCCATCGCTCGTCACCGCTTCGGGTCAACTTCGTGCAGATGCGCGGATTCTGGTCCGCGCGAGGGCTGCCAGGCCGCATGGTGTTGGCGATCTGATCGTCCCGGCAGTCCGCCGAAAACCCTCTCCCTAGGAGCATTCATGACGCACACGCCTGTGCAGCATGTCCCGAACCCCGTCTACGTGAGGCCGCCGAGCAACGGCGTCTCGACCGCCTCGCTTGTTCTCGGCATCATCGGCGCCCTCATCGCGTTCATCCCCGTGCTCGGCCTCTTCGGGGCCTTCCTCGGCGTCGTTGCCATCGGCCTCGCGATCGCAGGCCTCGTCCTGGCCGGCAAGCGTGGTGCCGGCAAGGGCAAGTCGATCGCCGGCCTCGTCCTCGGCATCGCCGC
>WHTB01000106.1 GCA_009379735.1 Propionibacteriales bacterium
CCCCAGGATCCGCCACGCGATCCGCCGCGAAGGCACCGGCGGGGTCGGAGCGCCGGGCGGTGCTCGACAGCATCAACGCGATCGCTGTCGACACGCGTCAGAACGAGGCCGACCGGTTCTGGGACACCGTCGCCGGCGCCGACGCCGGCGGCACACAGCGCCCACGGCTGGCGGGGAACGTCGACAAGATCTGGCTCGACGCCCGGGTGCACAGCACGCTGGACCAGAGCGCAGCCCAGGTCGGTGCACCGGCGGCCTGGGCGCGGGGGCTGACCGGCGAGGGGGCGCGGATCGCCGTGCTCGACACCGGCATCGACGACAGCCACCCGGACTTCGACGACCGGATCGCGGCCACCCGGGACTTCACCGGTGTCGGCAGCGTCGCCGACGGCGCTGGGCACGGCACCCATGTCGCCTCGATCGCAGCCGGGTCTGGTGTGGCGGCGTCGGGCACCTATCGCGGCATCGCGTCCGGCGCCGAGCTGATGGTCGGCAAGATCCTCGGCGACGACGGCAGCGGCACGATCTCGGGTGCCATCGAAGGCATGGAGTGGGCCGCCGCGGGCGGCGCCGACATCGTCAACCTGAGCCTGGGCGGCCCCATCACGCGCGGCGACGACCCGATGAGCGAGGCCGTCGACCGGCTCACCGCCCAGCACGACGTGCTCTTCGTCGTGTCCGCCGGCAACTACAGCCCCTGGGCGCCCGGGATGGAGTTCGTGACGTCGCCGGGGTCGGCCGACTCCGCGCTCACCGTCGGTGCCTTGCGTACCCCCACGTCGCTGTGGACGGGATCGCGCCGTGGCCGGATGGACGGCGACGCGATCAAGCCCGAGATCGTCGCGCCCGGTTTCAACATCACCGCGGCCGGTTCGTCGGTCGCGGGCTACCCGCCGTACGTCAGCATGACCGGCACGTCGATGGCCGCACCCCACATCGCGGGTGCCGCCGCGCTCCTCAAGCAGCAGCACCCCGGCTGGGGGGCCGATCAGCTGCGCGACGCGCTCACGTCGACGGCCGCGCCGGTCGAGTCCGGCAGTGCGTACGACCGTGGTGCCGGGCTGGCCAACCTGGACCGGGCCACCGCCCAGCAGGTGTACGTCGACGAGGGAACCCTGCACCTCGGGTACTTCACCAGGCCCTTCGAGTCCGGCGAGCTGACGGCCACCAGGACCCTGACGTACCGCAACGAGTCGGCGGCCGAGGTCACCCTCGACCTGACCACGACTATGCAGCGCCGGTGGGACCCGGCGCCGGACGGCGTACTCACCGTCGAGCCCGCCACCGTGACCCTGCCCGCCGGGGGCACCGGCCAGGCGGTCGTCAGCGTGGACGCCACCGAGGTCGAGGCCGACACCTACAGCGGGCGGGTCACCGCGCGGTCCGGTGACGTGGAGCTGGCGACGACCGTCGGCTTCGTCAAGCAGGACGACACGGTCGACGTGACGTTCCGGGCGACCGATCGCGACGGCGCACCCGGGACGGCCACCATCCGGATCTCGCCGTACCTGGAGCGCGACGGACGCTACTTCCCCGACTACCTCTACCTCGACGAGCAGCAGGGCGAGTACACGGTGCGGCTGCCCGAGGGCGACTACAACCTCTGGTCGCTGGTGACCACCTTCGACGAGTCGGGCCGCTACGCCGAGGAGCAAAGCATCGTCGGCGATCCCAAGGTCGAGGTGGGGGCCCCGAACTTCGACGTCATGCTCGACGCCCGCGACGCGGTGCCGATCACGGTGGAGACTCCGCGCAAGGCCGAACCCCGCTCGCTGTCGCTGGGCTGGTGGCGGGGCGACTCGGACACGGAGCGGTTCACCGAGGACACCTGGGGCTGGACGTTCACCGACGGGTCGCCGGAGTCGGTGTCGGTCACCCCGACCGAGCGGGTCGACGACGCCCCGTTCGTCTTCAGCGCCTCCTGGGACAGCGGCGTTGCTCCGCTCGTCGCGCGCTGGCGAGGCGAGCGGCTCGACGCCGTACAGGTCGGGGGACCGCTGTTCGACGGTCGCCGCACGCTCCCAGTTGTCGACGCGGGCGAGGCGACCCCGGCCGACCTCGACGGCGTCGACCTGCACGGCAGGATCGCGCTCGTCCAGGAGTCGGCCGGCGCCAGCCACGCCGACCAGGTGCGAGCGGCGGCCGACGCGGGCGCGGAGCTGGTCGTCCTCTACGCCGCCCAGCCCGGGATCTTCTGGCCGCGCGACGCCTCCGGGCCGGTTCCGGTGCTCACCCTGCCGATGCGTGAGGGGGAGATGCTCCGCGAGGGAACGGGGCAGCGCCGGGTGGTGCTCGACCTGCTGGCGACCCCGCGCACGCCGTACGCGTACGACGTCACCTTCACCGAGTCCGGCCAGGTGCCGTCCCAGCTGGACTACCGGGTCCGGCCGAAGGATCTCGCCGAGGTCACGACGAACATCTACACGACCGGCGCCCACGAGAAGGGGTGGCGCCTGCACCAGTCCGCGCTCGACACGTGTGACTGCGGCCCGTCGGCCGTCGATGACTTCGTCCCGTCGACCGGATACACCCGCACCGAGTACGTCAGCGCGCGTCCGGGCCTGGACACGATCTCGGCCTGGCAGTTCCTGTTCAACAACCCCGGCGACATCCTGTACGACCGCGCGACGACGGTGTACGAGGCACGGCAGAAGGTCACCGAGAGCTGGCTGAAGGCACCGCTGTCGCCCGGGCTCGCGCAGAGCGATATCCGCGTCGGGAGCGCGAGTCATCTCGTGCGGCGGAACGGGAGCTGGCTGTCCTACGCGCTCGCCGGGTTCACCGACGCCGCCGGTCACTGGATGCCGAACTTCAGCGTGATGTCGGAGTCGAGCCGGCTGTTCAAGGACGGGAAGCAGGTGTACGCGAGCGCCCACGGAGTCCTCGGCGGGCTCAACGTCTCCGACGAGCCGGCGACGTACCGGCTGGAGGCCGACGTGACCCACGACGGCTCCTGGATCGGGCTGTCGACCCGCAGCCACACCGCCTGGACGTTCGAGTCGGCCCGCACCGAGGCCGAGCAGGTCTTGCCGCTGATCGATGTCGACTACTCCGACCTGGTCGACGCACGCACCGGCCGGCAGGCCCTCGACCTGGCCAACGCCGCGCCGGGTGGAGAGTCGGTCCGGCTCGTGCTCGACGCTGCACACCAGAAGGGTTCGCAGGCCGGGCCGGTGGACGAGGCCACGGTGCGGGTGTCGTACGACGACGGTCAGACCTGGACCGACGCCGAGGTGAGCGCGGACGGGGAGGGGCGGTTCGGCGCGACCTACCGGCATCCGGCCGCCTCGACGACCAGTGGCTACGTGTCGCTGCAGGTCGAGCTGGCCGACGGCGACGGCGGCCACCTCGAGCAGACGCTGATCCGGGCGTACCGGCTGTCCTGACCTGGCGCTGAAGGTCGCGTGTCATCGCCTCGGCGGCGTGGGGCCCGAGGCATGACACGCGACTCGGGTCGGGTCAGGTGCGCCACTTGATCGAGCAGCCCATGCTCGGCCGGTGGGGCTCGGGGACCGGCTGGCCGCCGAGCACCTGCCCGATCGCGACGGCGAGCAGGTCGCCGGTCACCGGGATGTCGTTGCCCGGGGTCGACTCGTCGAACGCACCCCGGTACGCCAACCGGCGCTCGCCGTCGTACAGGAAGAAGTCCGGAGTGCAGGCGGCGTCGTACGCCCGTCCGACGGACTGGTCCGCGTCGACGAGGTACGGGAAGGTCCAGCCCGCGCGACGCGCCTGCTCGGCCAGCTGCTCGGGCCGGTCGTCGGGGTAGGCGTCGGCGTCGTTGGTGCAGACCCCCACCACCGCGACGTCGGGATGGCGCGAGACCAGCCGACCCAGCTCGTCCTCGACGTGGCGTACGTAGGGGCAGTGGTTGCAGAGGAACGCGACCAGGAGTGCAGGCGCGTCGGTCAGAGCGTCGAGCCGAACGGTGCGTCCGTCGAGGTCGGGGAGCGCGAAGTCGGGTGCGGGCGTGCTGAGCGGCACCATCACCGAGGGGACAGCCATGCGGCCAGCGTACAAACCTGGCCCACGCCGCCGGCCCGGTCAGCCGTACGCCGCCGCCTGGATCCGGTAGAGCTCGGCGTACTGGCCGCCGCGGGCCAAGAGCTCGTCGTGGCTGCCGACCTCGACCAGCCGGGAACCGTCCAGGACCACGATCAGGTCGGCCATCCGGACCGTCGAGAACCGGTGCGACACCAGCACCGTGATCCGCCCGCCGGTGCCGTCGCGAGCCGCTGCGGCGAACCGCTCGAACAGCGCGTGCTCGGTCTCCGCGTCCAACGCCGCGGTCGGCTCGTCGAGCACCAGCAGCAGCGGGCTGTCCCGCATGAAACCGCGCGCCAACGCGAGCTTCTGCCACTGGCCGAAGCTGACCTCGACGCCGTCCGGCCAGGTCGGTCCCAGCTGGGTGGCGAGGCCGTGCTCGAGCCGATCCACGACATCGTCCGCACCGGCCCGCCCGACCGCTGCGGTCACCGCCGACCGGTCGTCCAGCCGGGGCAGGTCGCCCAGCCCGACACTGTGGTCCGCCCGCAGCTCGAACCGGAAGAAGTCCTGGAACGCACCGGCGACCCGGGCCCGCCAGTCGTCGGCCGGCATCCGGCCGAGCGGCTGCCCGTCCAGCAGGATCCGGCCGCTGGTCGGCTCGTACAGCTTGCCGAGCAGCTTGACCAGGGTGGACTTGCCGGCGCCGTTCTCACCGACCACCGCGACCACCCGACCGGCGGGCAGCTCCAGGTCGATGCCGTTCAGCACCAGCCGGTCGGTGCCCGGGTAGGCGAAGGAGACCTGCTCCAGCCGGATGCCCTCGGACAGCCGTTCGGGTACGGGGAGGTCGGCGTCGGCGACCGATGCGGCGGCGTAGCGCTCCAACCAGACCAGCCGCCGCGACCCGTCCA
Source organism: Propionibacteriales bacterium (assembly GCA_009379735.1). Classification (GTDB taxonomy): domain Bacteria; phylum Actinomycetota; class Actinomycetes; order Propionibacteriales; family Nocardioidaceae; genus WHTB01. The sequence continues at coordinate 4,899 of WHTB01000106.1, forward strand.
TCCAGATCCCGCGCAGGAAGCCGATCTCGCCGACCGTCGCCCCGATGTACGCCGAGAGCCGGGCGCCCGCCGCCAAGATCAGCAGCACGTCGCCGACGCTGCCCTGCAGCCGGGTCGCGACCAGGGCGACGGCACCGACATACGCCGCGGCGAACACCGCCCAGGCGGCCCCATGCCAGCCGGCGCTGACCCAGCGAGTCGCCGCGATCGGCCCGTACCACTGCTCCCAGGCGCGTCGCCGGCCGGCGACCAGGTCGCGGCCGATGCCGGTGACGCGCACCTCCTTGCCCGCCGCTGCCGTCGTCGCGACCCCGAAGAGGTGGTCGGCCAGCCGGCTGTGCGGTGCGTTGCGCTCCTCGGCCTCCCGCTCGACGCCCGGGCGCCAGGTGGAGCTCAGCACGGTCGGCACGGCGAACACGACCAGCAGCGCGAGCAGCGGATGGATGGAGACGAGCAGCCCGACGGTGACGACGAGCCGCAGGATCCATCCGCAGGTGGAGAACAGCGACATGTACATGTGGTCGAGCACGAACACCTGGTTGCGCAGGACGGCGAGCCGGTCGAGGTAGTCACGGCGCTCGTGGTGCGCGATGGTGGCGACCGACGCCTGCAGCTGCGCGACGTGGGCCTCCAGCACGATCGTGACGCGGTCCCGGAACCGCCGGGTCAGCCGGGTGGTGACGGTCCGCAGGAACCAGGTCACCGTCACCGACAGCGCCAGCCCGGCGGTCGCCAGCAGCACCGCACCGCGGTCGTCGCTCAGCACACCGTCGGCGAGCAGCTTCAGCCACAGCGCGAGCAGCGCGTCGGGCAGTGCCGCCAGCAACGTCATCACGAAGGCGAACACCAGCAGCCCCGGCTCGTGCTGGTAGCCCAGCCGGCAGACCCGCCACATCGCCGACAGCGCCGGCGGCAGGTCGTCGACGTCCATCGCCGAAGCCCGGTCAGAGGACGTCATAGGTCACCCCCTCCTCGTCGGTCTCGGCCGCGACCCGCTGCGCCTGCAGGTCGAACATGGTGCTGTAGCGCCCACCCAGCGCGATCAGCTCGTCGTGGCTGCCGAGCTCGACCACGCGGCCGTGCTCCAGCACGCAGATCCGATCGGCGTGTCGAACCGTGGAGAACCGGTGCGAGATCAAGATGGTGGTCGCACCTCGGGTCGCGGTGAGGATCCGGTTGAAGATCGCCGCCTCGCCGCGGACGTCGAGCTGCGCGGTCGGCTCGTCCAGCAACACCAGGCCTGCGCCCTGGCGGACGGCGCACAGCGCCCGGGCGAGGGCGACCCGCTGCCACTGACCGCCGGACAGGTCGGTGCCGCCCTCGTACCCCTTGGCCAGCGGGGTGTCGAGGTCGGCCAGCTGGTCGGCACCGGCGTCGGCGAGTGCGCCCAGGATGTCGGCGTCGGGTGCGCCGGCGGGTGCGACGTTGTCGCGCAGGGACCGCTCGAACCGGACGAAGTCCTGGAACACCGCCGTCACCCGTCGCCGCCAGTCGTCGACGTCGAGGTCACGCAGGTCGGTGACGTCGACCTCGATCGCCCCGGAGTCGGGGTCGTACAGGCGGCAGAGCAGCTTGGCGAGGGTGGTCTTGCCGGCGCCGTTCTGGCCGACGATCGCGAGCGACGAGCCGGCCGGCACGGTGAGGTCGAGGCCGTCGAACACCGGCCGGTCGGTGCGTGGGTAGCGGAACTGGAGGTTGCGGACCCGGATCCCGGCGGCGGGCATCCCGGCGGCCGACAGGTGGCCGGGGGAGAGGGCGCCGGCCGGAGCCATCGCCGGCCGCAGCCGCAGCACAGCGGCGACCGGTGCCGCCGCACCGTCGAGCGCCCAGTTGAGGCCGCCGAAGGCGATCATGCTGACCCCGACCGCCACCTGGGCGAACACCACCAGCCGGTCCAGCTCCAGCCGCCCGTCGGCCGCGGCGGCGCCGAGCGACCAGAACACCAGGCCGTTCGCGACCGCCACGATCAGCAGGCTCCAGGCGACCGGCCGCTCCCGCAGCCGGGTGGCGTGGTACTGCAGATCGAACAGCCGGCGGCGGCGGTCGGTGAACCGCTGCACCGTCCAGGCGGCCAGGCCGAACAGCCGCAGCTCCTTCGCCGCGGCCGGCTCGACCGCCATCCGGTAGGCGTAGTCCGCGTGCCGTTGCGCCGACCGGACCTCGGCCGTGTTGCGGTCCCGCCAGACCCCGCTCTCGCGGAGCAGCCAGTGCGTCGCTCCCCAGGCCCCGGCGAGCAGCAGTGGCGCCCACCAGGTGTACCCGAACAGCACCACCGCCGAGGCGATCCCGCCGACCAGCTCGACCATGCTGCCGGCGATGAAGTCGACGTTCAGGTACATCGGCGGACCGGTCTGGCCGCGGTCGAACTCCCGGGCCACGGTGAGGTCCTCGATCAGGTCGGGATCCTCCAGGTGGCCGATGCCGGGCGGTTCGACACAGCTGTCGGCCAGGACGTCGTTGAGCCAGGCGGCGACCCGGCTGCCGAGGTTCGCGCTGACCGCCTGGTGCAGCGGCGTCAGCACCTGCAACAGCACGAACGTCACCCCGACCAGGGCCAGGGCACCGGTCAGGTCGGTGCGGTGCTGGACCGCACCGACTAGCAGACCCATCGCGATCGCGAACACCGCGGGCAGTGCACCGCGCAGCAGCAGGAGTGCCCACCACCAGGTGGCAAGGACCGGGTCGGCCCGCGGCAGCACGGCGAAGAACTGCCACTCCGGGCGGCGGCGCAGGCGGCGCAGCGGGTCCGTCATCTGCTCAGCATGACCTGCCGGACCGACGGTCGGCTTGAACAATTGCCGGGACCGCTGCCGCCGACGCCGTCTGACGTGACGCGGCACCCAGGTGCGCCACCACGAGTCCGAGCCCCGCTGACCCGACTTCCTCGCGCCGAGGTTGCGCGTATGTCCCACATACGCGCAACCTCGACGCGAGGACTCCGCTGCCGGACAAGTCGCTCGGTTAGTCTCCCGAGGGAGCATCGATGACTGGGTGCGCGTCGGGCTTCGTCGAGCCAGCAGTACGAGCGGGGAGGCCAGATGGCTGATCACACCCGGGGCCGCCCCCGCCCCGGAGGGCTGTCGGCCGCTGCGTTCGTGGGTCGGGAGCGAGAGCTCGCCAGCGCCGTCGCGGCCTTGAGCGAGTCGCCCGCGCTGCTGCTCGTCGAGGGCGAGGCCGGCATCGGCAAGACCCGCCTCGTACACGAGACGTTGGGGTCGGAGCCGCTGCGCGGCCGGCGGGTGCTGCAGGTGGTCTGTCCGCCGTTGTCGGAGCCGTTCCCGCTGGGTGCGGTCGTCGACGCGCTGCATCGGCTCGGAGCTCCCGACCTCGCGCTGAGCCCGCTGGCCGGGGCGCTGCGCCCGCTGTTTCCCGAGTGGGCGGACGTGCTGCCGCCCGCGCTGGAGCCGTTGGAGGATCCGAAGGGGACCCGGCATCGCCTGCTCCGGGCGATGACCGAGCTGGTCGAGCGGTCGGGTGTCGAGGTGCTGCTGGTCGAGGACGCCCACTGGGCGGACGCGGCCACGCTCGAGCTGCTGCTCATGCTGGCTGCGGTCGACCCAGGTGTCAGTCTGGTTGTCACGTACCGCCCCACCGACGTGCCGGCCGGCTCCCTGCTGTTGCGGCTGACGTCGCGGTCGTTCGCCTCGCTGCCGCAGGCCAGGGTCGTACTCGATCCTCTGCAGGTCGACGAGACGCGGCAGCTGGTCGCGTCGATGTTCGACGCCGAGCAGGTGTCGGAGACGTTCGTCGCGTTCCTGCACGAGCGCACCGAGGGTGTCCCACTCGCGCTGGAGGAGAGCGTCTCGCTGCTGCACGACCGTGGCGACATCGTGTGGCAGGGCGGCGAGTGGAGCCGCCGCGCCGTCGAGGACCTGCAGGTCCCACCGACCGTGCGGGACTCGGTCCTCGAACGGGTCGAACGCCTTCCCGCGGCCGCGCAGCGAGTCCTCGAAGCCGCCGCCGTACTCGGCGAGCCGGGCACCGAGCCGCTGCTGGCCCGGGTCGCCGGTGGCGGCGCCGTCGTCGCCCGTCGCGGCCTGGCCCGCGCCCTCGCCGTCGGCCTGCTGCACGAGTCGGCCCCGGGGCGGTTCGCGTTCCGGCATGCCCTCGCGGCGCGCGCGGTCGAGGAGGCGGTCCCGGCCTCCGAGCGACGCCGGCTGCACGGCCGGGCGGCCGCGGCGCTGCTCGACGTGGACCCGCCGCCGGTGGCGCGGCTGAGCCGGCACTTCCGGGAGGCGGGTGATCTCGCGGCGTGGAGCCAGCATGCGGAGGCCGCCGCCGACCTGGCGATGGAGTCCGGCGACGACCGGGCAGCGGTGGTGCTGCTGCACGACCTGCTGACCGGCGCCGACCCGCCACCGGACCGGCGCGCCGGGCTGGCCCGCAAGCTGGGCGCGGCGGCCGCGTGGGGTGCGGCGGCTCTCGGTGACCTGGGTACGAGCGTCACGGTCGCGCTGCGCGCGGTCATCGAGCGCGACGACACGACGATCGACGACCGCGGCGAGCTCCGGCTGCTGCTTGGCCGGTTGCTTCTGCAGTTCGGCGAGTTCGACGCGGCCGCCGAGCAGAGCGAGGCCGCGGTCGGTGACCTCGGCGGGCAGCCCGCTCTCGCCGCGCGGGCGATGATCTCCCTTGGTCTGCCGCACGGGCACAGCTGGCCGGTGACGCGCCACTTGGCGTGGCTGGACCGGGCCACCCGGCTCTTCGCCCAGGTGGACTCGCGCGCGGAGCGGACCTGGCTGGCCGTGGACCGCGCGAGTGCGCTGCTGATGCTGGGCGAGGAGAGCGGCTGGCAGGCCGCAGCCGAGATCCCCGCCGACGCGCCCACCGACTTCGAACGCCGGCAGGTCGCCCGCTGCCTGATGAACGTCGGGCACCTCGCGATCGGCTGGGGTCGCGACGACCACGCCCGGCGCCAGCTCGACGCTGCGATCGAGCTGATGCGCAGCACCGGCTACCACCGACTGCTGAACTCGGCCCGCCTCACCCAGGCGTACCTCGACTGGCACAGCGGCGCGTGGAAGGGCCTGGCCGACCGGGTCACCGAGGTCGCCGACGCCGACGACACGCTGCCGGCGGCGCAGCTCGAGGCGCAGCAGATCCTGGCCCTGCTCGACCTGGTCCGCGGCGACCGTCCGGCCGCCGAGCGCGGCCTGCGGGCGATCTTGGAGGAGGTGACGAGGCGCGGCCTCTTCGACGCGTCGATGACCCCGGCGGCGATGCTCGGCCGGCTCAGCCTGGCCGACGATGCTGCGGCGGACGCGCTGGCGCTGACGACTCGGGGGATCGAGGCGATCTCCCGTACCGGCCTCTGGGTGTGGGCGACCGACATCGCCCCGGTGCACCTCGACGCGCTCGTGAGCACCGGTCAGATCGGGCCGGCGGAGGCGCTCGCTCGGCGGTTCGCCGACGGGCTCGGCGACCGGGACGCGCCGGCTCCGGCCGCGGCGTTGCACACCTGCCGCGGGATCGTCGCGGAGTCCCACGGTGCGCTCGACGAGGCCGGGACCGCGTACGCCGCCGCTGCGCAGGCGTGGTCGGCGTTGCCCCGGCCGTACGACGAGCTGCTTGCCGTGGAGCGGCAGGGGCGCTGTCTGCTGGCGGCGGGGGACTCGGCTGCGGCACTGACCCTGCTCGCCACCGCGCAGGACCGGTTGCAGGAGCTGGGCGCGCGCTGGGACGCCGACCGGGTGGCGCGCCTGCTGCGCCGGCACGGCGTCGAAGTCGCCCGGGTCTGGCGTGGAGGGCGGCGCGGGTACGGCGACCAGCTCTCCCCGCGCGAGCAGGAGGTCGCCCGGCTGGTCGCCCAGGGGCTGACCAACCGCCAAGTGGCCGAGGCGCTGTTCCTGTCGCCGCGGACCGTCGACCGCCACCTCAGTGCGGCGATGCGCAAGCTCGGGGTCAGCTCGCGGACGGCGCTGGCAGTCGCCGCCGCGACCGAGTCGGGCCCCGGGTCGGGCAACTTTGGGTGATCTGCCCACTCGCAGCCTCGCCGCCACAGGCAGCATCGTCTGTCCCCATGGACCAACGGCAGTCACCCCCGCCACGACGGCGCCGGGAGCCACCCGCCGGCGACACCGAGAACCCCGGCCCGCCACCGGACCCGCCGGACGACCCGGAGCAGCCGGACGAGCACTGGGAGCCGTTGTAGGCGCCCGCCGGGCGACCTCTCTTCGCGAGTGGCTCCCCAAAGTCCCGGATGTCCGCTATGTGGGGGCCACTCACGAAGGGAAGACCCGTTCGCGAGGGGAAGTCGGCCGATTGATTGGGTGATCCACCCACTCGCAACATCGCCGCCGCGCAGGCGAGTGTGGAGACCCCGCCTCGCACGTGCCGCACCCAGGAACGAGGACCCATGCGCACCATGATCCTTTCTCGGCTGGCCGCCCTGTCCCGTCGTCGCCGCGCGCTCGCGGTGCTGCTCACCGCCGTTCTGGCGGCCACGCTCGGCGGCCCGCTGCCGTCGGCGACCGGCGGGCCGGCGCAAGGGCCGACTGAAGCGCCGATCACGGCGACCGGCCAGCCGACCGGCCAGCATGTCGGCCAGCAGACCGGCAAGACGTACCAGGTGACGTTGCTGACCGGCGATGTCGTAGTGCTGCACGACGCCGGCGACGGCAAACAGGCTGCCTGGGTCCAGGACGACCCGCGGGCTCCGGAGAAGGCGCCCGCGCAGGTCTACCAGCAAGACGGCGAGGTGCACGTCGTCCCGGCCGCCGCGGTGCCGTACGTCGCCTCCGGGGTGCTCGACGACAAGCTGTTCAACATCAGCCTGCTGGTCGAGCAGGGCTACCACGATGCCGCCCGCAAGAGCCTGCCGCTGCTGCTCACGGCACCCGGCGGCCCGTCGGCGAAGAGCCTTCCGCGGGTTCCGTCAGGAGTACGGAAGGTGCGTGACCTGGCGTCGATCGGCACGGTGTCGGTCAGCGCGGCCAAGTCCCGGATGGAGTCGGTCTGGACGTCGCTGCGCGGCACGGCGGCGGCGCGTACCACCTCCACGAACGCACGGCTCGCCGGCGCGGCCAAGGTCTGGCTCAACGCCAAGGTGCAGTCGACGCTCGACGAGAGCGTCCCGTTGGTCGGTGCGCCGGAGGCCTGGGACGCCGGGTACGACGGGGACGGCGTGCCGGTCGCCGTCCTCGACACCGGCTACGACGCGACCCACGCCGACCTCGCCGGCCGGGTGACTGCCGCCCGGAACTTCAGCGAGGACGAGGACCCGCCGGGCGCGACCGCGGTGGACGGCAACGGTCACGGCACTCACGTCGCCGCCACGGTCGCCGGCAGTGGCGCCGCCTCCGACGGTGCACGCAAGGGCGTCGCGCCGGGGGCCGACCTGCTGATCGGCAAGGTCCTGGACGACAGCGGCTCCGGATTCACCGACCAGATCATCGCCGGCATGGAGTGGGCCGTGGCCGAGGGCGCCGAGGTGGTCAGCATGAGCCTCGGCACGCCCTGGGCGAGCGACGGCACTGACCCGATGAGCCAGGCGGTGGACCGCCTGACCGAGAGCTCCGGCGCACTGTTCGTGATCGCCGCGGGCAACGCCGGACCGAGCGAGGAGACCGTGGGTTCGCCGGGTGCGGCCACCGCGGCGCTGACCGTCGGCGCCACCACCAAGCAGGACGACGCGGCGTGGTTCTCGTCGCGTGGCCCGCGGGTCGGCGACCTGGCGATCAAGCCCGAGATTGTCGCGCCCGGGGCGGGCATCGTGGCGGCACGGGCCGCGGGCACCTCGCTGGGCAGCCTGGTCGACGATGACTACACGTCCCTCAACGGCACCTCGATGGCCACGCCGCATGTCGCCGGTGCGGCCGCGATCGTCGCCCAGCAGCATCCCGACTGGGACGCGGAGCAGATCAAGGCGCGGCTGGTGTCGAGCAGCACCGGGCTGCCCGACGAGCCGGTGACGTTCCAGGGCGCCGGCCGGCTCGACGTTGCCGCGGCGGTCGACGAGTCGGTGGCGGTCGACCACGGCACGCTCTCCCTCGGCCGCATCCCCAACGCCGCGGACACGGTCACCCGCACCCTGACCTACACCAACCCGTCGGACCGCGCCGTCACGCTGCGGCTGTCGACCGACGTACGCGGCACCGG
>WHTB01000130.1 GCA_009379735.1 Propionibacteriales bacterium
CTCAGCGGCCAGCCGCATCGACTCGACCTGACAAGCGGCCGGGGACTTGCCTGCTGCCACCCGCGCCGCCAGCCGCACCAGGTCGGCCTGTAGCGCCCACGATTCGCTGCCCCTGCGCAGAAACCGCAGCTGCGCCTGCCGAGCGAGCCGCTCTGCTTTCGAGAGGTCCAGCTGCGCGAGGGCGAGCCGCGACCGGGCGAGCTCGGCCTCGGCCTGGTCCTGTCGTAGCTTGCGCGACCCGAACGCCGTGGCCGCCGCCGCCAGGTCACCGTCCGCTTCGGTCAAGAGGCCGGCGGCGACGAGGACCTGTGCTCGGTCCACGTGACAGACCGCCTCAGAGACCGGCGACAGTGACGCGAGCTCCTGAAATACCTCGTCCATGCGTCGCAGCGCTGACGGCAGATCGCCGGCCAGCAGGTCGGTGTACCCAAGGTTGTGCATCGCCATCGCGCGCTGCACGGTGAGCGTGTGTCTGTCAGCAACGTCGACGGCGCGCTCGAAGTCGGCACGTGCGGCGCGGAGGTCACGTCGCTGCAGATGCACATTGCCCCGGTTGAGGGCAGCCCGCGTGAGCGCTAGCGCATCGTCCTCGTCCAGCAGGCGTACGGCCTCGTCGAATGCCGCAAGCGCGGCGTCCTCGCGGCCAGCGCGCATGAGCAAGAGACCTCGTTGGGACGCGATCAGCCCGACGATCGCCGACGGAAGGTTGGCATCGGCAGCCTCGTCCAGGAGGTGGAGGCCTTCATCAACGTGCCCGCGCTCGGCCTCTTGATAGCCAAGGCTGAGCAGGATTCGAGCCCTTGTGACGGGATTATCCGCCCGCTCAAGAGCACGACGCAAATTGTGCCGGGCCTCGGCATGACGACCGCGCTCGCTCGCGCGAAGGGCACGCGCGTGCAGCTTCTCGGCGGTCAGCACCGCCCCATCATCGCGTCTGACGACTGGGCGCCGACCATGGACCCGAACAATTGCCTCAGGGCTTGAGACCGGTCACGTCGGTGACTGCGCGCCATCCACGCTGAACGGCCGCGCTCGGCTCGGTGTCGGCCAGCCTGCCCTGGCCGTTCTGGCTCTGCTCCAAGAGAGACTGGGCAATCCGCCCGGCTACCACCGGGGCAGCGAACGATGTGCCACTCCAGACAGCGAACTGGCGCGAATAGTTGTCCGGGTCGAGCGACTCTCGGATCCCAGGGTTGTCCGATCTGACCGACGGTATCTGGGCCGTACGTACGGCGGGCTGAGCACCACCGTCGAACGGCGGGATAGTGCTCACCAGCGAGACCCCCGGAGCCCAACAGGTCACCCACTCCCCCGAGTTGCTGAAGAGTGCCGCGGTGTCGTTCGGGTTGAGCGCCCCCACGCTGACGACCGGTACACACTCCGGGTCTGGCGTGGGCACGTGCCCAGTGGCGTGCGGAGTGAACGCAGCCGGGAACATCTTGCGGGACGTCGCGTCGTTGCCCGCCGAGGTGACGACGACCGTGCCGCAACGGCCCATCGCTTGCAGCGTCGCCAGCAACGGGGAGTCGAACGACGGGTCCTCGGGATCCTCGTGGTAATAGCCCATCGACAGGTTGAGCACGTCGATCACTCGGCCGGTCTCTTCGTCGCCGTTGGCGGCGCGTTTGACCAGCTCCTCGACGTCCTCGAGCGCCTGTACGAGCTCGGACTCGACGATCAGTCCGTCACCATGCACCACTCGGATCGTCAAAATGTCGGCGTCCGGGCAGGCCTGTCGCACCAGGCCGGCGATGAACGTGCCGTGTCCTGAAATCGGGTCGATCATGCCGTCGAGCGGGCCGGTCACGTCGCCCCGCTGCTCCGGGTCGGTCGCGGGATCAGTCAGGCCGACCACTCGGCCATCGATCTCGCACACCGTTGAGACGCCTGCCTTCAACCAGGGGTGGTCGCCGCAACCTGTGTCGAGGATCGCCACCAAGGGGCGACGTCCGTCAATGCCGTTGTTGCGGACGGGTGGTGCACCCAGCCAGACGACCGGCTGCCGACCACCACCTCCCTGTTGTCCGTAGCCGGATATTGCGGCGCCCTCGACCGGGTTGGAGTCGTGGAACGGGTTGGAGTCGTGGAACGGGTTGGAGTCGTGGAACGGCGCGCCAATGAACCCCGGGTTGGCGAACATCACGTGGTCCAGGCCAACGCCTCGAAGTCGTTGACCACGGTTGGTCCGCGCTTGCTGCAGGACGCGCCAGGCATCCGGCGGCTGCTTCCGTATGTCGGTCGGCATCTTGAACGACACCTGACGGAACCGGCTCGGCCGGTCGGCGGTCCGCTCCTGCTGCCGAGCGATGTCGGCCTCTTCATCGACCTCCCAGTCGAAAGAGTCCGCCGCTGTCGCGATCGCCTCGTTGATCCCCTCGTCCTCGACCAGGTCGTCGATCACCAACAAACGGCTGGACACATAGGCCGTCGGCCGGAAGTCGGTCGGGCTTCCCACCCATTGGGAGCCGTACGGGTCGAGGATGCGGGCGCCGTGGTTGGCCAGCAGGTAAGCCGGCGGCAACGGCGGGTCGAAGTTCGGAGCGTTTGGCTCGCGGCCACGGACAGTCATGCAGAATCCCCTCCAGGGCGTACACCTGCGGACGATTGTGCGTCCGCACAGTATGGCGAAATGTCAGATCTCGACGGTGGGTGTGATGAACGGGCTGGCCTTGTCGTCATCCGGCGAGGCGAGCACCAGTCGGGTCATTCCGGCGGGGACGTCGGACGCCACGAAGCGACCTCGCTCGTCGACCGGTGCCTCCACCGTGCCCTTGCTGTGATGGACAGTGATGTGCAGTGGCGCACTGGGTGCGAGCCAGCCGTCGAGCCGGCGCCGACCTGGGCCGAGCTCGCTGACTCGCAGCATCACCGTCAACGACGGCCCGCTGAACGTGATCGTGTTGACGTCGGTGCTGCGTACGCTCAGGTCCTCCTGCGCGGCGGTCACCAGCCGGAGCAGCTCGAAGTCGAGATCCAGCTGCTCGAGGTCGAGCGCGAACAGCATCCGGTCCGGGAGGTCGGCCGGCATCGGGTCGATCACCGACCACATCTCCCGAAGGTCGCCGAGCAGCTCGATGTCTCCGGGCTCATGAGTCGGCTTGTCCTCACTCATCGTCGGCTCCCCTCATCGGCCGTCATCAGCGTGCGTAGCTTGGCCAGGCAGCGGTTTCGGGTCGGACCGATGCTGCCGATCGGCATGTCGAGCCGGGTCGCGAGCGTGGCGTAGTCGGGACGCTCCTGGAACGCGACCACCCGCAGCAGGTACTGGCAGCGGGCGTCGAGCTGGAGGACCTGCTGCCACAGGATCCGCTGGGAATCGGTGTCGACCACGGCGGACTCCGGGCTGCGTGCCGCCGGCAGGGCGAGCTCGATCACGGTGTCTTCCGCCGGGCTGGTCCGGCCGCGACTCTTCGCGATCCGCCACGCCTCGCGCCGGGCGCTGGTGGTCAGCCACCGCAGCACGGCCTGGTCGTCGCGGACCTGGTCGTTCTTGCGGATGAGCGTCATCCAGGTCGTCTGCACCACGTCTTCGGCGCTGGCCGTGTCGAGGCCGTACGACCGGACGACCTGCCACAACAGCGGGCTCACCCGGCGTACTAGCTCATCGAGCGCGGCTCGGTCGCCATCCTTCCACGCACGGAAACAGCGCGCGGCGAGGTCCCAGGTGGTGTCCGCATCGGCAGACCCACGTCCGGTGCCGGGCTCTTCGTCGGACTGATGCGGGATGCCCGCCTGCACGTCGCCTCCGTCGGTCGGGGGCCGCACCGGCGCGGTGGTCGTCATGCAGTCAGGAGGGTGGCGCGGCGCGGTTGATACGTCGGTCAAGGACTTCCGTGCGAGAGATCTTTGCCCGTCGGTGTATCAATCCTGGTCCCCCGCGCTCCTGCTGTCGACCGAATCGCCAATGCTCGAGCCTGAGGGGGCGTCATGACCGAGCGCATCAGGGCAGTGGTCGCGACCTTCGCGACCGTCGCCGCGATGACCGTCCTGGCAGTCGGGCCCGGCACCGCCGAGCCGGCGGGCGCCGAGCAGCCCGGGCAGGTGACGAGCAGCGATCGGTGAGACGTACCCAGGTCCGTGGCCTGGGTGCGGGGCCCGGATCTCGTGGGGGGAATCCGGGCTCACTAGGGAGGGCCCGATGGGGGCGCCGGGCACGGGGGTTCCGGCGCCCCTGTTGGTGTTGCGGCCCACCCGGGTACGGCCGGCTAGCCGTACCCCAGCTCGTGCAGCCGCTCGTCGTCGATGCCGAAGTGATGCGCGATCTCGTGCACGACGGTGATCTGCACCTCGTCGACGACCTCGTCCTCGGTCGCACAGATGGCCAGCGTCGGGCGTCGGAAGACCAGGATCCGGTCGGGCATGCTCCCCGCGCCGTACCAGCCGTCGCGCTCGGTCAACGGGATGCCCTCATAGAGGCCGAGCAGCTCGGGATCATCGGCCGGTGCGTCGTCCTCGACGAAGATCGCGACGTTGTCCATCAGCGCGGCGAGCTCGGGCGGGATCGTGTCGAGAGCTTCGGCGACCAGCTGCTCGAAACGGTCGCGGGGCATCTCGATCACGCCGCCATTGTGCCGGTTTGGAGAGATCGACGGGCTGCACCTATGCTTGTGCGGTCCCCGACGGCAGCAAGTCGAGCCCTCATCGTCTAGAGGCCTAGGACGCCGCCCTTTCAAGGCGGTAGCACGGGTTCGAATCCCGTTGGGGGCACGCATCACGAGTGCAGTAGCATTCGAGCCGCACAGCGCATCATCGAGGCCCCGTAGCGCAGCTGGTTAGCGCGCCGCCCTGTCACGGCGGAGGCCGCGGGTTCGAGTCCCGTCGGGGTCGCACAGCCCGTGAAGCCCCCACCTTGTGGTGGGGGCTTCACACATGTCGGCGGGGTGGCCACGTCTTGTGTAGACTCATGTGTGAGGCGGTGCACATGGCTACCAACCTGGCGATCGACCCAGAGCTGCTCAACCGTGCGCTTGAGGTCAGTGGGGCGCGCACGAAGAAGGCTGCCGTGACCCGCGCGCTGGAAGAGTTCATCGCGCGGCGCGAGCAGGCGCGCATCCTCGACCTGTTCGGCACAGTGGAGTTCGACGAGAACTACGACTACAAGGCAGAGCGCTCTCGCGGATGAGTTTGCTGGTCGACACGAGCGTGTGGTCGCTGGGGCTTCGCCGCGATGCTCCGTCGGATGCGCCTGAGGTGCGGGGACTGCGCGATGCGCTGGCTGGTGGCGACCTCGTCGCCACCACTGGAGTGATCCTGCAGGAGGTGCTGCAAGGGGTGGTTCCTGCTCGTGTCAGGGAACAGATCACCGAGACGTTTGCATCGCTGGAGTACATCGCCCCGTCGCGCGAGGATCACGTGGCCGCCGCAGGCGTTCGCAACACATTGCGAGCAGCAGGGGTGCAGGTGGGCACCATTGACGCACTCATCGCTCAGTTGGCCGTTGCCGGGGGGCACACCCTGCTGACCACCGACAAGGACTTCCAGTTCGCCGCCAGGCACGTCGACCTGAGGCTCTGGACGGCGCCAACTGGCGGGCGTGGAGAGACTCGGTAGTCCACGATCGCGCACATGACATCGGACGCAGGGAAGTTGGAGCGGGATCTGGGCGCCTACGGTCCAACAGCTTTCTGGTACGGGGGCGCCCCGTTCCAGACCTAATGGAACGGGGCGCCCCCGTACCAATCCCACAGCGGGGCGGCGGCGGCCCCACCAGTCGCCCGCGCCGGGGCCTGGTTAGGCGTCGATCAGTAGCCGGGTCGGCGGGTTCTCCGCCGGCGACGGCAGTCGCAGCGGCGACGCACCCGGCGTGATGCTCCCGAGTACGGCCGGCCCGGCGGCGCCGGTGCACGTCGCCACGGTCCCGGCCAACCCATGCACGGTGAGGAACCCGAGCAGCGCGAACGCGTACGCCTCCTTGTCGTCCGCCCCCACCCCCAGCTCGGCGATGTCGCTAACCACGCAACCGGCGCCGGCCAGCTCGCGAAGCCGCCGCATCAGCCAGGGGTTGCGCACCCCGCCACCGGACACGAACACCTCGGCGAGGTTGTGCAGCCGCAGCTCGACGGCGACGACCTGGGCGGTGAGCTCCGACACCGTGGTGACGACATCGGCGGCGGGGATGCCGCCGTGCTTGGCCAGCCGCTCGGCCAGGTAGCCCCAGTGGAACGTCTCCTTGCCGGTGGACTTCGGCGCGGCGCGGTCGTAGTACGGCTCGTCGAGCAGGCTCGCCAGCAGGCCGGCGTGCACCGTCCCCCGAGCCGCGTGTGCACCGCCCTCGTCGTACGTCGACCCGACCAGCTGCCGCATCGCGGCGTCGACCAGCGCGTTCGCCGGCCCGATGTCGTACGCCAGGGGATCCGCACCCGGAGCCACCACGGTGAGGTTCGCGATGCCGCCGAGGTTCAGGGCGCCGCGCCGCGCCGAGCCGCCCAGCAGCAGCACGTCGAACATGCTCACCAGTGGCGCACCCTGCCCTCCCCGCGCGACGTCCCGGCTGCGCAGGTCCGACACGACCGGCAGCCCGGTGCGCTCCGCGATCCAGGCCGGCTGACCGAGCTGCAGGGTCCCACGCACCTCGCCGCCCAGGTCGACCCAGTGGTACACCGTCTGGCCGTGCGACACCACCAGGTCGGCCCGCCCGCCGCACAGCTCGTCGACGCCGCGCCGAGCCGCGTCGGCGAACAGCCGGCCGAGCTCGGTGTCCAGCCGGCAGACCTCGGCGATCGTCGTCTGCGCGGGCGGGAGCGCGCCGGCGATGCGCGAGCGCATGTCGTCGGCGTACGACACCTGCAGGGCGCCGAGCGGCCGCAACACGACGGCATCGCCCTCGAGCCGAAGGTCGGCCGCGGCGACGTCGATCGCGTCGTACGACGTGCCCGACATGACACCGATGACTCTCATCCGGCCTCCACGGCATCGATCAGCTGGGCCCACTCCGGGTCGATCCCCCGCGGCTCACCCGTCGTGTGCAGCCGGTTGGTCAGCAGCACGACGACCAGTCCCCGGTCGGGTACGACGGCAAACCTCGCACCGGGGAAGCCGGGATGCCAGCCGGTGCCGGCCGGTGAGACCCGGAAGCCAAGACCTTGGCCGGCGTTGCGCCCCGCCCGGACGAACTCCGCGACCACGTCGGCGCTCCACGGACCCCGCCCGCGTAGGGAGGACAGCACGGCCCGGCCGAAGCGCGTCAGGTCGGGCACCGTCGTGAACAGGCCCGCATGTCCGGATACCCCGCCGAACGCATGCCAGCAGTTCCCGTCGTTGACCTCCCCGACGAGCGGGTGGGTACGCCAGCCGGCGAACGCGTCGCTCCGCACCGGCACCGGGTACGGCGACCCAGTGTCGACCATCCGCTGCTCGTACCAGTCACCGCGTGACGTCGCCACCACCCGATCGGACAGCTCGACCGGCCGGAAACACGTCGACCGCAGGCCGAGCGGCCCGAACAGCTCACCAGCGGCAACCTCGTCGAGACCCGCGCCGAGCTCGGCCGCCACGATCTCGCCGAGCAGCATGAACCCGAGGTCGGAGTAGTGCCGACCCGACCTCGGTGCGTACCGCAGCGGCAGCTCCTGGATCACGGCCATCGCCTCGGCAGCGGTCGTCGCGCCCGCGACGTAGATCGGCCACCACTCCCACAGGCCGGCCTGGTGCTCCAACAGGTCGCGTACGGTGATGCGCTCGTCGAGGCCCGGGAACCAGCGCGCCACCGGGTCGTCCAGCCCGAGCGCACGCCGGTCCACCAGCATCATCACGAGGCCGGTCGTCACGACGACCTTCGTCACCGACCCGACGTCGAAGACGGGCTCGTCGGCCAGCGGAGCCGGCTCGGCGAGGCCCAGCACGCGGGAGTGCCCGCGGACCGACCGGACCAGGTCATGCTCGAGATCGCTGACGCCGACGGCCACCGCCGACGGACCGTGGCCGGGCGAGGAGAGCAGCCCCTCGGTGATACTCCGGGCTACGGAGTCCAGCGAGCAGCTCATCCGGAACATGATGGGTGAAAATTTCCCCCTTCACAACCACTCCCGTTGGAGGATACCGTCATTCGTGGCTCGTCCCGGGTGAAGGGAATCATCGTGGCACCGACGTACTATCTCCGCCGCCCGATCTGGGCGCTGGCGGCCTCCGCCGCGCTCCTGCTGGCCGGCTGCAACCCGAGCTCGGAGTCGGGAGGCGACAAGGGCGGCGGCGGCGACACCGGCGGCCCGTTCATCGTGGCCCGCACCGGCGACATCGACCTGGTCGACCCGGCCCGGGCGACGGCGTTCCAAACCCTCCAGACGCTCGACCTGGTCTACGAGACGCTGATCGAGACCGCGGACGACGGAGAGCTCGAGCCCGCGCTGGCCACCGAGTGGGAGGTCAGCGAGGACGGCAAGACCGTCACCCTGACGTTGCGCGAGGGCGTGAAGTTCCACGACGGCGCGGACTTCACCGCTGCCGACGCGAAGGCCAGCCTCGACCGGGTGCTGGACCCCGAGACCGGCTCGGTGGTCGCGTCGAACCTGATGAACGTCACCGACGTCAGCGCCGACGACGACACCACCTTGGTCATCTCGCTGAAGCAGCCGGACGCGGCCCTGCTCAACGTGCTCTCGCAGGTCGGCACGTCGATCATCGACGAGGACGCGATCAAGGCCAAGACGGTCGAGCGCGAGCCGAACGGCACCGGGCCGTTCCGCTGGGGGTCGTGGGACCAGGGCCAGAAGGTCACGCTCAAGGCCAACAAGGACTACTGGGGCGACGCGGCCAAGCTCGAGACGGTCGAGCTGCGGGTGATCCCGGACGAGTCGTCGATCCTGTCGGGCATGAAGGCCGGCAGCTTCAACCTCGGTGTCGTGTCGGACCCGAGTGTCGCCGACCAGGCCAACCCCGACGACCTGGAGGTGCTGTCGCAGCCGACGCTGTCGTACCACGTGCTGCAGCTCAACGGCCGCAAGGGACCGCTGAAGAAGCTCGAGGCCCGACAGGCGATCGCGTGCGCGCTCGACCGGCAGCAGGTCGTCGACACGGCCTACTTCGGGCAGGGTGAGGTCACCGGCCCGATCACCAGCCCCGCGTACGACTACGACGAGTTCGAAGGGCTGCCCTGCGAGCCGGGAGACCTGGACGCCGCCCGCGACCTGCTGACCAAGGCGGGCTACCCCGACGGGTTCACGCTCAACACGATCGTGATGGTCGGCGAGTACGCGACCGCGACCAACATCGCCCAGTCGGTCCAAGGGCAGCTGAAAGAGATCGGCGTCGAGCTCAAGCTCCAGCAGCAGCAGACCAGTGTGTACGTGGACAACTGGCTGGAGGCGAAGTACGACGCCGCCGTCGCGCTCAACGGCGGCAGCACAGACCCGTACCTCATGTATGGCCGCTACTTCACCGAGACCGCGTCACTGAAGAAGCCGGCCGGGCTCGACGACCCGAAGCTCGGCGAGCTGCTGCAGCAGGGCAACGCGACGACCGACGAGGGCGAACGGCAGGAGATCTTCAAGCAGCTGCAGCAAGAGCTGCTCCGGCTGTCGCCGTGGGTCTGGCTGCAGCACAACCAGTCGTACTACCTCGTCGGCAAGAACGTCGACGGCTTCAAGGCGCTCACCACCGAGTCGCTGGAGTACCTCACCAAGGCCAGTCGCGGGGACTCTGGATGACCGCTCGCTACCTCGCCACGCGGCTCGCCGGGACGGTCGCGACGCTGGCTGGGGTGGCGGTCCTCGTGTTCGTGGTGCTGCGAGCCTTGCCGGGTGACGCGGTCACCGCGAGCCTCGGCACCGAGGCGGGTGTGCTGACCAACGAGCAGCTGGCGGCGCTGGAGCGCTACTACGGCATCGACCAGCCGATCTGGCAGCAGTTCTGGAGCTGGCTGACCAGTGTGCTGACCGGCAACCTCGGCGTGTCGGTCGACTCCGGGGTGGCGGTGACGAAGCTGATCTTCGCCGCGCTCCCGGTCACGCTCGAGCTCGCGGTGTTGTCGATGCTCATCTCGACGCCGATCGGCATCGGGCTCGGCATGCTGGCGGCGAGCCGCCCGGGCAAGGCCCGCGACGTCGGCGTCCAGTCACTCGGCCTGCTCGGCCTAGCGCTGCCGGAGTTCGTGATCGCGTCGGTCACCGTCGCGGTCCTCGCCTCGGCGTTCTCGTATTTCCCGGACCCCGGCTCGTTCGTCCCCCTCACCGAGTCGGTCGGCGGCAACCTCAGCCAGATGATCTACCCGTCGCTGGTGCTGTCGGTCGGCTTAGTCGCCACCGTCATGCGCACGACCCGGTCGGCGTACCTCGAGGCGACCCAGACCGACTTCGTCCGCACCGCGCGTGGCAAGGGCCTTGCGCCGATGCGGATCCGGATCCGGCACATCCTGCACAACGCGTCGATCCCGATCGTGACGATCATCGGGATCCAGTTCGGCTATCTGCTCGGCGGCACGGTGATCATCGAGCAGATCTTCGCGCTGCCCGGTCTCGGCCGGCTGCTGCTGACCGGCATCCTGCAGCAGGACTACGCCGTGGTGCAGAGCACAGTGCTGTTCGTCGCGGTCGCGTTCGTCCTGGTCAACCTGGCCGTCGACCTGACCTACCGCGCCCTCGACCCACGGACCCGGCTGCGATGAGCGCAACGGCAGACTCCCCCACCCCCGGGGCGCCGCCGGTCGCGCACGTGGCCGAGGGCGCGGCACCCGGTGGCGTACGGGCCGTCCTCAGCCGCGTGTGGCGGGACCGGAACGGCCGGATCGGCCTGCTGGTGACCGGCGCACTGTGCGTACTCGCGGCGCTCTCGGTCGTCGGGCTCACGCCGTACGACCCACTCGACCAGCACCCGGCCGACCAGCTCCAGGGCCCGTCCGGGTCGTACTGGTTCGGCACCGACCAATTCGGCCGCGACGTCACGTCACGGACGTTCGCCGGCATCGCGTCGTCGCTGCGCGTCGCCCTGGTGTCGGTCGGGATCGCGGCCCTGGTCGGGACCGTCGCCGGGGTGGCATCCGGGTACGTCGGAGGGCTGTGGGACCAGGTGACGGGCCGGCTCACCGACGTACTCTTCGCCTTCCCGGCGACGCTGCTGGCGCTGGCGATCATCGCCGCCCTGGGCCGCGGCTGGGTCAACACCGCGATCGCGATCGCCATCGTCTACATCCCGATCTTCGTCCGGGTGGCACGTGGTCCGACGCTGTCCGTGCGCGAGCTCGAGTACGTCGACGCGTGCCGGGTGCTCGGGTACTCCGGACGGCGGATCCTGTTCCGGCACGTCCTGCCCAACGTCAGCGCGCCGATCGTGGTGCAGGTGGCACTGGCGCTGTCGTGGGCGATCCTGACCGAGTCCGGGCTGTCGTTCCTCGGGCTCGGCACCCAGCCGCCCGACCCGTCGCTAGGACTGATGGTCAGCGAGGCCCGCAACCTGGTCAACACGGCCTGGTGGACGCTGGTGTTCCCGTCCGTCGCGGTCGTGGTGGC
>WHTB01000091.1 GCA_009379735.1 Propionibacteriales bacterium
AACCGGTCGGGCTCTGCGCAGCGGCCACCGTTGCAACATCGTCAC
This sequence comes from Propionibacteriales bacterium, assembly GCA_009379735.1. GTDB lineage: Bacteria > Actinomycetota > Actinomycetes > Propionibacteriales > Nocardioidaceae > WHTB01. The sequence goes on from WHTB01000091.1 coordinate 46, forward strand.
CGGATGCCCGTCGACGTCGATGACTGGGTCGACAACGGTCGCCGGGCCGGGGCGTACCGCAGTCACGGTCCCGGCCAGGTCCGACGGCGCCAGCACCCGATGCTCGATGGCCTGACCCTCGAGGACTGAGCCGAGCAGGTCTCCGGGACCGACTACGTCCCCGATCTCGACCGCGGCGTGGAAGTCCCACAGCCGAGCACGGTCGAGTCGCGGCGGGTCGGCTCCTCGCGCGACGTAGAGGCTGCCCGCGGCGCCGAGCACCTCGAGCGGACGCTGGGTCCCGTCAAGGATCCCGCCGAGCAGCCCGGGTCCGAGCTCGGCGAGCAGCGGCTCGCCGGTAGCCTCGACAGGCTCGCCGACGCGCAGCCCGGTGGTGTCCTCGAAGACCTGCATGACGACGTGTTCACCGTCGATCTTGATGACCTCGCCGAGCAGGCGGTCATCGCCCACTCGTACGACGTCGAAAAGCCGGGTGCGGGGGAGTGCGGTGGCCACGACCACCGGACCCGAAACCTTGGCGACCCTGCCGATGTCGACGAGGCCGGCCGTCGTCACGCCGGCATGTGCCGCGCCGGAGGCGAGCATCGTCGGGCTCATCGGACACCTCCCTGGGGTGCGAACGTGATCTCGTATCCGACCGCGCGCACCAGCAGGTCGTGTAGTGCGGCGTTTCGCGCCGCACCGACGTCTCCGTCCTCGTCGGGGAGGGCGATCACCAGCGGCGTGGTCTGCTTTTCCCACCCTTCGCGTACGTGGCGGGGAACGGCCGCCCACAATGCCCCGTGTACGGCGATGACGGCTACGCCGCCGTTCTTGGTCAGCAGGGCAACCCTTGCCACGGTCTGTTCTGGGTCGCGCGCGGTCAGGGTGCGGGCGCCGCCGAGGCGGAACCCGGGCGCGGTCGCGGGCGTCGCGATGACGACTACCTCAAGCATGTGCCGTTCCTTTCGGTGGAGGTGCCGCGGCTAGGCAACGAGCAGCGGTCGGACGTCGGTGACTGGGCCGCGTCGGGCGGCGAGCAAGAGGAGGCGCACGTTGCGCGCTTCGCATTCAGCGGCGAGCGCATAGCCGACCGGGACGTCGGCGCCGAGCGGGTCTCCGAGGCGCAGTCGGCGCACGGCCCCGCGCCAGATCGCTACGTCGAGGTTCCACTCGAGCTCGACGAGTTCACCGTCGCGGGTGTAGCGGTAGAGAGCCTGGCGCCACTCGGGTCGCACCGCAACCAGTCCTGTCACGCCGCTCTTTCGCGCGGCCAGCAGGGCTGCCGGATCGAGTCGCCCGGCGGGAAGCTGACGTGGCGCATCGTCGGCCGGGTCACGCAGCACCGCAAGGAGGTTGGCCCGGTCGCACTCCGCCTTGACCAGCTCGAGCACGGGGCGTGCGGCTTTGCCGGATCGGGTCAGCGCACTGATCCACTGGTGCACGGCGCTCGCCGCGATGCTGGTTTCGAGCTCGTTCGGGTCGGCGGTCAGCTCGAAGCGATCCCATGCTGCCGGCAGGACTCGTGCGGTCGCTGGGTCGGGAAGTCGGTGCGCGGCGAGGCGCGTCATCGCCGTCGCTCCGTCAACGGCGTCGGCCACTTCGGCGGCCGCCTGCTCATCGACCGCCCCGACGGCCATCACGGCGGCGAGCCGCTCGCCGGCCGGTTGACCGGTGCGGCCGCCGCGCAGGAGGGCCAGCGTGTCGGCGAGGTCGTGCCGGGCCAGCAGGATACTGACCACCTCGCCGGCCGCTCCGCCGTACACCCCGCGCACGCCTCTGAGCAGGACTCGCAGCCGCTCTGTCACGGCGTCGAGGACCTCGCGATCTTCGGCCCGGCAGCGGTCGAGATGCGGACGGTAGGCCGTCGCGCCCAGACTGTCGACGGCCGCATCCAGGGAACTGTCAGTGAGTCTTTCGTAGTCGCTGGCATCGAGCATCGCGGAGAGCCGGGCCCGCAGCCGCGTGTTTCCGGCGATGAAGTCCGGACGCCAGGTCATGGCGTCGGTCCCCACTGGGAGACCAGGTCGCCCCGCAGCTCCGGCCACGCGTTGGCCAGCCGGGTGGCGTAGGTGTTGTCGATGTAGCGGCCCTCGTCGTCCTCGACGAGTACGCCGCCGCTGCCCAGGTCCGCGATCAGCTCCGGTCCGACGCCGGTCGGAAGAAGTGCGGCGACGGTGGTGGCGTCGGCCGGGTGGACGTGCACCCGAGTTGCCCGAGGCAACGCAGCGAGCGCCTCCTCGAAGCACATCGCGACGGCCGCCGCCCCTCGCAGGGTGCCAGGCAGCTCGCGCAGTCGTTGGTGTGAGTCGGCGAGCAGGTCCATTGCGGCCTGCCGCCGCGCAGTCCGGAGCGCCCGGCGTGCGGTCGTACGCGCTGTGGTGAGCAGGTCGTCTGCCTGCTGCCGGGCTGCGGACTCGGCCGTGGCGACACCATCGGCCCACCTGTCCGCCGCTAGCGCGCGGGCGTCCGCGATGATCTGAGCTGCCAGCCGGTTGCTCTCTGCCTGCGCCTGCTCAAGCTCCCATGCCCCCTGATCCTCAAGCGCGGTGAGCAGGTCCTCGAGGGCCATCACTGCCCGCCGAGCAGCAGAATGATCATGGCCGCAACAGCGAACCCAAGAATGACCAGGGTTTCGGGAATGGCGACCAGCAGGATCGCCCGGCCGATCAGCTCTGGCTTCTCCGCCACCGCTCCCATCGCGGCGGCACCGATCCGCGCCTGCGCGTAGCCGGTGGCTGCTGCGGAGAGTCCGACCGCGAGGCCGGCGCCGACGGCGATGAGTCCCAGTTCCATGATGGTTCCTCTCAGGTGGCAGACCCGGCGCGAAGTGGCTCGGGCGTTGTTCGTGTGAGTTGGGCTGCGGGTGGGCCTGGTTCGACGGCACGGTTGATCACGTCACGACCGAGCGGTGAGAAGAGCCGCCCGCCGCCGTCGTGGAACTCGCCGAAGAACTCCACGTAGTGCAGCCGCAGCGCCTGGATCATCGGGCTGAATGCGGCTAGCGCGAGGTTCAGGGCGTGGAAGAACGAGGCCACGACGATCCCGAGCAGCAGCGGTCCTACGACCGCGAGCTGGTTGGCCACGTGCGCGAGGTACACCGATGCGAGGCCCACCGCCGCCAGCCGAAGGTAGGACAGGATGTTACCGATCATGCCGAGCACTTCCAGCGGACCGAGGAGCAGGCCCAGCGCGCCCTGGGAGGCGCTCGCCACGACGATGCCGACGACGACCGCGCCGACCGCGGGGGTGAGCATCGCCGCCGGCAGCCATGCGACGGTGACTCCGGTCAGGCCGAACAGGCCTGCCAGTACGAGGAGACTCCCCGACTTCTCCGCCACTTGCCGGCCGCGCCGGCCGCGGGCAGCCGTCCAGAGGCCGAGCAGCAACCCGAGCACGATGTGGGCGCTGCCGATCGCGAGGGCGAACAGGAGCAGCGGCTCCAGCGCCTCCGGTCCGCCTCGGTAGAACCAGACCGCCGGCAGGCCGAGCGTGTGGCCCAGATCGCCAAGGGCCTCGCCGAAGAGGATGCCGAATGCGACCGCCCACCACCCGCCGAGCGTCAGCACGCGCCCCAGCTCGCTGACCGTGTCGTTGTCGGCCCAGCGGCGTCGGAGCACCCAGGAGATGGCCAGCAGCGCCGCTCCGTAGACAACGTCACCGACCATGACCCCGAAGAAGAGGGGAAGGCCGACGGCCATGAATCGAGTCGGGTCCACCCCGCCCGGCGTCGGCCAGGACAAGAAGCCCACCAGCCGTTGGAACGGTTGCCACCCTGGCCGGTTGCGCAGCAGGACCGGCGGGTCGTCCGAAGACCCGCCGCCGGCCAGGCGCGCTACGGCGACGGCTGCGCCCAGCTGCTTCCGCAGTTCCTGCTCGACCATCGCGGTCTGGGCGACCGGAACCCATAGGCGCAGCACGAAGGTGCGTGCCGAAACGTCCGCGTGCTGGCCCGCCTCTGCACGCTCGGCCCTGGCAGTCAGCGCAGCGGTGGTTGCCCTCAGGGTTCCCAGGACGGGCGCGATGGTCTCCACGAGTCCGCGCTGCAGAGCCTCCTGCTCGGCCGGCAACGCAGCGCGGCGCTCTCGCATCGCCTCGACCGTCGAGTGCAGGGATCGTCCTGTGTAGGCGTCGGGAACCCCGACGTTCGCGATCCGTTCGCTCCCCAGCAGTGCCTTGACGTCGCTGATGTCGGCACGGCGAAAGACCAGCAGGCACCCGACTGGTCCGGCGTCCTCCCCAATCGAGGTGACCATCAGATGCAGGCGCCCCAGCAGGTGCTTGAGCTGGCTGGAGAGCTCGGCAACAACCCGACCGTCCGGGTCATCAAGCACTAGAGCGACTGTGGCGAGGCCCAGGTCCGCGAGGTGCCGGTCTTCGAGGCGGGCCAGCTCAGGGACGAGGGGCAGGAGGGCCTCCAACGCCTCGATGTAGCGAGGCAAGGTCTCGATCTCGACTCGCAGCCCCTCTTGCTGCGCCAGCAGCGCAGCCACCTGCGGCTCGAGACGCTCGAGTACGGCTCGCAGCGCTTCGTCGTCCAGGGTCGTGCCGTCGGTGGGCCGGTCGGGTGATGCGGAGCACACCGCGTCCACCCGGCGGGCGAGGTCCGCAAGATCGTCCGGTGGCTCGGCGCGCTCCACCATGGTCACGACCTCGGCGACCCGCAGACTCTGCAGGACGGCAAGGGCGTCATCGAGGCGTGCGCGCAGGCCGATCACCTCGACTTGGGCGAGCGGGACGAGCATGTCAGCTCATCCCCGTCGGCGGCAGCACCCGGGCAAGCACCGCTGACACGTCGTCGGCGCGGCGGCGAGCCGATGCGTCGGTCAGCGCAGTTGCTGCACGTTCGCCGTCGGCAACCAGCCGAGCTGCTTCGGAGCGCGCGGCGTCGAGGATCGCAGTCGATCGCAGCCGACTCGTCTCGTCGGCGCGAGCGTCGGCCTTGGCGACGATCGCCTGCGCTCGTGTCTGGGCCTGCGCCACGGTGTCGCGTACCTGCTCGGCTGTGGCGAGTCGCGTGGCGATCGAAGCCTCGAGGTCACGCACCACGCCGTGGGATGCCGTCCCGATCGCAGGTCCCGATCCGTTCGTCTGCCGGCCACTCATGTCGACCCTCGGGCGAGCCGGCGCGTCATCGCCCGTTTGAGCCGTGCGTGCCCCTCGCGTTCGCGCTCGTCGAGGGTGAGTGAGATGCGCCGGGCCTCCTCGCGCAGCTGCGGGATCACGATGTTCTCCAGCGCGTTGACCTGCTTCGTCGTACGCGCGATCTCGGTGGCTTCCCGGCGAACGCTCAGCTCCACCGCGCAAAGATCCAGCAACAACTGGAGCTGGTCCTCGTACGCACTCGCGACAGAGTCCAGGCGAGCCGGTGTGACCGTGGACGCCCACCCGCGAGTGCCAACGCCACGGCGTACCGGACCGTGGTCGAGCTCGATGATCAGCACACCCGCAACGGTCCGGGAGCGCACGTCCGCCTCGACCCCGGCGGCGGCGGCCAGTGCCCCCGACCGAACTGTCGGTTGACCGCAGACGGCGACGGCGTCGTCGAGTCGCTCGCGCGCTTCGACCGCGAGGGTACGCAGGTGTTCGAGTCCACTGAGCAGCTCGGCACCGTGTCGCCGGAACTCACGCACCAACGCCGTCCGCTTGTCCTGGAGAAGGTCGCGACCCTGTTCTGCGAACACCGCTCGACTACGCCGGGCGAGTAGCTCGCTTCGGGTGGCGACAAGGGTCTGCATCACGGCTCCCGGACTCGAGAATGAGCACAACCTGGTCGTGCTCGGCGAGGCTGCCTGAAGGCGCCGCTGCGACCTGTGGATGCTGGATCGGCTATCTCTGACTCTGCTCTTCCGGAGCCGTGGCTGGTAGGTCCACGGTCGGCGAACCTCTCAGTGTTCTGATTGCCGACCATGGGCAAAGGCACTGTCCTGCAAGCGAAACGTCGAGGTGCCTGATGCCTATCGTTCCGAGGCGGCCGCGACGTCGCCGAGCTCGGCGACGAATCCCTGATGCCATGACGTGTAGTGCGGGCGCCAGTCGAGGGCGAGCCGGGCGCGGGAGTTGTCGGCTCCGCGTAGCTGGGTCATGAAGGCGACGCCCCAGCTGCCGACGGCCATCCGAGCCAGTGCGACAGGTACGTGCCTGGGCTCTCGGGCGCTAAGGACGTCGGCCAGGACGGGGAGCCACGCGCTCACGATGGCCGGCTCATCGTCGACCACGTTGAGCGCGCCGACGACCCTGGTGTCCAATGCCGCCACGATCGCACTTGCCGCGTCTTCGGTGTGTGTGAAGGAGAAAGTCGCGGTGCCGTCGCCGACGATCGGCACCTTGCCGGCTCGCAGCTGACGGACGAACGACCCGTCGGCGCCAAAGGTAGTGCCAGGGCCGTACAGGTGACCGAGACGCAGGACAAGTCCTCCCGCATCCTCAGTCAGCGCTTCCAAGTCCTGCACTGCAGCAAGCGCTGGGGCGAACTGTTTCGGCGGCTTCTGCCAGAACGGCTCATCCTCGGTTGCCGGACCTTCCCCGCCTGGTTCGTAGGCGTACGCGAGACCTTCGCTGATGAAGTGCTTCGCCCTGGCGTGTTCGGCTGCCTCGGCCAGGTTGCGGGTGCCTTCAGTGCGCAGCCGGTTGGTAACCCTGAAGTCCCGTGCCAGCCGCCGTGGTTTGATGTCGGCCGGGATGGACGTGAGCATGTTCACCACCGCATCCGGAGCGGCGTCGGCGACTGCACGCATCGTCGCGGCACGATCCAGAGCGTCGGCCATCGCCACCGTTGCGCCCATTCCGTCGATGATGACGCCACTGCTCGTCGACCGGGCCAGCCCGATGACGTCGTGACCGGCCGCGGCGAGCATCGGAACCAGCTGACGACCGATGACCCCGCTAGCCCCCGCAACAAAGACACGCATGATGCCTCCCTGTAGTCCAGCCTTGGTCTCTCTGACTCTGCTGTCCTCGCGCTGTGGCGGGTAGGCCCGCGGTCGGCGAACCTCTGGCTCGTCTCGTTGCCGAGCACAGGCAACGGCCTTCTGTCGTTTGCGCACCACCTGTCAGTTGGCCGTGAGGCTCGGCCCGCTCGCGTGGCACTGACAAGTCAGCGAGTAGCCACGTCAGCGGGCGCAGATTCACCGTGGAGGGCGTGCAACGCCAGCGTGGAGTGTGCGTAGGCGCCGCCGGCGCGCATCTCCGCAGCCACCCAGATCGACTCCATGATCTCCTGCGGGCTGGCGCCCTTTCGGCTGGCCAGCCGGGTGTGCCCCTTGATGCAGTACGGACATTGGGTGACGTGAGCGACGGCGACCGCGATCAGCTGTTTCGTCTTCTCCGGAAGCGCGCCATTGGAGAAGACGGCGCGGCTGAAGTCCTCGAACGCCTGGTGGATGTCCGGCGCGAGGTCTTCGCGCCACCTTGCCAGCTCGGGGGTGGTCGGGTGGTAGACCGTCTCGGTCATCAGTCGTCTCCTTGTCGGTACGCCTGGATCGCCTTGGTCAGCGAGCGATCCAACATCTCGCCGCTGCTGGCCAGCTGCTCCAGCACCCGCAGGACGATTGCCGGGGCGTCGACCTTGAAGTGGCGGCGCAGCGCCCTGCGGGTGTCGGATCTGCCGAACCCGTCGGTGCCCAGTGAGGACCACGCTCCGGGTACGAATGGTGCGATCTGGTCGGGTACGGCCCGCATCCAGTCCGAGACCGCCACCACCGGGCCCGGCTCGTCGCGAAGCCGGGCCGTCACGTAGGCGGCGCGTCGGGGCCGGTCGGGGTGCATGAGGTTCCACTCGTCGGCGGCGAGCGCATCACGGCGCAGCCGCGTCCACGAGGTCACCGACCACACGTCAGCCCGAACGCCCCAGTCGTGCTGCAGAACGCGCTGTGCTTCCAGGGCCCATTGCAGCGCGATGCCCGAGGCCAGGATCTGCGCCCTCGGCCCCTCGCCTTGTGGCGCAGGGGAGTAGCGGTGCATCCCGGCGAGGATCCCCTCGACGTCGACATCGTCGGGCTGCGCCGGCTGCACGATCGGCTCGTTGTACAGCGTGAGGTAGTAGAAGACGTTCGGGTCCTCGCTGTCGCGCGGCTCTCCGTACATCCGCCGCAGCGCATCGGCGACGATGTGACCGAGTTCGAACGCGAAGGCGGCGTCGTACGCCAGGCATGCCGGGTTGGTGGAGGCCAGTAGCAGCGAGTGGCCGTCCTCGTGCTGGAGGCCCTCGCCGTTAAGGGTCGTGCGGCCCGCGGTCGCGCCGAGCAGGAACCCGCGCGTCATCTGGTCAGCGGCCGCCCACAGCCCATCTCCGGTGCGCTGGAACCCGAACATCGAGTAGAAGATGTAGATCGGGATCATCGGCTCGCCGTGGGTGGCGTACGAGGTCCCGGCCGCCGTCCACGACGCCGTCGACCCGGCCTCGGTGATGCCCTCGTGCAGCAGGACCCCCTCGACGTCCTCCTGGTAGCTCAGCATCAGGTCCCGGTCCACCGACAGGTAGTTCTGCCCGTGCGGGGAGTAGATCTTCTTCGACGGGAACAGCGAGTCCAGGCCGAAGGTGCGGGCCTCGTCGGGGATGATCGGCACGAACCGGTGCCCCATCTGCTGGTCCTTCATCAGGTCCTTGAGCAGGCGGACGAAGGCCATCGTGGTGGCGACCTGCTGCCGGCCCGATCCGCGTCGGGCCACTGCGTACGCCTGGTCATCGGGCAGGGCGAGAGGCTTGCTCCGGACCGCACGGGCGGGAAGGTATCCACCCAGGGCGCGGCGCCGCTCGTGCAGGTACTCGAGCTCCTCGGAGCCTTCCGGCGGCCGGTAGTAGGGCGGCAACGTGTCATCGAGGGCAGCGTCGGGGATGTCGAGGTAGAGCCGGTCGCGGAAGGCCCTGAGGTCCTCGAGCGTCAGCTTCTTCATCTGGTGGGTCGAGTTGCGGCCCTCGAAGTGCGATCCCAGTGTCCAGCCCTTGACGGTCTTGGCCAGGATCACCGTCGGCTGGCCGGTGTGCTCGGTGGCCGCCCGGTAGGCGGCGTAGAGCTTGCGATAGTCGTGCCCGCCTCGCTTGAGACCCCAGATGTCCGCGTCCGACAGGTGCTCGACCATGGCGGCCGTACGAGGGTCACGGCCGAAGAAGTGCTCGCGGACGAACGCCCCGGACTCGGCCTTGTACGTCTGGTAGTCCCCGTCGGGGGTGGTGTTCATCAGGCTCACCAGTGCGCCGTCGGTGTCCGCGGCCAGCAGCGGGTCCCACTCCCGACCCCAGATGACCTTGATGACGTTCCACCCGGCGCCGCGGAAGTACGACTCCATCTCCTGGATGATCTTGCCGTTGCCGCGGACCGGTCCGTCGAGGCGCTGCAGGTTGCAGTTGACGACGAAGGTGAGGTTGTCCAGCTCCTCGCGGGCCGCCACGCCGATGGCACCGAGAGACTCGGGCTCGTCCATCTCCCCGTCACCGAGGAAGGCCCATACGCGCTGGGCGCTGGTGTCGGTGATTCCGCGATCGTGGAGGTAGCGGTTGAAGCGAGCCTGGTAGATCGCGTTGAGCGGACCCAGCCCCATCGACACCGTGGGGAACTCCCAGAAGTTCGGCATCAGCCGCGGGTGTGGGTACGACGGTAGACCGCCGCCGGGCCTGGCATGAGAGAGCTCCTGGCGGAACCCATCGAGCTGGTCCGCGCTCAGGCGACCCTCGAGGAACGCCCGGGCGTAGATGCCGGGAGAGGCGTGTCCCTGGAAGTAGATCTGGTCACCGCCACCGTCCGCCCCATGGCCGTGGAAGAAGTGGTTGAACCCGACCTCGTAGAGCGCGGCCGCCGAGGCGTACGTGGAGATGTGTCCGCCGACGCCGATCTCCGGCCGCTGTGCCCGGTGCACCATCACCGCCGCGTTCCATCGGATGTACGCCCGGATCCGCCGCTCGATGTGCTCGTCGCCCGGGAACGTCGGCTCGGCCTCCGGCGCGATCGTGTTGATGTAGTCGGTGCTGCGCAGGTTCGACACCCCCACGCGTCGCTCACGTGCCCGTTGCAGCACGCTGAGCATCAGGTAGCGCGCCCGGTTCCGCCCGGCGTGGTCGACCACCTGGTCCAAGGACTCCAACCACTCCTGGGTCTCCGAGGGGTCCAGGTCGTGAAGCTGGCTGGGTAACTGATTGGGTAGCTGATGGGGCAACCCTCGGCTCGGCGGCATCGGGGTCATCACCGCTCCTTTCGGCTACCAGTTGGCGGGTGGGTCACTGGCTGGGAAGGACCCAAGGCCCCACACCTCGACGATGTCCTGGTCGATCGGCTCGCTCACCCGGCCCGGCCGCTCGGTCATGGACTCGTAGCTCCTCGCGGACTCCGGTGCGGCCTTCTCGAGACGGCTCATGGTTCTCCTTGCTGGGGCGCGGTCATCGCGGAACGCCGGATCACATATCGTCGACTGTGCCGTTCCGGCAGCACGACGGGTAGGCCGGCCGTCGGCGAACCTTCGCCCGGCCTGGTTGCCTACCACCGGCAAACCGCGTCGGCGAGGTCAATCGCGTGCCGGCCACCGGCAACGGTGTTGTACTGATGGGACGCCGAAAAGGATCTCCTGGGTCGGATCGCTGAAAGGGGCCGGGGATGAGTGCTCCAGAGCGGGGACCGCGTCACGGAGACAATGACGGAGCCGGCCAGGGGGACAGCCCCGCGCGTGGGCCGGACGAGGCATGGCTCACGTCGATCGCCCAAGCCGCTGCGGGTGATGCCCGAGCCCCGATCGAACTGCTCGTCAAATACCTGACCTTGCTCGCAGACGCGGCGATCTCCGGTCGACGACCTCGTGAGCACGAGGCGGCGGTGGTACGAGAGCTCGGGCGTCGCGCTGCCGAGCAGGGCGTGCCCGCGGGCCGCGTCGTCGACCTGTACCTGTCGGCGGCCTGGCGAATGTGGCGCGAACTACCGGACGTCGTCCCGTACCGCGACCGGGACACGGTGCGCGCTTCGGCCGAGTCGGTGCTCCGTGCCGTCGGCGAGGCCGTCGCCATCCTCGTGGACAGCTACCAGGCTGAGGGGCACCAGATGATTCGGCGCGAGGAGTCGCTGCGCCGCGAGCTCATCGACGACCTGTTACGCGGGGATGCTGATGTCGCTCGGATGGTGGAGCGGGCCGAACCATTCGGCCTCGACCTCGGCCGGCCTCACCAGGTGGCGTTGGCCGCACCCGGCGGCGGGTTGTCTGATGCAGAGGCCGCGGCGAGCGCGCTGGAACGGGTGGTTCTGGACCGGTTCGGGGACCGCGACGTGCTCGTTGCCACCAAGGATAACCTCGTCGTGGTGCTGATCCCGGCGCCCATCCGGCCGGCACCTCTACGGTCAGGACCAGATGATGCGGGGCAGCTCATCCATGGCGCTCTGACACGGCATCGGACGGGTCGGCCCTGGCGGGTCGCGATCGGCCGCCCGTACCCCGGCTCGTACGGAGTGGCTCGGTCGTACGAGGAGGCGCGCGAGGGCCTCATGTTTGCCGAGCGGTTGCACCTCGACGCGACTGTGGTCGACGCCCGTGACCTGCTCATCTACCGGGTACTGGTTCGAGACAAGGCCGCCATCGTCGATCTCGTCCAGGCCGTACTCGGCCCCCTCACGCAGGCCCGCGGGGGCGCGGAGCCGCTGCTACTGACTCTCGAGACCTACTTCGCGACCGGCGAGGTCGCCACCGAGGCGGCCCGCCGACTGAGCATGTCGGTCCGGACGGTCACCTACCGCCTGGCCAGGGTCAAGGCGCTGACCGGACACGACCCGGCCGACCCCGCGCAGCGGTTCACGTTGCATGCTGCAGTGCTCGGCGCCCGGCTGCTCGAGTGGCCGACGAACGCCGCTTCGTCCAGCGTCTGATCGCCCCCAGCGCCGGAACGCGGCCGGTAGCGACACAGGCTCGTTTCCGGTGGTAGGCAAACAGGCGGTCGGAGGTTGGCCGACGGCGGACCTATTCGTCACGACGTGTGCAGAGCAGAGTCGTAAGTGCGCGATCAAGCATCTGACAACGGCGTCGTTTCGGGCCGCTCCTCGACGACCACCGCGGATGGGTGGTCGCGCACCAGCGCGCAGTGCGCGAGACCGAGCCAGAACTGGCCGGGTCTCAGCTACTTGTCTCCTACGGGTGTGCGGGGTGGAACGATGAGGACCTATCGAGTCTTGTGGCTGGCTCTTTGTGGCCTGCTCGGGATTGTCGGCGCGGGGGTGGCATTCGTCTGGTCGGTTCCGGCGACGCTGGTGATCTTCGGATGCGCGGCCGTGGCGAGCGGTGCCATGACAGGACGGCTCTTTGCCGAAGGAGGGGCTAGGCCGCCGCTGCGTGATCTGGTGCGGCTGGTGAGCACGGATGGGTTCTTGGGCGGTACCGCGGCCATCGCCGTCGTCGGCCTCGTTGCCATGCTCGGTGCCTGGGCGTTGGCGGTGCTGGTGCTCGTCGCCGGTTCCTCTCCGTACGTCCTTCGTGTCTGTCGCAGGCGTCTTCGGCTTACTCGCTCGTCGGCACCGCCAGGAGGGGACCAGGCTGGCGGCGAGATCCCGATCCAGTTCGACACAGAGTCGACACTGACGGCGCCGGCAGAGCCGCGATCGATGAACGACACCGACTTGTGCAGAGCCTGGCAGACCAGCTTTATCGCCCTCCAGCGGGCGCCTTCCTTGTCGCACCAGCTGGGAGTCATCGAAGCCCGCCAGAACTACCTCGACGAGCTCGAACGCCGAAACCCGCAGGGCCTCACGGCCTGGCTCGCCTCGGGAGCCAGAGCCGCCGGAGACCCCAGCAGGTTCGTTCTGGGGAGCAGCGGCGCGCACTGCCCTCCCATCGACTGGGATGGCCTGATCCACGGGCCGGACAGGTGAAGTCCCGGAGCGGGCGAATGACCACGATCGGTGCCTCCCACCGCATCACCGCTCCTGGTGAGGCACCCCGGGCACAGCTGGGCAGGCAGATCGCCCGCTGCATCTCGTCGACCGACCACAAGGTGATCGGCATTCTCTATCTGGTGACGTCGTTCGGGTTCTTCTTGGCGGCCGGTCTGATGGCGATGATCATGCGGGCCGAGCTGGCGTACCCGGGCAACCAGCTGGTCGAGGACGAGGTCTACAACCAGATGTTCACGATGCACGGCACGATCATGTTGTTGTTGTTCGCGACACCGCTGTTCGTCGGCTTCGCCAACGTGATCATGCCGCTGCAGATCGGCGCGCCTGATGTGGCGTTCCCGCGGTTGAACATGTTCAGCTACTGGTTGTTCTTGTTCGGCGGCCTGATCGTCCTCAGTGGCTTCCTCACCCCGCTCGGCGCGGCCGACTTCGGCTGGTTCGCCTACGCCCCGCTGTCGAACGAGGTCCGGTCACCGGGTGTCGGTGGTGACCTGTGGGTGATGGGGCTGTGGATGGCCGGTCTGGGCACGATCTTGGGTGGTGTCAACTTCATCACCACGATCATCTGTATGCGGGCGCCGGGGATGACGATGTTCCGGATGCCGATCTTCACCTGGAACATTCTGATCACGTCGATGATGGTGCTGATCGCGTTCCCGATCCTGGCCGGTGCGTTGCTGGCGCTGGGTGCCGACCGGATGCTCGGTGCCCATATCTTCGACGCGGCCAACGGTGGCGCGATCTTGTGGCAGCACCTGTTCTGGTTCTTCGGCCATCCGGAGGTGTACATCATCGCGTTGCCGTTCTTCGGCATCGTGACCGAGATCTTGCCGGTGTTCAGCCGCAAGCCGATCTTCGGCTACATCGGGCTGGTCGGTGCGACGATGGCGATCGCGGCGTTGTCGATCGCGGTGTGGGCGCACCATATG
>WHTB01000280.1 GCA_009379735.1 Propionibacteriales bacterium
GACGTCATAGGGTCTGCTGCATGACCGACCAGTCGCAACGCGCGACGCTGCGCCCCGCCCAGGCAGCACCAGGAAGCCGCCGCGGCGTACGCCGGTCCCGGCTCGTCCTCACCCCAGGCGCGGTGCGCGCCACCGAGGTGTGCGGCCAGGGCGGCACCGCCGAGGTCGAGGTCACCGCGATCGTCGACAACCCGGTCGACCTGCCCGGCGACGGACCTGAGGCAACGGCCGGCACCATCGGACTCCGCCACGCCGACGGCTCCTCGGCGTACTTCCACCTCGCCGACTGGTGGCCGCTCGAGATCGGCGGCAACCGGGACCGCAAGGGCGTCCTCGACGAGCTCGCCGCCGCCCTCGCCGTACCCGTCGAGCGGCCGGACCCCGGCGCTGCGGCCGGCCCACGCTGGCAGCCCGCCGCGTCGTACGCCACCGGGCAGCGCTGGCTGTCGCGCATCGGCGCGGCCGTCCCCGGCCTGCTGCTGCTCGCCGCGCTGCTCGTGATCGCACCCGGATGGCTCGGTGACCGGCAGCTCGACCCCGGCGAGCGAGATCTGGCGCGCACCCTGCTCGTCCTCGCGGCCGGGTCCGCGCTGGTCGTCGCGGTCGCGCTGCAAGGGCTGTGGCTGTGGCGCGTGCAGCGCGAGGGGAAGGTGCCGGCCGGCGGCGAGCTCCGACCGATGCCGCACGGAGAGACGACCGGCCGGTTCCGTCGTCGAGCCCGGCTCCAGTGGGTGGGCGACGAGCTGCGGGTGGTCGGTGACGACGGGCGCGAGCAGTGGCTCGGCGGGCCCGACGACCGGTTCGGCGTCGTCGAGATCGAGGCAGGTCCGGGTTACCGCTACGAGCGACCGGACGCGCCGGGCATGCACCTGCTCGACCGCGACGGCCGGGCGCTGGCCTCGCTCGACCTGCACGACTGGTTCGGCGCCCCGGACGCGATGGACACGCTGCACGGCTGGGCGGCAGGTCGGGGCGTGCTCGTCAGCGGGCCGACGCCGACGAAACGCAAGCGCGGTCTCTTCAACCTGTACGGCGACCGACGCACGCTGCTGCAGCCCTGGCTGGCCGACGCCGGCCTGTCCGGCGCGATGCTGGTCCGCAACGTCGCGTTCCCGTTCATCCTCGTGTGGGCGCTCTGGGGCACCGGTGCCCGTGCGACCGTCGCCGTCGCCGTCGGCGCGGTCCTGGTGCTGCTCGTCCCCGCCGTCGTACGAGCCGTGGTCGACCGGCGGCTGAGCCGGGTCGCGGCGGCCCGGTGAGCAACACCGGGCCGGCGCGGTTCACGATCCTGACGCCGGAGGACTGGTGGCGGATCCCGCTGGCCGATCCCGACCTGCGCGCACGCTCGATCGACAGGCTGACCAAGCTGCAGTTCCGCGGTGTCGACCACCAGCCGGCGCTGCGCCGCGGGCTGCAGGACGAGATCTCCGGGCAGGCGGCGGAGGCGGCCGCGGCCGGCGGGCTGGAGATGTACCTCGCGGTGCAGATGCGCGGCATCCCGGTCGCCGCCACCCTGACGACATACCTCGCCCCCGGACGGATCAACGAGGGCGCGGTGGAGTTCGAGCAGAAGGTCGGCGCCGACGGTGCGATCGACTCGGTCCAGATCGCGGCGGGCGAGGCGATCCGACGACACCAGCTCCGGCCGCCCGAGGGCCCGTACGCGACGATCGAGAACGCGCCCTCGACCACGGTCGTCGACTACTGGATCCCGGTCCCGGGCATCCCGCAGACCCTGCTGCTGACGTTCAGCAGCCCGATGGAGGAGATCGCCGACGTGATGGTCGACCTGTTCGACTCCATCGCGTCGTCGGTGCGCTGGAGAGACTGATGGACGACTGGCAGATCTTCGTCGAGCCCGAGGGCGAGTGGATCACGCTGCCGAGCGACCCGGCGGAGGACCCCGTCGAGTTCGCCGAGACCACGGTGCGTGAGCTGGGCCTGGACCCGACCGACACCCTCATCGGCTTCCAGGTCCGGGTGTTCACCGAGCGGGCTCAGCAGGTCGACGCGGTGGTCGCCGGTGTGCTGCCCGCGATCGACCTGACCGGCGTGCTGGCGTACCTCGAGATCGCCAGCGTCCCGGTCGACCCGGACGGACCACCGACCGACCTCGACGACCTCGCGGTCGTGCTGCGCCCGCGCGGCGACGCCTGGCACGACGTCTCCCAGCCCACCCTGCCGATCGGCCCGGTCGTGCGCGTGCATGCGATCGACCCGGAGACCGACCCGACGGCGGCGTCGCAGCCGGTGGTCGAGTACCTCAGCTACACGTTGCCGGAGCCGAGCGGCGAGAACGTCGTCGCCTTGACCATCTCCTGGACCGAGCTGGCCAGCTCCGAGCAGATGGTCGAGCTCGCCGACGCCGCCGCCGAGACCCTGCGCTTCGAGCCCGATCCCGGGGGATGACCCCGGGATTGCCCCTATCCGGCGTGGAAGGGCGACGCTCGGGCGGCTTGGCCGGTTACCGTGGTGCCCGTGGGGGTCATCGACACAGCACAGCTCACCAAGCGCTACCCGCGCGTCACGGCGCTGGACAGCCTCGACCTGAGCATCGGCGACGGGGTCACCGGCCTGGTCGGCGCCAACGGTGCCGGCAAGTCCACGCTGATCAAGATCCTGCTCGGTCTGCTCCCGGCGACGACAGGCCGAGCACAGGTGCTCGGCTTCGATGTCGCCCACCAGGGCAGCGAGATCCGTGCCCTGGTCGGTTACATGCCGGAGCACGACTGTCTTCCCGCTGATGTCTCCGCCGGCGACCTCGTCGTGCACATGGCGCAGATGTCCGGCCTGCCGCACGCCGCCGCCCGCGAACGCGCCGCCGATGTCTTGCGCCATGTCGGCCTGGCCGAGGAGCGGTACCGCCCGATCGGGGGCTACTCCACCGGCATGAAGCAGCGGGTCAAGCTGGCGCAGGCACTCGTGCACGACCCGCGACTCGTGCTGCTCGACGAGCCGACCAACGGCCTGGACCCTGGGTCGCGCGACGACATGCTCGACCTGGTCCGCAAGATCGGCTCCGAGTTCGGGATCGCCGTACTCGTCACCTCCCACCTGCTCGGCGAGCTTGAGCGGGTCGGCGACCACATCGTCGTACTCGACGCCGGTCGGCTGCTCCGTTCGTCGGCGACCACCGAGTTCATGCATGCGACCGGCACCCTGCTGGTCGAGGTGCTGGGCGGTCCGACGGCTCAGGAGAAGATGCGGCGGGCGCTCGACGCGGCCGGCCTGCCGGCCCGGCCGGAGGGCCAGCTGATCGAGGTCGACGCGGTCGACGACACGGCGTACGACGTGGTGCGTGACCTCGCCGTCGACCTCGGCCTCGGGCTGGTCCGCATGCAGGAGCGCCACCACCGCATCGAGGACGTGTTCCGCGAGGGGGAGGCCGGCAGTGTCCAGCCCGTTTGAGGAGCGTCCGGTCGGCGTCATCCATGACATCGGCTACCGCCCGTACTCCGGACCGCGGCTCCGAGAGAGCGCCGTCGCGCGGTCACTGTTCATCACCGGGCTGCGCAACTGCTTCGGGCTCGGCCGCTCCGGCAAGTCCAAGGTGCTGCCGATGCTGCTGCTGGCGATCATGCTGCTCCCGGCCCTGATCCTGGTCGGGGTCTTGGTGCAGGCGCGCACCGCGCTCAATCTCGACTCGCAGATCCTCCCGTACTCCGCCTACCCGACCACGCTGCTGCTGATCATCACGGTATTCGTCGCGGCTCAGGCACCTACCTTGATCTCGAGGGACCTGCGGTTCCGGACGATCACCCTCTACCTCGCCCGACCCCTGCGCCGCAGCACGTACGTGCTGGTGCGCGTGGCCTCGCTGACGGCGGCGGTCTTCCTGCTGGTCGTGAGCCCACTCCTGCTGCTGTACGTCGGAGGGCTGCTCGCCGAGCTGCCCGTCGGTGCGGAGACGAAGGACTTCGCCGTGGCGGTGGTCGGCGCCTTCCTGCTGGCCGCAGTCCTGGCCGGCCTGGCGGCGCTGGTGTCGGCGGTAACCACCCGCCGAGGCTTGGCGGTGACCGCGGTGATCGTGGTGCTGCTCGTCAGCTACACCGTCGTGGTGTCGGTGCAAGGGATCGCCACGGAGTTCGACAACGACACGGTCGCCGAGCTCGCCGGTGTGTTCTCGCCGTACACCCTGGTCGACGGGCTGCAGGTCTGGTTGTTCGACACCGACACGTCCGGTCCGGCCGGGCCGACGAGTACCTGGGTCGGGCTGGTCTACCTGTTCGTGACGGTGCTGGTCGTCGCCGGCTCGGTCGCCGGCCTGCTGCTCCGCTACCGCAAGGTGGGCGCGGTATGAGCACCCTGACGCTGACCAACGTGTCGCGGTGGTACCACAACGTGGTCGCCGTCAACGAGGTGTCGATGACCATCTCGCCGGGAGTGACCGGACTGCTCGGTCCCAACGGCGCGGGCAAGTCCACCCTGATCGCGATGATGTCCGGCTTCCTGGCGCCGTCGGTGGGCACGGTGACGCTCGACGGCGAGACGCTCTGGCGCAACGAGAGCGTCTACCGGACGATCGGCCTGGTGCCCGAGCGGGAGGCACTCTTCGACTACCTCAGCGGCCGGCAGTTCGTGCTGGTCAACGCGGAGCTGCACGGGGTCGCCGATGCGGGCGCCGCAGCTGACCGCGCCATCGCCGTGGTCGAGATGACCGACGCCGCCGGTCGGGTGATCTCGACGTACTCCAAGGGAATGCGGCAGCGGATCAAGATGGCCTCGGCACTCGTGCACGACCCGTCGGTGCTGCTGCTGGACGAGCCGTTCAACGGCATGGACCCGCGCCAGCGCATGCACCTGATGGACCTGCTGCGCCGGATGGGGACCGAAGGTCGCACCGTGCTGTTCAGCTCGCACATCCTGGAGGAGGTCGAGCAGGTTGCTCGGCAGATCGAGGTCATCGTGGCCGGCCGGCACGCGGCGTCCGGAGACTTCGGGGCGATCCGGCGGCTGATGATCGACCGACCCAACCGGTACGTACTCCGCACCCTCGACGACCGGCGACTGGCCGCGGCGCTGCTCGGAGACGAGTCCGTGCGCGCGGTGTCCTTGCGCCCGCAGGGAGGGCTCGAGGTCGAGGCCAGCGACTTCGGCCGGTTCAGCGAGGTCCTGCCCCGGCTGGCCCGCGAGCACGACGTCCGGTTGCTCGAGGTGTCACCGACCGACGAGTCGCTCGAGAGCGTCTTCTCCTACCTGGTGTCCGCATGAACCCGACCATCGTCCGACTCAGCCTGCGCGCCGTCCTCGGCCGCCGCCGCGGCATCCTGCTGTTCGTACTGCCCGGCATCCTCCTCGCGCTCGCCATCCTGGTCCGCATCCTGGCCGGCACTGCTGACGCGGCCGTCGAGGGGATCCAGCTCGCGCTCGGCATGGCCGTCGTCGTACCCCTGGTCGCTCTGATCGCGACCACCAGTGTGCTGGCTCCGGAGATCGACGACGGGTCGATCTCGTACCTGCTGGCGAAACCGCTGTCTCGGCACACGATCGTGGTCAGCAAGCTGGTCGTCGCGGTCGGCTGCGTGCTCGTCTTCGCGGCGATCCCGATGGTGTGGTCCGATCTGATTCTCGACAATGGCGACCTGCGGCTGGCCATCGGGTACGGCGTGGGCGCGCTCGCCGGCGGCGCCACCTACTGCGCCGTGTTCGCGCTGATGTCGGTGCTGACCAAGCACGCCGTGGTGTGGGGCCTCGTCTACTGGCTGCTCTGGGAGGGCCTGCTCGGCGAGTTGCTCGACGGTGTGCGCTGGTTGAGCATCACCTGGTGGGCGCGGGCGATCACCGAGGCCGTCGGCGGCGGGTTCGGGATCGCCGAGAAGCTCGGGCCGGTGTACGCGACGACCGCGATGCTGCTGGTGCTGGTCGCGGGGACGTTCCTGGCCGGCCACAAGCTGCGGGCCTTCAACCTCACCGGCGACGAGTAACC
>WHTB01000346.1 GCA_009379735.1 Propionibacteriales bacterium
CGCCCACGGCACTGCCGACCTGGGCGAAGCTGCCGAAGAAGCCGCGCCGGTTCTTCCCGGAGTGCTCTACCGCCATCAGCACCGCGCCACCCCACTCGCCGCCCACGGCCATGCCCTGCACGAACCGGAGCGCGACCATCAGGATCGGGGCCCAGACCCCGATGGCCGCGAAGGTGGGCATCAGGCCCATCGCGAAGGTGGCCACGCCCATCATCGTCAGGGTCACCACCAGCATGGTTTTCCTGCCGATGCGGTCACCGAAGTGACCGAACACCAGCCCGCCGACCGGGCGGGCGATGAAGCCCACGGCAAAAGAGGCGAAAGCGGCTAGCGTCCCGGCCAGCTCCGAGAAGTTGGGGAAGAACAGCTGGCCGAACACGAGGGCCGACGCGGTGCCGAAGATGAAGAAGTCGTACCACTCGATGGTGGTGCCGACCATGCTGGCGAGGGCCACCCGCCGCACGGACTCTCGTCGAACCGGAGCGCTTTGCGTCTGCATCGTTGCGGGTCCTCCTGCGCTGGGACGCCGGGGCCTATCACCCCCGCCCACGGACCGGTACCGACGCCACCTCAGTTTGTATGACGAGCACACCGTATGCTCAGAATGGCTGGCGAGACAACCCTGCTTGCCGAGAATTGCTAGACCGTCATACAGTCAGACGAAAGAGCGGACCGTACCGAATGAGAGACGGCCGCGGGACGAGCGGAGGCCCGACTCACGATGACACGGCGGCGCTACGAGGTCCTCGCGGTGCGCTACGGCACGCGGACCACCTGTGCCAGCCAGGTCTATCTGAACTGGTTCCAGTACGGGGAGCCGGACTACCCCCTGGACATGGACTACTTCTTCTGGCTGATCCGTGGTCAGGGCCGCGTCATCCTGGTCGACACCGGGTTCACCCCCGAGGTAGGCGCCCAGCGCGGCCGGACCACGACGGTGCCGCCGCTGCAGGCGTTGCAGCGGCTGGCGGTGGCGCCGGCCGAGGTGGACACGGTGGTGCTCACGCACGGGCACTACGACCACACCGGGCACGTCTCGGCCTTCCCGGACGCCGAGCTGGTGATGTCCGGCCGTGAGCTGGACTTCTGGGCCGGCCCGTACTCGCGGCGGCCGCAGTTTGCGCACTCGGCGGAGCGATCCGACATCGAGGTGCTGGTGCGACGCGACCAGCAGGGTCGGGTGCAGCGGGTGTCTGGGCGCCACGTCCTGGCGCCCGGCGTGGCCGTCCGTGAGGTCGGGGGACACACGCCCGGGCAGCTGATCGTCGAGGTGGACGGTCGGCACGGGCCGGTGGTGCTCGCTTCCGACGCGGTGCACTACTACGAGGAGCTGGAGCGCGACCGGCCGTTCGTCGTGGTCGCCGATCTGGCGGCGATGTACGCGGGGTTCGACACGGTCTCCGAGCTCGCCTCGGCTCCCGGCGCCGTACTCGTCCCCGGGCACGACCCGCTTGTCATGGACAGGTTCGAGCCGGTCGACACGGCGACGTCCGACCTCGCAGTGCAGGTCGGCTAGAAGGTGATGGTGGCGATGGGCAACACGTTGAGCGGCCGGACGGCAGTGGTGACCGGTGCCGCGACAGGCATCGGGGAGGCCAGCGCGCGCCTGCTCTCCGAGCGCGGCGCGAACGTCGTCGTGGTGGATCAGAACGGCGACGGTGCCACCGAGGTGGCCGAGTCGATGCCCGGCCCGGCGATCGCGGTGCGCGCGGATGTGGCCGCCGAGCACGACGTCGCGGCCTACATGGAGGCGGCCGCGGACGCGTTCGGACAGGTTGACCTGCACCATCTCAACGCCGGCATCATCGGTCCGTTCGACCCGCTGCCCGAGGTGCGGATGGAGGACTTCGACCGGGTGATCGCGGTCAACCTGCGCGGTGCGTTCCTCGGTGTGCGGGCGGCGTTTCGGCAGTACTTACAGCAGGGCACCGGTGGGGCAGTCGTCGTCACCGCCTCCATCGGCAGCCTGCGTGGCAGTCACGACCTGCTGAGCTACCAGGCGTCCAAGCACGGAGTGTTGGGTGTGGTACGGGGGGCGGCGATGTACGGCGGGCCGATGGGAGTCCGTGTCAACGCGGTCGCCCCGGGGCTGGTGCCGACCGAGCTGTTCGCCTCCTCCGGCGACGCCCCCGGCGCGGGCAGCGATATGGAGCAACGGGGCCGCACCGTCCCGATGCGGCGCACCGGCACACCGCAAGAGGTGGCACACGTCGCGGCGTTCCTGCTCAGTGACGAGGCCGGGTACGTCAACGGCGAGGTGGTCTCCGTCGACGGCGGGGCCGCGTGGGTCAACAGCGTGCGGCCGGCTGGCGGCGCCGGTCGCTGGGACCCCGGCGACATCGACGAGCGCATCAGCGCACACCCGGAGGACGTATGAGCGAGCACACCGTGGGCATGGTCGGCGTGGGCAACATGGGCGGCCGGATCACCGGGCGACTGACCGCGGCCGGCCTCCGCGTCGTCGGCTACGACTCCCGCGCCGAAGCCGTCGAAGCCGCCGGTGCCGTGCCGGCGGCATCGCTGCGTGAGGTGGCCGAGCAGTGCGACGTACTGCTGCTGTCCTTGCCCGACAGCAACGCCGTGGAGGCCGTCGTGGTCGGCCAGGACGGCCTGCTGGCGCACTGCCGCCCCGGGCAGGTCATCGTCGACCTCAGCACATCCGCCCCGGCCTCCACCCGGCGGCTTCACGACCAGCTCGCCGAGCGCGATGTGGCGTTCCTCGACGCCGGCATCTCCGGTGGCGCTGCAGCTGCGGAGAAGGGCACGCTCACCCTGATGGTGGGCGGGTCGGCGGAGGTGCTGGACGGGGTGCGCGCGGTGCTGGCGCCGTTCAGCGCGAAGGTCTTCCACCTGGGGGGCACCGGCAGCGGCCACACCGCGAAGTTGCTGAACAACTTCCTCAACGCAGTCAGCCTTTCCGCGACCGCGGAGGTCATGGTCGCCGGCAAGCGGGCGGGACTGGACCTGCACGATCTGCTGGACGTGCTCAACGCCAGCAGCGGCGTCAACTTCGCCACGCTGAACCGCTTCCCCCACATCGTCGACGGTGACTACCTCGAGGGTGGCCTCACCGGCCGGCTGATGATGAAGGACGTGGTGCTCTACGTCGAACGGCTGCAGGAGCTCGGCGTGCCGTCGCTGAACGCCTCCGGGCCGATGGCCGCCTTCGGCCTGGCGAACGCGCTCGGCTACGCCGACAGCATCAGCAACCGCGTGGTGGACGCGATCGGCGACGTTGCCGGCGGCGTACGGCTGCACGGCGAGACCGAGCAGAAGGGACACCAGGGATGAAAATCGTACGCAGCCGTTCGACCGGAAGCGCGTCGGTCCGCAAGCAGGACACCTTCGTGGGGGAGGTGTGGGCGGATCCGGTGCTGCCGACCACCGACGGAGCCACCATCAACACGATCTTCTTCACCCCCGGCGCCCGTACGAACTGGCACTCACACGAGCACGGCCAGCTGCTGCAGGCCACCGCGGGCGCCGGTTGGGTGTGCACCCGCGGGGAAAGCCCACAGCCGTTGGCTGCCGGAGATGTGGTCTGGGTTCCGGCCGGTGAGGTGCACTGGCACGGCGCCGACACCGACAGCTTCCTGACGCACACGGCCACCTCGCTCGGCACGACGGAATGGCGCGAGCCGGTATCCGACGACGACTACGAGGCGGGCCGCCGAGCCCGCCAGGGAGGCGCCGATGTCTGACACCTCGTTTGAGCAGGGGCTGGAGGCGCGCAAGCAAGTGCTCGGCGAGAGCCATGTCGAGCAGTCGTTGTCACGGGTGACCGAGTTCAGCGAGCCCATGCAGCGGCTGGTCACCGAGCACTGTTGGGGCGACATCTGGACCCGCGAGGGGCTGGACCGGCGGACCCGCAGCCTCCTCAACCTGGGCATGCTCACCGCGATGAACCGGATGCACGAGTTCGCGGTGCACGTGCGTGGTGCG
The DNA here is from genome assembly GCA_009379735.1 of Propionibacteriales bacterium. Lineage (GTDB taxonomy): Bacteria > Actinomycetota > Actinomycetes > Propionibacteriales > Nocardioidaceae > WHTB01. The sequence continues at coordinate 3,943 of WHTB01000346.1, forward strand.
GTGCGCAACGGCTGCACCGAGAAGGAGATCCAGGAGTGCCTGCTGCAGGCGGC
>WHTB01000467.1 GCA_009379735.1 Propionibacteriales bacterium
CGCCGAACGCGACATACTTCTTCAGGTGCCGGCTCCACACCGCCTTCGAGCCGAGGCCGGACAGCCAGTAGACCGTGCCGTTGCTGAGCTTCCACTGGGCGCCGTCGCCGACCATCGTCGGGTCGCTCAGCTGCCAGCCCAGGTCGCGAACACCGGACTCCTTCAGCTCCTCGCGGTGGCGCTGCATCGACTCACGCACGGCAGCCGGGACGTCGGCGGCCGCGCCCTGGTCGCGCTCGGGCTCCGTACTCGGAGGCGTCACTGCCTGCGCGGGCGCCAGCACGACAACCATCGGCACGACGGCCGCAACGACAAACCAGGTCAATCTCCGACGAAGCACATCTTCTCCCCGAGGTCGGCACCACTTCTCATGGGTCTGTCGAGGATGACGCTTGTTTCGCCGGCCAGGTTCCGTGTCAGGTCACGAGTACGACCTTGCCGATCGTGCCTCGTGTCTCCAAGGCACGGTGTGCGCGCGCCGCGTCGGCCAACGGGAAGGGCTGCACGACGGGGACCAGCCGACCGGAGGCCGCGGCCTGAAGGGCCTCGGTCTCCAGGCTCCGGAGACCGCCCGGCCGTTGCGTCAGGCGTCGGCCGATGGCCACGGAGGCGGTGAAACCGTAGGTGTAGAGGTCCATCATCGACAGCGTGGTCGGCTTCCCGGAGGACCAGCCGAAGAACACGATCCGTCCACCCGGCGCGACCAGCTCCAGGGCGGTGCGGCCGGCCTCGCCGCCGACGCCGTCCAACACCAGGGTGACCTCGCGCTCGCCGAGCGTGTCGCGTACCTGCCGGTCCCAGCCGGGCTTGAGGTAGTTGACGGCAAGGTCGGCGCCCAGGTCCCGCACCCGGTCGACTTTCGCCGGTCCGCCGGCCAGGCCGACAACGGTGGCACCGACCTCCCGACCCGCCTGGACGAAGAGGCTGCCGAGGCCGCCGGCCGCGGACGTGACGAGCATGACGTCGTCAGCGGTCGGCGCGGCCTGCTCGAGGATCGCGACCGCAGTCCGACCGGTGCCGATCGCCGCGACCGCGACCGCATGGTCGAGCCCGTCCGGCACCTCGTGGAGTGACTCGACGGCCGCCACTGCCTGCTCGGCGTACCCGGCGCTCGCCTGCCCGAGGTGTGCCACGACCCGCCGGCCCAGCCAGGACCGGTCGACACCTGCACCGACGCTCTCGACCGTGCCGCTCACCTCACGACCCGGGATCGTCGGCAGCTCGGGAAGTGCGAATGGACCGGGCGCGTCACCGGCGCGGATCGTCGTGTCCACGAGGTGTACCCCCGCGGCGGCGACCGCGATCCGGACCTCGCCTGCCGCGGGCTCGGGGTCGGGGACCTCCTCGAGCCTCAGGTTTTCGGCGGGCCCGAACGAGTGGAGGCGGACAGCGTGCACGGCATCTCCTTGACTTCTGCGAGTGATCCCGGTTGACCTTAGAACCTCAAGGACCCTTGAAGTCAACACGGTCGCGGTAACCTCGGCGAGTGGAGCAGCAGACCGTGGCCCGGGCCGAGTCGGAGCGGGGCGAGGTCGTCGTACGTCGGCGGGCCGACGGGGCCCTCGAGCTGCGTGTCAACGGCGTCTTCGTGATGGACACGGCGCAGACCAGCAGCGAGCGGTTGCTGGCCCGCGCCGTGCTGGCCGACGACGGCCCGGACCGGCTGCTGGTCGGTGGGCTCGGCATCGGGTTCACGGTCCGCGAGCTGCTGGCC
>WHTB01000014.1 GCA_009379735.1 Propionibacteriales bacterium
GGACGCACAAGGTGATCTGGCGCGGTCCCTACGTCAAGGGTCCAGCGGACGCGCCACTGCTGGCTGGCGAGCGGGTGAACGCGCTCATCCGTTAGTTCACCGTCGCGCAGCCTGGGACCTCGAATTTGAGACCAGCGACAAAGCCGCTCAAGCGTCCTATGACCGCGCCGTCGTACACAGATGTGGTCACCTCGGCCCATACGGTCTCCTCGCGTGCACCAACCCGGCCCCCCAACCAATCCCCAAGACCCTGGCCCGAACTCGCCGCCCGCGGCGCGGTGACAAGCGGCAATCACGTCCATCCGTTCCCTCACGTTCTTCAATGGCGTCCCCTGCGTGGTGTCAGTGTGCTGGCTGGCACCGCCACCGTCACCACGCGGGGCCCCATGGCCCGTACGGTGTCCGTTGACAACCTGGAATCGGCGGGCCGATTCGCCTGGCATTCCGCATCGAATCGATCCCGGGATGGAATATTTTGGTGCTGGGACAGCTACCCAAGTGCGTGGCGGGTCAGTGCGGAAGTTGGACCGCTAGGTGCGGGGACAGCGCTCGGAGGAAGTCCGCTGCGTCGAACATGGCGCCGGCCGAGGCTAGGCCCGTTGTCCTGGTCTGTCCGACCAGGATTCGCCGGATCGCTTCTACCACCAGGGGTGCGGTGACCGCGTAGATGTCCTGGCCACGAGCCGTGGCACGTCGCTCGACTCCACGTGCGCGGACCACGACGTCGACGATGAAAGTCTGGTTCGAACGCCCCAGATCGTCGACTGGTTCCGGCGCCGGCGTGTCCTCACTGGCCACGTCTCTCGCGGCTTCGACGGTCATGTATGTGCTCACTTCTGGCACCGCCAGGTGGCTGGGAACGGTGACGACATCGGCCATGGTGAATCCCGCGATGACCGCTCGTCGGCCCATTGGCTTCGGAAACGGCCAGTCCTGCTCTGTTGCCTTGTCGTCGTGGTACTCGAGCGCGCCGTTCGTGAACCGCACCCGACGGCCCGCGCGACGCTGGTGAGACACCTGACCCGCCACCCGGGTACCCGCTGTGGGATGCCAGCTGCTCAACCCATAGGCGACGTGGGCCTCGTCCGCGGCGGTCCACTCCCCCATGGCGGCGGTCACCAGGAGGTCGCCCAGTCCGCCGTAGAAAGCCATCGCCGGCACCACCGGCACACCTGCCTCGCGCGCTGCTTCCGCGTAGTCGGCGAACATCGAAGCATTCGCCTCGATCTCTGCCGCGACGTCGACGTACGGGATCCCCGCGCGTAAGGCTGCCTCGACGACCGGGCCTGCCGTCACCGCGAACGGTCCGGCGCAGTTGACGACAGCCGCTGCGCCGGCCAGGGCCCGGTCCAGGGAGCTCGGGTCATCCACTGTGGCCGGCCGCACAGGCACCTCGCCCCACTCCGCGGCCAGCACCTTCAGCTGAGCCGCGTCACGGCCGGAGAGGACAGTGGCGAAACCACACCTGAGCAGTTCGGCGACGATGAAGCGTCCGGTGTGCCCGGTCGCTCCGTACACCACCACTGCATCGGCCGCGCTCATGACTTCCCCGATCTTGGTGTGCTGATGGGTCCAGTCTCGCCGCAGGAGAAACGTGACCGTGATAGTCCGGAACGACAACATGCGTACACTTTCGGACATGCCCACCGTCGCGCTGGCTGCTGTCGGCCACCTCCTGCACTTCGAGCTGGCGGTCGCCTACGAGATCTTCGGCAATCCCCCGCGCGAAGCCACGGGGGGCTGGTACGACGTACTGCTCTGCGGATCCGGACCGGTGCAGGTCGGCCCGTTCACGGTCGAGCCCGACCACGGGCTGGAGCGCCTGATCAGCGCCGACACCGTGATCGTGCCCGCGTGCGCCGACATCGACGATCCGGCACCAGCGGAATTGGTCGAAGCCCTCCGCGCGGCCCACGAATCGGGTGCCCGGGTGGCCTCCCTGTGCACCGGGGCGTTCGTGCTCGGAGCCGCGGGTCTGTTGGACGGTCGGCGAGCCACCACCCACTGGGCTCATACCGCGGAGCTGAGCGCCCGCCACCCGCGAGCCGTGGTCGACCCCGACGTGCTGTACACCGACAACGGCAGCGTGCTCACCGCTGCGGGCAAGGCCGCCGCCGTAGATCTCTGCCTACACCTGATCCACCTCGACCACGGCGCCACCATCGCCAACTCGGTCGCCCGTCGCCTCGTCACGCCACCACATCGGCCCGGCGGTCAGGCCCAGTTCGTGGCCACACCGATGCAAGTCACGGGCGATCACACGCTTGCCCACCTGCTCGCCTGGGTCCAGCAACGGCTGGACCGGCCGCTGACAGTGACAGACATGGCACGCAAGGCGAACACGAGCCCCCGCAATCTCGGACGACAGTTCCAATCCGTGACCGGCCAGACGCCGATCCAGTGGCTCCTGACCCAGCGCGTACGCCGCGCCCAGGAGCTGCTGGAGGCCACCGACAAGAGCATCGAGGCGGTCGCCCTTGCCACCGGCATGGGCACCGCCACAACACTTCGACGCCACTTCAAACGGATCGTCGGGGTCCCACCGGACAGCTACCGACGCACATTTCGCAGCGCAAGAACTGCCTGACCGCTAGCGGCGCAGCGCAACTTCCGGCCAATCGGTGGCCGTTCCTACCAGACCTCAAAACGTGGCACCTGGCAGTCAGAAAATGAGCCGAGGCAGGGTGGTTCAATATCGTCGTCAGCACCGCTATCTGAGAGCATTCTGGCCGTGACGACGATCGACTCCACGCAAAATGACTGCGGTCGGGGTGTCGAGATACGGTCGGCCTATTCGTCATCCTCTTCAACCGGCCAGACACGGGGGGGAGGACAGATGCGGTACATGCTGTTGATCTACAACTGCGAGCGGCCCGAACCGGATGATCCGGGCTTCGCCGAGGCGCTAGCAAGGGTGAACGCGTTCGCCGACGAGTGCCGCCGCCGCGGCGCGTTCGTGGCCGAGCATCCGCTGCAGCCCGAACGCACCGCCACCACCGTGAGTGTGCGCGACGGCAAGGCGCTGATCACCGACGGTCCATTCGTCGAGACCCACGAGCACCTCGGCGGCGCCTACATCCTCGATTGCCGCAATCTGGACGAAGCGCTAGAACTGGCCGCGCTGTGCCCGTTCGCCGAACAGGGCTCGATCGAGGTGCGGCCGATCGTCGGCACGCCGGGTCCGGACCATACGCCCGCGAACGAGGTGGCCACCAGCGAATGAGCCCGGCGCCGGTCCTGGAGCAGGTATACAGCGAGCAACGGGCTCGGATGCTGGCCGCGCTGATCCGCGTGCTCGGCGATTTTGAGCTCGCCGAGGACGCGCTGCAGGACGCCTGCGCCCTGGCGTTGCGCAAGTGGGGTGACACCGTGCCAGACGATCCGGTCGCCTGGCTGCTGACCGCGGCCCGCAACAGCGCGATCGACCGGTTGCGGCGAGCCCAACTCGGCCGGGACAAGCTCGCCCAGCTTGCCAGACAGCGGGGCATGGTGACCACGATGACGGATTTCGGAGCGGAGAGCCTGCTCAGCATGGGTGACGAGCGGCTCAGCCTGATCTTCACCTGCTGCCATCCTGCCCTAGCGGAGGACGCGCGGGTCGCCCTGACGCTGCAGGCCATGGCCGGGCTGACCGCCGGGCAGATCGCCCGGATGTTCCTGGTCAGTGAACCGACCCTGGCGCAACGCCTGGTGCGCGCGAAACGGAAGATCCGCGACGCGGGGATCAGCCTCGAGGTTCCCGCCGATCACCTGCTGCCCGAGCGGCTCTCCAGTGTTCTCGCTGTGGTGTACCTGATCTTCACCCAGGGCTATACCGCCGCCCACGACCAGCCCGAGCACCACACGCTGACCCAGGAGGCGATCCGGCTCGGCAAGCTCGTCGCGACCCTCATGCACAACGAGCCCGAAGCGCTCGGCCTGGTCGCGTTGCTGCTGCTGCACGATTCGCGCGCTGCAGCCCGGTACAGTCCAGCCGGCGAGGTAATCCTGCTAGCGGACCAGGATCGTTCCCGCTGGGACCGTGCCGGGATCACCGAAGCCATCGGGCTCCTGGACCGGGCCTTGCGCCTCGGCAGACCGGGGCCGTACCAGATGCAGGCCGCGATCGCTGCACTACACGCCCAGGCCGAGACGGCCGACCAGACGGACTGGCCGCGCATCGCCGCCCTCTACGCCGAATTGCTTGCGGTGGCCCCGTCACCGGTGGTGGCGCTGAACCACGCCGTGGCCGTGGCCACGGCCTCCGGTCCGGACCAGGGGCTGGCGCTGATCGACCGGATCGACGGGCTTGGCCGCTACCACCTGCTGCACGCCGCCCGCGCGGATCTGTTGCGTCGTCTCGGCCGGACCGCAGCGGCCGCGGTGGCGTACCGCCGGGCACACGAACTCGCTGTCAACCCCGAAGACCGGCGCTTCCTCGCCCGCCGCCTGCACGACCTCGACATCCAGGAGACCCGATGAGACTGTCCATTCTCGACCACGGACACCGCCGCCGCGCCAAGCTGTTCCTCACCCTCACCTCGGCCCTGTCGCGGGTGGACAGCCCGGACATCGTCAAGATGCTGCTCTACCGGCCCGAGTTCCTCGGCCACCCGCTTCTGGAGCTGACCGCCGACTCGATGCGCGGGCCGTCGTACTGGACTGCCGGGGAACGTGAGTACCTGGCGATGTGCACCGCCCAGCTGCTCCAGTGCCCCTTCTGCATCGACACACACGCCGAGCTCACCCGCATCGCGGGCCACGGCGACATCGACCCGGACGATCCCGCCTCGGTTCGGCCCGATCTGCGCACTGCGCGCGCCTTCCTGGCCACCGTCACCTGCACCCCGGACCGCGCCGACTCCGCCGGGGTCGCCGGCATGCCTGAGCACGCGGTGCTGGAAGCGCTGCATGTGAACCTGGTGTTCAACATCATCAACCGGCTGGGCAACGCGTTCGGCTTCACCCTGCGCGAGGGCCAGCTGCACAGCGGTACCCGCGCCCTGCACCGGTTCGGCTACCGCTTCCCACGCTTCCTGCTCGCCGACGGCGAGACCACCCGCCACGACGATGCCGCGGAGAACCTTCGCCATGCGGTGCTGGACGCGCCCGCCACCACCGACCCGGCGCTGCGGACGGCTGCCGCAGCCGGCGGCCCGCTCCCCGAACCGTGGCAGTCCTACGCCACGACCGTCCGCGACGCCTCATACAAGGTCACCGACACCGACATCAACCGCCTCACCGCCGCCGGGCACACCGAAGAGGAAATCTTCGAAGTCACCGTCGCGGCGGCGGTCGGCGCGGCAGTGCACGGCTTCGACGCCGGCCGGCGCGCACTCGGGCACAAGACGGCGGGCTGAATCGGCAGCCTTGTCGAGAACAGCGGTGGCTGTTCGTCCTCCGGTGCGTCAACCGACGAATAGCCGAGAGGACCGAGCATGTCCGGACAGATCAACTGGGTCGAGGCACCCGCGACCGACACCGCCAAGGCGGGGTGCCCGCGGAGTCGGCCGCGTCTGGGAGGGACTGTCGTCGTCAGCTTGGTGGGGTGGTCCGACCGTTTCCCCGACAAGGCGGCACTTCTGGTTGGTTCTGGTCGCCCTGATGGGTGCCGCAAGGCTGCCCGAACAGCCATGAGCGGACGTCGAGTCGGCCTTCGAGAGTCTCCAAGAGGGCCTCTTTCGTGGGGGCCACCGCGGTGACCATGGGACGGGCTCTCCCAACACCACCGCCTTGCATGGTTCGGCCAGATTGCCTCACATCTGCCCACCAGGACGGCTAGCCTCGACGGATGACCGCATCACGTTTGGCCGTGCTGGCAGCGATCACCTCGCTTGTGGCGTGGGGTCTGAAGGCTGTAGCCATCTGGGTTGCTGGTGGGTTGGATGAGAGCCCCCTTGAGAGTCCTCTCTTCGTACTCGGGCTCGCCGCGATCGTTGTCGCAGTTGTGTCGCTGGGGGTGGCCGTAGCGAGGGAACGCCCCCTCGCGTTCAAGGTCATCGGCGGCGTGGTTGGCCTCTTGATCGGCGTCGCTCTCTCGAGCCTGGCGTCGTTCGTCGCCGCGGCAGTCATACCCGACTCAGCGGGCTGGGTTCAGGAAGAAGCCGGGCTGTGGTTGTCGGCCCTGCTCGCACTCGGCGTGACCGCTGCTTGGTACACCAAGCGAGGTACTGCGCGCACCGCCGTGTAGCCAAGGCGTCGAAACTGCCCGGCGGCCTCGAGGTAGGCGGCCACTGCCGTCCTGTTCCTCGTGGAGACGCCCACCTGTGCACACGCGGCGCCATTCGCAAGAGGGGCGCCGACTCGGGCAAGGCTCGCAGGTCTACCGGATCTCGGCAGAAGAGTGCGTTTGGCCGCCGCGGTCGCCGCCATCGAACTGTGACGACGGGTCCGCTCGCCGACCCAACGGTGGACGGGCTAAGGGGCGGCGTCTACGACCGCGCTCCACTCCTCGGGGTTGATGGGAAACGAGATGTGTTCGTGGGTGATCAACCACTGGTCATCGATCCGCTGCACGCACACGGTCGAACGCACCCACACCACGACGTCCCGCCCGCTCCTGCGCGTGCCGCTGTCGGGATGGAGCATGTGCGCGAAGGCCACGTCGCCGCTCACGGCGACGCTCAGGTCGTGGGTCTCCACCCCGATGTCGCCCTGGTACTCGGCAAACCACCGCAGGAAGTTTCGACGGACCGCGTCGGCGCCGATGAACTGGTGCGGCGGGATGATGTCGAAGTACACGATGTCGGGTGAGTAGAGGGACATCAGCCGGTCGATGTCCCTGGCCCGACAGGCCTCGACCCGACTGTCCAGCATCGCCATGATGTCGGCCCGGGCGGCGTCAGCGTGATTCGCAACCATGGTTCTCTCCTCTCGCGGCCGGCCGGCGATCACGCGACGCGGCCGGTCTTGAGCGCGGCGGCGACGTCCACCGCGCGTCGGGCCTGGTAGCGGCCCGCTTCCTGGGCGACGTCGTCGGGCGGACCACCGCCGGCCACATGCGAGGTGCCGTAGGGGTTGCCGGACTGGAACTGGATCGGATCGGTGTAGCCGGATCCGAGCCTGAGCGCGCAGGTCGGTCGGGGCGCGTCGTCCGCGATGCCGGCGGAGCTTGCCTTTGGCCACAGTGTGCAGGCCGGTGACGTTGACCCACGATCGGGATCGGCCGGTCAGGCAGCGTCTGGGCTGACTTCGATGTGGGTCGAGCCGGGTCCCTCGGTGCCGGTGATCTCGGCGATGGTGACGGCACCGAGCCGGGCACCTGCACGATGTGCCCGGTCAGGCTGTTGTACGTTGATGGCCCCATGGCAAGAGCTACAGGTCGTCACGGGGATGAGTCCAGGGCCCTGCCCCGTGACTTGCTGCTGGATGTCGAGCTCCGGCGTGGACGACTGCGGAAGAACCTCCGCGAAACCCTGCGTTCGGCCATCCAGGAGGGGCGTCTGCTCGCCGGCACCATGCTGCCGTCGTCGCGCACGTTGGCCGCGGACCTCGGGGTGTCACGTGGCGTCGTGACTGATGTCTACGACCAGCTCGCCGCCGAGGGCTATCTCGTGATGACTCCGCGGCACGCACCGACGGTGGGTGGGGTTGCCAACGCCGTACGGGCCGAGCCGGAGCCGACGCCGCCGGCTTGGCGGTTCGACTTTGTCGCGACCACTCCGGACGTCGGGCTGTTCCCCCGCCGGGCCTGGGTCCGCGCGGTGGAGCGGTCGCTGCGAAGCGCCCCGGCCGACGCGCTGGGTTACGGCGACAGTCGCGGCCGGATCGAGCTCCGGCTGGCCGTCGCGGACTACCTGGCGCGCGTACGCGGGGTCAGGACGGGACCGGAGCGGATCGTCATCACCCAGGGGTTCAGGCAGGCGCTCGACCTGCTGTGTCGGACCCTTGCGGCTCGCGGCTCCACGACGCTTGCGTTCGAGACGCCCTCCCTGCCGGACGCGTGGGCGACCGCCCGCGCGTCCGGACTCGAGCTGGTCGCGTGCCCGGTCGATCAAGACGGGCTTCGCGTCGACCGTCTCCACCGGATGCCCGCTGCTGCCGTCGTCGTCACGCCCGCCCACCAGTTCCCGACTGGCGCGGTGATGGCCCCCACCCGACGGACGGCGCTGGTGAGCTGGGCGGCTGGCGCGGGGCGGCTCATTGTCGAGGACGACTACGACGCCGAGTTCCGCTTCGACCGTCCTGCGGTCGGCGCCCTCCAGGGCCTCGATCCTGGTCGGGTCGTCCACGTCGGGACGGCGTCGAAGACACTCGCCCCGGGCGTCCGGCTGGGTTGGATGAGCCTGCCCGCCGACCTCGTCGGTGAGGTGCGCGCCAGCAAGGCAGCGGCCGACTCGGGCTCGCCGGCGATCGACCAGCTCGCCCTCGCCGACCTGATCTCGACCGGCGAGTACGACCGCCAAGTGGGCCGGGCGCGACATCTCTACCGCCGCCGTCGCGACCAGCTCGTCGATGCGCTCTCGGCCCGGCTGCCACAGCTGCCCGTGGACGGTGCGGCCGCCGGCCTCCACGTCCTCCTCCGGCTGCCGGACGGCGTCGACGACGACGAGGTTGCCCGCGAGGCCGGACGCCATGGCATCGGCGTGCGGGCGCTCTCGCCGATGCTGCTGGCCAGTGGGCCCGAACGCGGGCTCGTGCTCGGCTACGGACGGCTGCGGCCGGACAGCATCTACAAGGCCGTCGCAGCCCTCGCCCGCATCGTCAAGCCGGCGGCCGGCTAGCACCTCGCGTGGCCTCATCGCGCGCTGCGGCTGTGGATCTGTCCACCCGGCCGGTCGTGACGGATGCTGAGGCGCAATGAGCGAGCGCGCGCGATATCCGGCCGGCGTCCCGTGCTGGGTCGAGACTCTGCAGCCGGACCTGTCGGCTGCCCTGGCCTTCTACGGACCTCTGTTCGGGTGGGAGTTCGCCGGGCCGAGCCCGATGCCCGGTGAACCGCCGGAGCAGTACTTCGTTGCCCGGGTAAGCGGCCGCGACGTGGCTGGAGTCGGCTCGCCACCTCGTGAAGGGCGCACCGGTGCACCTACGTGGAGGACCAGCATTCGGGTCGACAGCGCCGACGAGGCCGCCGCGAGGGCGATCACGGCCGGGGGCTCGCTTCGCAGCGGTCCGCTCGACATTCCGGCCGCCGGTCGCCTGGCAGTGCTCGCCGATCCGGCAGGGGCACTGGTCGGGGTCTGGGAGGCGAGAGCGCGCGAGGGCGCCCAACTAGTCAACGAGCCGCGGGCGTGGGCGCTGAGCGCGCTCCGCAGCGCCGACCCGGATGGCTCGCGGAAGTTCTACGGTTCGGTGTTCGGCTGGCAGCCCGAGACGCTGGGTGCACCAGGCAGCCAGCTGACGCTCTGGCGGTTGCCGGGGTACGTGGGCGGTCAGCCGAACCAACCGGTACCGCGTGACGTTGTCGGCATCATGACGCCACTCGGCGACAACGCCTCTCCTGACGAGCAACTGTCTCACTGGAGCGTCGACTTCTTCGTCGACGACGTCGACGCATCCGCCGACCGCGCCGCCAAACTCGGGGGCACGGTAGTCGTCCCGCCGCACGACACACCCGGGTTCAGGGGCGCCGTCCTGGCGGACCCGCAGGGGGCGGTGTTTTCCGTCAGCATGCAGACTGCCGCTACCACACCCCCGGTTCACGATGCCGCACCTGGCCAGGTCAGGAGCTGACGACATCGTGCCCGGGCGACGTGTTCCCGACGGCTTGCTGATCGAGATCAGCCCGCGGTGGGTACGGATGTACTTCGGCGGCACGAAGGTCGCAGACACCAGACGAGCACTCCTCGTCCTCGAGCCCAGTCGGCCGGCCACGTACTGGATCCCCCTCGAGGACGTCCGGCGTGACCACCTGACGGCCGACAATCGCAGCGTCGGGTCGCCGACGCAGCTCTGGACTCTGCGCGTCGGCGATCGAGTTGCTAAGCAGGTGGCCTGGAGCTACCCGCACCCAGAACATGAGTGGGCGGCTCTGAGAGATCACATCGCCTTCGACGCCGAACGGATGGATGCGTGGTACGAGGAGGACGACGAGGTCTTCGCCCACCCGCTGAGTCCGTACCACCGCGTCGACGTCCGACGCAGCTCCCGTCGCGTCACGGTGGTGATCGGGGACCAGACGGTAGCGGACACGGCTCGTCCGTCGCTGCTGTTCGAGACCGGTCTACCGACCTGTTACTACCTCCCTCAGCAGGACGTCCGGATGGATCTGCTCGTGCCCAGCGACATGTCGACCACATGCCCGTACAAGGGGGTGGCCCGATACTGGTCGGTTCGAGTCGGGGACGTCCTCATCAAGGAAGTGGCGTGGAGCTACCCAGCGCCGATCGCCGAGTGCCGCAAGATCGAGAATCTGGTGAGCTTCTACAACGGCAAGGTCGACATCCTCGTCGATGACGAGCCGAAGGCGTGGCGGCCGTGACCGCGCGTTGGTCACCGTGGCGGGCAACGTATCGGATTCGGCTGTGGCCGAAGGGTTCGGCTGAGCCGCGTTCTGGAGCTGGACTCGTACCGTGATCGAGTTCAGGCTGAGCCCTGACTCGTTGGGACGAGCCAAGTTCGCGCGGTCTCCCATCGCGGAGGTCGCTACGAGCCTGCGTGCCGCCGCAGCTCCGCTGGACGGTCCGATCGTTCACCCGTACCTGCGCGAGGCCGGTCGGCAGCTGTCGACGGGCGACCTTCACCTGCTCAGGGCGATCGTCCCGCAGGGGAGCTGCGTCCCCGACTTCATGTTCGCCTGGTCTGTCGACCCGAGGACCACGATCGCCGACCAGCTCACCGACCTCCTCGAGCTGCCCGACGAGGAGCTGGCCCGCGACATCCGGGCGGTGTGGCGCGACCGCCCGATGCCAGAGCCGGCCCGACGGACCATCACGACGGGTCGCGCCGGGCGGGAGGCCTTGGTGCAGGCCATCAGCAACTACTGGGACATCGCCATCGCACCGCAGTGGACGCGCATGCGCGCCGTCATCGACGACGACATCTCCTATCGCGCGACCCGCGTCCTCGCCGGCGGTCTGTACGACCTTCTGACTGACCTGCATTCCGAGGTCACCCTCCATTCAAGTGTGCTGTGCGTCGACAAGCCGCACTTGCCCAACGCCGCCTACCTGGAGGCCGAGCTCACGCTCGTCCCCTCTGTCTTCGCGTGGCCCCAGCTGGTGGTTGCCCAAGCGCGACCAGGCCAGTTTGAGCTGGTATACCCAGCGCGTGGAATAGGGCGGACCCGGTCGGTTACGAGCGCTGACGAAACCGCTGATCCCTTGGGTGCACTTCTCGGGCGCACCCGGGCGGCCATTCTCCGGCGCCTGGTCATCCCAATGTCCACCACTCATCTCGCGGCCGAGCTCGGACAAAGTCCGGGAACGGTCAGCGAGCATCTGGCCATCCTTCGACGCAGTGGCTTGGTAACGTCTTGGCGCTCCGGACGAAATGTTATGTACCGGATCACGCCGCTGGCCTCATCGGTAGTCGAGGTCTCCAGCCTCGGAACGGACGTGCCGCAGCAGTCCTCCTGAGCGACGACGGCGACTAAGCCAACAATGCGACAGCACGTCGACGCTGCGCAGAAAGCCACCTCCAGTTCGGCCTGAGCCGAATGACTAACTCGCACTCGCGTCGAATCAATAACGGTCGGCCACGCCAGCGGCTTTTGCGTATACGCGGGGAATCGCGACAGCAATGATCCGTGCACTGTCTTGGCTGGGAAACGCGGGAAAGGAAAGACAACGATGAGAAGAGCACTCCGTTGCGACGCACGTGTGCTGATCGCTCTCGCCGGCACTCTCTTGGTCGCCGCGTGCAGTGGCGGGGCCACCGGCGACGGTGGTGCACAGGCCGACTCGGACGGCCCATCCGGTGGCACGTTCAGCATCAACCTGACCGAGCCGTCATTCCTGGCACCCGCCTCGCAGTGCTACGAGTCCGAGTGCTACAAGGTGCTCAACCTGGTCAACGACCCGCTGGTCAATGTCGACACCGAGACCGGCGAGCTGGTCTTCAACGGGCTCGCGGAGAGCATCGAACCCGACGAGGACCAGGGAGTGTGGACGGTCGTCCTCAGAGAAGGTCGCACCTTCCAGAACGGTGAGCCGATCAACGCCGAGGCGCTGATCACCACTTGGTCCTACACCGCCGACCCGGCCAACGAGGCGAACACGGCGGGCTTCATGTCGCATATCGAGGGCGCCGGTGAGGGCGAGTCGATCAGTGGTCTACGCATGGTCGACGACCTGACCGTCGAAGTCACGCTCACCGGACCGTTCTCGCAGTTCGGGGCACAGATGAGCTACGGCCCGGCGTTCACGCCGATGGCGCCGGAGTGCATGGCTGACGCCGAGGCGTGCAACGAGGCACCGATCGGTTCCGGCCCGTACATGATCGACGGCCAGTGGAACCACGACCAGGCCATCACCGTGACCAAGTGGTCTGACTACCAGGGTGACCTGACCGGCCAGGCCGACACGGTCGAGTTCACCATGTTCGCCGACATGGTCGCGGCGTTCCGCGCCTTCCAGGGCGGCACGCTTGACGTGCTCGACGCGGTTGAGCCGACCATCTACGGCGAGGCCGTGCAGGCGGCCGGCGACCGGATCACCACCACTGAGACCGGCAACCTGACCTACATGGGCTTCCCGACCCAGACGGCCCCGTTCGACTCGGTCGAGTACCGCCAGGCCGTCTCGCAGGCGTTCGACCGGCAGGCGATCATCGACAGTCTGCTGAACGGTCAGGCCAAGGCGTCGACCGACATCGTCACCCCGCCGATCCCGGGCTCGCGTGACGACGCGTGCAACTACTGCGAGATAGACGTCGAAACTGCGGCGCAGTCGTTCGCCGCAGCCGGCGGCGCCGAAGGCGACACCATCGAGCTCTGGTTCAACGCAGGCAGCGGCCACGAGAGTTGGGTCGAGGCGATCGGCAACGAGCTGAAGAACAACCTCGGCATCAACTTCACCATGAAGGGCGTCGAGTGGGCCCAGTACCTCGAGACCCTGGACACCGGCAACTTCACCGGCCCCTTCCGCGCCGGCTGGGGCATGGACTACCCGTCCCCGGAGAACTACCTGCGTCCAATCGTCGGCACCGGCGGCGACACCAACTACAGCCAGTACTCCAACAAGGAGGTCGACGACCTGCTCGTCCAAGGCGACCAGGCCGCCACCACCGAGGAGGCCTACGCCTTCTACCAGCAAGCCGGTGACATCGCACTCGAGGAGATGCCGATCCTGCCGCTGTGGAGCGGCATCAACAACACCATCTGGAGCGAGAACGTCGACAACGTCGTGTACGACGGGCTCCGCGCCGAGGTCAACCTGCTCGACGTGACCGTCAACTAGAAGGTCCAGTACCCCGACGTCGAACGCCGTGCAGATGAGGGTGAGTCGCATGCGGTTTGCAGAGTACGTCGTGGCCGTGGACGGGATCCGTGCTTGGCGGGGCCTTCAGGTCAGCTGTGCGATCATCTGGTCGGCGGCGACGATCAGCTCGTCGCGTGCCGTGTCGCTGGGCACGTAGCGTGGATCGGATGCCTGTCGCTTGAACTCTTCCAGATCGGTGATCGCGAGTGACGGTGTACCTCGTTGAACGGCACGTTCGGCAAAGAGCAAGCAGAACTCCAGCCGCCCGGCACCCGCGAAGGTGACCTGTCCGGTGGCTTCGAACTGCGCGATCAGCTGCCGCATGTCGTCGAACGTGATCGATTCCTCTTTGGTGGTCACGCTGACCGGCAGCGCGCCACGATGACCGGCGTCGGCCGGTGCGGAGAAGCTCAGCGCGGCCAGCAGAAGCCAGTCCGAGAGCTCCGGCAGCAGCGGCCGCAGTGCTCCGGCAACGGGGGAGAGCGTGGCAGCCGCCAGACCGTCGCCCAGGCCACGAATCGCCTCGGTCACTGGCCCGAGGGGAAAGGGTTCACGGATCCGGCTGCAGGCGCCGATCGCCCAGCGGTGCGCGGCGAGCTCTTGCCGGTCCGCCAGTTCGGTCACCAGTCGGGTCTTGCCGAGCCCCGCATCTCCTTGCAGCGTCACCACAGTCGGCGGCGCCAGCACCGCCGCGACCAGCGACTCCAGCTCCGCGTCCCGCCCCACCAGGGCCGGCGACACCAACCGCCGGCCGCTCACGACTCTCATGTGATGGCGGTTGCTGCCGGGCCGGTCACTCGTTGAGCCACCGGGCGTCCGTGGTCACGAGGTAACCGTAGACCAACGAAGCGTGCCTGCTGCCGCCGTTGAAGCTGCAGCCGCCCGTCGGACCATCGCGCGTACGGTCGTACTGGTCCATTCCCAGATCGGCAGGAGCGACGTCTGATGACTGTCCCGCTACCGGGCACCTTCGAGCAGCGGTCCGTGGAGGTCGGCGAGGTCACCATCAACACGGTGACCGCGGGTTCAGGGCCACCGGTGCTCTTCTTGCACGGCTACCCCCAGAGCCACCTGATCTGGCACCAGGTCGCACCCGCCCTGGCCACCAGCTACACCGTCGTCCTGACCGACCTCCGCGGGTACGGGGACAGCTCCAAACCAGACTCCGCGCCCGACCACGCGCCGTACTCGAAGCGGGCGATGGCGACTGATCAGCACCGTGTCATGCACGCGCTCGGCTTCGACCGCTACGCGGTGGTCGGACACGACCGTGGCGCACGGGTGGCCCACCGCCTGGCCCTGGACTTCCCCGATGCCGTGCTCGCCCTAGCCGTACTCGACATCGTGCCTACCAGCTACGCCTTCAGCCAGGTCGACGCCACCTTCGGCCTCGGCTACTACCACTGGTTCTTCCTGGCCGCCGGCAACGGCATCCCCGAGAGACTCATCGGGCATGATCCCGAGTTCTGGATCCGCGCACACATGACCGGACGCCACCACGGAGGCACCGCTCTCGACGAGGCAGCCATCGACGAGTACGTCCGCTGCTTCACCGACCCAAGAACCATCCACGCATCCTGTGAGGACTACCGAGCCGCGGCCTCGATCGACCTCGAACACGACGCCGCCGACGCCGCCGACGGTCGCAAGCTCACCTGCCCCACCTTGCTGCTCTGGGGAGCCCACGGTTTCGTCGGCAGGAACTACGACGTGATGAGCGCGTGGCGCGACTACGCCACCACCATCGAAGGCGAACCGCTCCCGTGTGACCACTACGTCCCTGAGGAAGCCCCGACCGAGACCACGTCGAGGCTGACCTCGTTCCTGGACAAGCACGTACGTCGAAGCGAGGCAACCTCAGTGTGACGGCTCTCCACCATCGCCGGCTCAGTCCTCCTCGGTGAACACGACCTCGCGCTTGCGCCGGACGGCGGGGAGCGCCGACACCACGAGTGCGGCGACCGCGAGGAGCAGCAAGGTCGCCGAGATCGGGCGAGTCACGAACACCGTCGGATCACCGCGGGAGATGATCATCGCGCGCCGGAGGTTCTCCTCCAGCAACGGGCCGAGGACGAACCCGAGCAGGAGCGGCGCCGGCTCGCATCCCCAGCGGATGAGCGCGTAGCCCAGCACGCCGGAGGCCGCGATCGCGAACACGTCCCACGCGTTCAGGCCCAGCGAGTAGCAGCCGATCGCGGCGAACGCGATGATCGCCGGGAACAGCACCTCGTACGGCACGGTCAGCATCCGCACCCACAGCCCGATCAGCGGCAGGTTGAGCATGACCAGCAGTAGGTTGCCCACCCACATCGAGGCGATCAGGCCCCAGAACAGGGCGGGCTCGTCATTGATGACGTTGGGCCCTGGCGTGATCCCCTGGATGATGAACGCACCGACCAGCAGCGCCATCACCGGGTGCGCCGGCAGACCCAGGGTGAGCAGCGGGATGAACGACGTCTGGGCGGCGGCGTTGTTGGCGGACTCGGGCGCGGCCACGCCCTGGATGGCCCCCCGGCCGAACCGCTCGGGGGTTCGGGAGAGGCGCTTTTCCAGTGAGTACGAGGTGAACGCCGCCAGAACGTGCCCGGCGCCGGGGAGCACCCCGAGCAGTGAACCCATGGTGGTGCCGCGCAGCACCGGCCAGGTAATGGCGCGTGCGTCCTTGCGCGTCAGCCACAGCCCACGGACCTTCTTCGTGACCAGGCTCGCGCTCTGCCGCCGCTCGAGGTTGCGGATGATCTCGGCCAGGCCGAACATGCCGACCGCGAGCGAGACGAAGTCGAGGCCGTTGTAGAGCTCGCGGATCCCGAAGGTGAACCGCGGGACGCCGGTGTTGAGGTCCTGCCCCATCGTGCCCAGCAGCAGCCCTAGCACAATCATCGCCACGGCCTTGATAGGCGACCCGCTGGCCAGGGCGATGGAGGCGATCAGGCCGAGCACGACGAGGGCGAAGTACTCGGCCGGCCCGAACTTCAACGCCGCACTTGCGAGCGGCGGGGCGAACAGGGCCAACACCACCGTGGCGACCGTGCCCGCGAAGAACGAGCCGAGCGCCGCCGTCGCGAGCGCGGGACCGGCCCGGCCTTGAAGGGCCATCTGATGTCCGTCGAGCGCGGTGACCGCGGCCGACGACTCACCGGGGAGGTTCAGCAGGATCGCCGTTGTGGAGCCGCCGTACTGAGCGCCGTAGTAGATGCCCGCCAGCATGATCAAGGACGCGATGGGGTCGAAGTTGAACGTGATCGGCAACAGCAGGGCCACCGTCGCCGTGGGGCCGATGCCGGGCAGCACGCCGACCAGCGTGCCCAGCGTGACGCCGAGCAGGCAGATCAAGATGTTGCCGGGCTGGAGGGCGGTCTCGAGACCCAGCGCCAGACCGGAGAGGTCCACGGGTCACCTCCCCAGCCAGGTGCCGAACAGCGGCAACCTGAGCTGCAGGAGGTAGACGAAGACGACCAGGCAGAGCACGGTGAGCCCCGCCGCGGTGATCAACGCGCGCACCACACCGCTGCGGTGGCCGGCGAGCGCGACCAGGAAGGTCATCACGAACAGGGTCGGCGCCAGCCCCATTCCGCGCACGGTCGCACCGAAGTACAGCACGCCTGCCACGAGCAACGCGGCTCGCCACCAGGGGACAGGTGCACGTTCCTGGTCGGCCAGCTCCCGGGCAGGTTGGTCACCGCCGAGGAACGCCTGGGCGATGATGACCAGCCCGAGGACGGTGAGGATCCCGCCGAGGAGGAGCGGCACGTACCCCGGCCCCATCCGCAGCGCCGAGCCCACGTCGTACCTCGCGCCGCCGATCGCGAATGCCAGCCCGAGCAGGACGAACACGCCACCTGCCAGGAGATCGGGAACGAACGGGCGACGCCTCCCGGCGGTGGCCATGCGCGTGCTCACCCGTCAGGTCCCGGTGACGCCGGCGTCCTCGATGATCGGGGTCCACAGATCGATCTGCTCCTCGAGCTTCGAGGTGTGCGCCTCGGGGGTGACGTCTTCGGGCGGCACCGGGGCCGTGCCCAGGTCGGCCATCTTGTCGATCACGTTCTGGTCCTCCAGCGCCACCGCGAGGGCCTCCGTCAACTTTTCCACGACCGCGTCAGGGGTGTCGGCCGGCACGTAGAGGCCGTGCCAGACGCCCACCTCGACGTCGGGCAGGCCCGCCTCGGCCGTGGTCGGGAGGTCGGGCAGCGCCTCGACCGGCTCGGGCGTCGTGACGGCGTACCCCTTGATCTTCTCGGCCTGGATCTGGCTGGCGGTGTTGGTCGTCTGGTCGCACATGAAGTCCACCTGCCCGCCGACCAGGTCGGTCAACGCGGGGCCGGTGCCGTCGTAGGGCACCTCGGTGAGGTCCACGCCGACGGCTTGCTCGATCAGCAGGCCGCACAGCTGGGAGGCAGCGCCGATGCCCGCGTTGGCCAGGGTCACGGAGTCGGCGTTCTCCTTGACGTAGGCGATCAGGTCCTCGAGCGTCTCAGGCTCGAAGTCCTTTCTCGCCACGATCGTCATCGGCACGTCGGTGATCAGGCCGACCGGCTTGAAGTCCTCCAGCGGTTTGTACGGCAGGTCGGGGTACAGCGCCGGAGCGGTCGACATGCCGATGTGGTGGATCAGCACGGTGTAACCGTCGGACTCGGCCGTGGCGACCTGGCCGGCGGCGACGGTGCCGCCGGCACCCTCGACGTTCTGGACCACGATCTGCTGGCCGAGCTCCTTGCTCATCGGCTCGGCGATGAGCCGGGTGACGGTGTCGGTGGGGCCGCCCGCGGAGAAGGGCACCACGAAGGTGATTTCCTGGTCCGGGTAGTCCACGGCCTCGTCCGAGTCCGCCGAGCCCCCCGAGCCTCCCCCGCAGGCGGCCAGCGAGAGTGCGGCCAGGCCCGCGACGCCGGCGACCGCGCGGCGGCAGGCCCCGCGCCGCGGGCGGACCCGACGGTTGTCGTGGTGGATAGAGGTCGTCTCCATGCTTGCTCCTTTGTGGGCCGCGGGTGCGGGTATGACCTGCGTCATGCTCTTGCATGTTTCCTGCCGACCGTGCCGTATCACGCTCAGTCACTAAGACGCGGAGGGAGGCGCACCGGCGGCCGGCGGCTACAGTCTCGTAGGGAGGTTGGATCGTGGTGGGCGCGGACGAGGAGAGCAATGGGTCGCGGTGACCATATCTACGTACGACGACGCGGCTACACCCATCACGGTATTGACTGCGGGGACGGCACGGTCATCCACTTCACCGGCATCCGCGGCACTGGACGCTACGTAGGACGAACGCCGATCGGCGACTTCGCTGCTGGTCGCCCTGTGAAGACGCGCCGCTATCCCCAGCGCCTCGATGCCGACGAGACAGTCCGTAACGCTGAGTCACGAATGGACAGCCGCGAGTATCACCTGGTCACGAACAACTGTGAGCACTTCGCCACCTGGTGCTGCACCGGTCGGTCGGTCAGCGGCCAGGTCCGAGGCATCGGCGTGTGGACCCTCCATGGCGCCGTCACCTCCGCCCTGGTCATGGTGACCTCGACGCCGCACACCGCCGCCGTCGGTACGGCGGGGTTGGGCATCTACGCGGTGGCACGGCGGTTCCGCCGGCGGTGACGGTGCGATGGAGCTATCGCGCCGCGGGCGGGCAAAGCAAATCTGCAACCTTATGATCGGCAAGGTTCTCGGCGGCGGCGTCCGGCTATCGCTCGTCGATCCGCTGCTGCAGCCGGCGCATCCCCGCCAGCCACCGATCAGGGTCGGCGGCGCGGTGGACGTAGAACTCGCCCACCTCCGGGTGCGGCAGGACCAGGAACCGGTCGTCGGCCAGGCCGTCCCAGAGGGAGTCCGCGACCTGCTCGGGCTCGATCGCCGTGCCCTGGAGGAGCACGTCGCCGGCCGATCCGGTGCCGGCCAGGATCTGGGTACGCACGCCCTGCGGACAGATGCACTGGACGGTGATGCCGCGGTGGCCGTAGGTCGCGGACAGCCATTCGGCGTGGGCGAGGGCGGCGTGCTTGGTGACCGAGTACGGCGCGGAGCCCAGCATCGTCAGCAGTCCGGCCGCCGACACGGTGGCCACGAACCGACCCTGGCCACGGTCGAGCCACTCGGGCACCAGCGCGCGGGCGGCCCGGACATGGGCCATCACGTTGACCTCCCATGCGTGCTGCCAGACCGGCTCCGCGGTCTCGGGTCCCGCGCCGACGGCGACGCCGGCGTTCGCGCAGTAGACGTCGATGTCGCCGAGGTGCTCGTGAGCGGCGGAGACCAGGTTGCGCACGCCCTGCTCGCTGGCGGCGTCCCCGGGTACGGCGTACCCGCGAACCTCGCGCGCGACCGCCTGCGCGGCATCGCCGTCGAGGTCGTTCACCACCACGCGGGCGCCACCGGCGGCCAGCCGGTGGGCGATCGCCCGACCGATCCCGTTGCCGCCACCGGTGACGACCACCCCGGCGCCGGTGACCCTGCCGGGGTGGTCACGTGCAGTGGGGTCGGGCATGGGTCTCCTTCAGCGTGTGCGGGTACGTCGGTCTACGGGGAGTCCGGGCTGCGTCCGGTGGCCAGCAGCGCGAGCGTGAGCAGGAGCTTGTCCCGAGCGTCGTGCAGCTTCCGCCCGGTCAGCGACTCCAACTGCCGCATTCGGTAGATCACCGTGTTGCGGTGGCAGTACAGCACCTCGGCAGCATGCGTGGGGGAGCCGTCGGCGCGCAGCAACGCGGCCAGGGTGTCGAGCAGCACGTCGGCCTGCTGCGTCGGGAGCGCCAGGACCGGGTCCAGTGTCGACGCCAGCAGTGCGGGCACCACCTCCGGGCTGCCGGCGACGAGCACCTCCGGGAGTCGTTGGGCCAGCGTCACCACCCTCCGGGTGCCGGCCGGCAGCGTCTCCGCGGCGCGGGAGGCGAGCCGGTACGCCATGGCGACGCCGGCCAGACCCTCGCTGACGTCGGCGACCCCGACCCGGCCGGCGACACACGGCTGCAACAGTTGCACGACGTCGTCGAGCGACCGCCCCGACACCGCCACGATGCCGAAGGAGGCGCCACTGCGCACGTGCCAGTGGGAGACGATGCCACTGCGGTCCAGCCGGTCGTGCGGTGCCTTCAGCGGCTCGTCGAGCGGGTCCTCGATCGGCGCGACCACGCACACCAGGAGATCCTCGTCGCCGATGCCGAGCCCCTCCCGAGCGTCCGCGGCGAACAGTGGGTCGGCGCCGCGTCCCTCCACCAGGCCGTCGAGCAGGTTCTGCTGCCGTTGCAGGTCCCGGCGGTGCAGCCGGGCCTCCTCCCGACGGTAGGCCTGCGCCATCGTCGCCGTCTGCGTCTCGAGCGCGCGCCACACGGTCTGGCCGGCCAGCAGCAGCACCCGCTCGTCCACCTCGAGGTCGCCGCGGTGGGCCCGGTCCAGCAGGCCCTCCCACAGGGCGCGCGAGCCGGTGCTATAGGCCCGCAGGACGGCGTCCATTGGCACGCCCTGCCGGGCCCGGGTCCGGCCGGTCTCGCGCCAGACGTGCACGGCCGCGTCGTCCGGCTCGGCGAGGCCGGCCATCGTCCGGACGCCGCGTCTGGTGTGCTCCCGGCACGACGCGCGAAGCTCGGCATGCAGCTCGGGGCCGCCCTGTGCGTACACCGGCTCGCTCTCGAGCAGGCGCAGGGCGATGTCGTCGGCGATGGCGTCCGTGTGGCCCACCAACGATGCCCACGCGGCGGCGACCTGGCGCGCCAGCTCGGCATCGTCGGGAGCTGACGGCGCGCCGGTCGTTGCACGGTCAGCAGGGTGCACTGGCGCAGCGTTGCACGCAGCGCACAGTTGCGCCAGGGGTCCGCTCGGAACTGTTGGCGCTGTGCACGACCCGGGTTGGGCGCTGAGCCCATTCCGCTGCGAGGGCGCAGCGCCCAAAGTGGTGCAGACGCGGGGTGGACACCGCGAGGGAGCCTACGTGCGCATACCTGCGAGACCCACCGGGACGACCGGCGAGGGACGTTTCGAGCTCTCCGACGTCGGTGTCAGCTTCGGTGGGGTCGTCGCGCTGAGCGAGGTGAGCCTCGAGGTGGCGCCCCGGCAGGTGCTGGGCGTGATCGGGCCGAACGGTGCCGGCAAGACGACGTTGTTCAACGTCGCCTGCGGATTCGTGACGCCGGACCGCGGCACGATCCGCTGGCGCGGTGTGACGCTGCGGCGGCTGCGTCCGCACCAGCTGGCCGGGCTTGGCATCGCCCGCACCCTGCAGGCCATGGGTCTGTTCGACCGGATGAGCGTGCTGGACAACGTGATGGTCGGGGCCGACCGGCACGCGGCCACCGGGTTCGGCTCCGCGCTGCTCGCGCTTCCACGCTCCGCGCGGGACGAGCGCCGGCTCCGTGACCGGGCCATGGCCGTACTCGACGAGCTCGGCGCCGCGTCGTACGCCGGCCGTCTCCCGCCGAGCCTGCCGTACGCGATGCGCAAGCGGGTCTCCCTCGCGCGGGCCCTGGTGAGTAATCCCGACTTGCTGCTGCTCGACGAGCCCGCCAGCGGGTTGTCCCAGGGCGAGATGGCCGAGTTCGGGTCGGTCCTGCGCGGCCTCACCGAGCGGATGGCGGTGCTGCTCGTCGAGCACCACATGGATCTTGTGCTGAGCGTGTGCGACGAGATCGCGGTGCTCGACTTCGGCCGGCTGATCGCCAGGGGCGCACCGGACGACGTGCGGTCCGACCCCGCGGTGTTGGCGGCTTACCTCGGTGTCGAGGTACGCGAGGGCGCGGCCTCGCCCGGAGGACGGGAGGACAACAGTGCTCGAAGTGCATGACCTGACGACGTCCTACGGGGCGGTCCGGGCGCTGTCCGAGGTGTCGTTCGCGGCGCCGTCGGGGCAGGTGACCGCCGTACTCGGTGCGAACGGGGCCGGCAAGACGACCTTGCTGCGCACCATCTCCGGGCTGGTGCGCCCGCGCAGCGGCCGGGTTCTGCTGGACGACCGTGACCTGACCCGCACGCCCACAGAGCAGATGGCGGCGCTCGGACTGTCACACGTACCCGAGGGCAGGGGCGTGATCACCGAGCTCACCGTCGAGGAGAACCTCCGCCTCGGCGGCCTCGGAGCCGGCCGGTTCAGGCCGGCCGACCTCGACCGGGTCTTCGCCCTGTTCCCGGTGCTCGCGGACCGCCGCAGGGCGACCGCGCACGTGCTGTCAGGCGGCGAGCGGCAGATGCTCGTCATCGGCCGGGCCCTGATGGCCGACCCGCGCGTGCTGCTCCTCGACGAGCCGTCACTGGGACTGGCCCCGCGGGTCGTGGCCCAGATCTTCGCGTTGCTGCGCGGCCTGGTGACGGCCGAGGGGCTGACCGTCGTCCTGGTCGAGCAGAACGCCCGCAGCGCCCTGTCGATCGCCGACCATGGCGTGGTGCTCAACCTCGGTCGTCTGGTCGTGCGCGCCAAGGCGTCCGTGCTTGCCGCCGACGAACAGCTTCGCCATGCCTACCTGGGGTTCTGACCCACCAGACCATCGGGAGATCACGTGCAGCAGCTACTCAACACCTTGTTGACCGGGCTGACGCTGGGCATGGTCTATGCCGCGTTCGCGCTGGCCCTGGTG
The DNA here is from genome assembly GCA_009379735.1 of Propionibacteriales bacterium. Classification (GTDB taxonomy): domain Bacteria; phylum Actinomycetota; class Actinomycetes; order Propionibacteriales; family Nocardioidaceae; genus WHTB01. The sequence goes on from WHTB01000014.1 coordinate 22,889, forward strand.
CTGATCTGGCGCTCCACCCGGATCATCAACTTCGCTCAGGCCCCGATGGCGATGATCACGACGTACGTCGCGCTCACGGTCATCGACGCCGACTACTCGTACTGGGTCGGCTTCACCGCGGCGCTGCTGTCCGGTCTCGTGCTCGGGGCGGCGATCGAACGGCTCGTGATCCGTCCGGTGGAGGGCAAGCCGCACATCAACGCGGTGATCTTGACGCTGGGGCTGTTCATCGTCATCCATGCGGTGGCGGCACTGCTCTTCGGTTCCCGCTACCGGTCGTTCCCGGCGCCGTTCGGGGTCCGCGGCTTCCAGGTCGGCGAGGTCAACGTCGCGCTGACCGGGTTCGGCATCTTCACGATCGGCTCGGTCGTCGTGGTGATGCTGCTGCTGGTGGCCTTGTTCCGCGGCACCGACCTCGGCCTGATGATGCGCGCCGCCGCGTTCAACCAGGAGGTGGCCCGGCTGCTCGGCGTCCGGGTCGGCCGGATGTTCACCCTCGGGTGGGCGCTGGCGGCGCTGGTGGGCTCGCTTTCCGGGCTGCTGATCGCCGGCGGGAGTCTGGTGCACCCGTCCTACATGGACTCGGCCGTCGTCTTCGGCTTCGTGGCCGCGGTGCTCGGCGGGCTCGACAGCCCGGTGGGTGCGGTCGTCGGCGGGCTCGTCCTGGGCGTCTCGCTCAGCTTCGTCAGCGGGTACGTCGGCTCCGAGCTGGTCGCCTTGGCGGCGCTCGGGATCCTAATGGTGGTGCTGCTGCTGCGACCCGGCGGCCTGTTCTCGCACGCGACACCGCGGCGGGTCTGAGATGGCCCGCTCGGTGCTGCTCCGACACCTCGGCTTGGCGGTGCTCGGCCTCGTGGTGGTCGTGCTGGTCCTGGAGTCGACCAGTGCCTTCCGCAACGCCCAGTTCGCGACGATGGCCTACCTCGGGATCGCCGCCGGCGGGCTCACCGTGCTGACGGGTCTCAACGGACAGCTCTCCCTCGGCCACGGCGCCCTGATGGCGATCGGGGCTTACACCACGGCCCTGCTGCTGCAGGACCAGCAGCTGCCGCTTGTCGCCGTCTTGCTGGTGGCGTCGGCGGTGACGACACTCATCGGCGCCGTGATCGGTGTCGCGGCGGCGCGACTGCACGGTCCGTACATCGCGGGCGCCACGCTGGCCCTCGCCGTCGCCGTACCCGGTGTCGCGCTCTACTTCAACGACCAGCTCGGTGGGGAGCAGGGCCTGAACGTGTTCGTCCCCGACGTACCCGGGTGGTTCGCCGACGCCGTCTACTTCCTCAGTGCTCAGGACGTGTCCGGCAGCAAGTACGTCGCGTACGTCGGCTGGCTCTCGCTGATCGTGACGTTCGTGCTGCTCGCCAACCTGTCGAGGAGCCGGGTCGGTCGCACCTGGCGGGCCGTGCGCGACGACGAGGTCGCGGCCGAGATCGCGGGCATCCCTCTCGGCCGGGCTAGGGTGCTCGCCTTCGTCGTCAGCGCGGCGTGTGCCGGCCTCGGCGGCGCGGTGATGGCACTGACCGTCCGGATCACGGCGCCGAGCGGCTTCACGCTCACGCTCTCCCTCTCGCTGCTCACCGCCGTCGTGCTCGGCGGGCTCGGCAGCCTGACCGGTGCGCTGCTCGGAGCGGCCCTGCTCACCTTCCTGCCGCAGCTGGTCACCTCGCTCGGCCTCGACGTCGGCCTCAGTGACCTGCAGTCCGCCCAGCTGGCACCGCTGGTCTACGGGCTCACCCTCGCGCTGGTGATCCTGCTCGCGCCCGCGGGGATCGTCGGCAGCGTGCGCGCCCGGTGGCGACGACAGCAGGAACGGGCGACCCACGACTACGACCTACCCACCACGACCGCACCACCCTCGCCGGCGCGGACGCCCGGCGACGAACCAGGAGGCGACAAGTGACCAGGACATGGACCACACGTGCGGCGATGGCGGTCTGCGTGCTCACGGCCGGCAGTCTCGCCGCCGCCTGCGGTGCCGGCGGCCGGCCCGACAAGGACGAGAAGGGCGGCTCGGCCTCCGACGTCGGGATCACCGAGGACACCGTGACCGTCGGCGCGCATCACCCGCTGACCGGAGTGGCCGCGCCGGGGTACAGCGAGATCCCCGACGGCGCGCGCGCCTACTTCGACTTCGTCAACGCCAACGGCGGGGTGGACGGTCGCAAGATCGAGTACCTCGTCCGCGACGACGGCTACAACCCGACCAACACCAGCCAGGTGACCAACGAGCTGGTGCTCAAGGAGGAGATCTTCGCGATGGTGGGTGGTCTGGGCACGCCCACCCACAGCGCCGTCGTCGACTTCCTCAACAAGGAGGGGGTGCCCGACCTCTTCGTCTCGTCGGGCTCCTTGCAGTGGGGTGACGACCCGGGCGCCAAGCCGTTCACGTTCGGCTGGCAGCCCGACTACGAGATCGAGGGCAAGATCGCCGGGCAGTGGATCGCCGAGAACATGCCGGACGCCAAGGTGGGCCTGTTCCTGCAGGACGACGACCTCGGCGTGGACAGTGAGAAGGGCGTACGGCGATTCCTCGACGACCAGATCGTGGCGGTCGAGAAGTACACCTCGGGCAACACCGACGTGGCCCCGCAGATCGCCGCGTTGCAGGCCGCCGGCGCCGACGTCGTGATGGGGTTCAACACGCCGTCGTACACCGCGCTCAGCCAGCTGGTCGCGCTCAAGCTGAACTACGAGCCGAAGTGGTTCTACAGCTCCATCGGCTCCGACCCGGCTCTGGTCGGGTCCCTGCTCGCGAGGTTCTCCGAGGGCGCGGTCAAGGACAGCGCGAGCCTGCTCGACGGGGTGATGAGCACGGAGTACATCCCGGGTGTCGACGTACCCGACAACCCGTGGGTGCAGCTGTGGCAGCGGGTGTGGGACGAGCACGGCAAGGAAGGGGAGCTGACCAACTACCGGATCTACGGCATGTCCCACGCCTACGCGTTCGTGCAGACGCTGCAGGCGGCCGGGCCTGACCCCACCCGCGAGGGCATCGTGGACGCGCTCGAGCAGATCGGGTCCGACCTGGAGGGGCCGCCGCTGGCGCCGTTCCGCTACACCGAGGACAGCCACCTGGGCATCTCGGGGCTGCAGCTGGTCGAGCTGAAGGGCGGGGTCGGCGAGGAGCTGACGCCGGTGCTCGTCACCGACCTCGGCGACGCCCCCATCGAGGAGGACGACTCAGCGACGGAGGACGCGCCCCCGGAGGACGGCATCCCCGATGTGAAACCGGTGGGCTGAGGGATGGACTTCGCGCTGACCGACGACGAGCGCGACATCCGCGACTGGGTGCGCACCTTCGTACGCAAGGAGGTGCTGCCGCTCGAGCCCGACGTGCTGCGACGGGAGCGACGCGGTGAGCGCGGGCTGCCGGCCGACCTGCTCGCTTCCCTGCAGGACAAGGCGAGGCAGGCCGGCTTCTTCGGTGTGCAGACCCCCGAGGAGTACGGCGGGATGGGCCTCGGGGCACAGACGGCGGCGCTGGTCGAGATCGAGCTGGGCCGTTCGTTCGTGCCGTTCGGGCTCGCCGGCGACGCCGACAACATCCTGTACGAGGCGAACGCCGAGCAGCGGGCGACCTACCTCGTACCCACGATCGAAGGAGTGCGGACGAGCTGTTTCGGCATCACCGAGCCCGGCGCCGGCTCGGACGCCAAGGCCATCCGGACCACTGCCCGCAAGGACGGCGGCGACTGGGTGATCAACGGCGAGAAGACGTTCATCACCCGTGGCAACGAGGCCGACTTCGCGATGGTGTTCGCCGTCACCGACGGGGACCTGGGCGCCGACGGCGGCGTGACCTGCTTCCTGGTCGACCGCGAGATGGGCTGGCGGTCGGAACCCATCGACACGATGGGGGAGTGGGGTCCGGCCGCGCTGATCTTCGACGACGTGCGGGTGCCGGCGAGGAACATCCTCGGAGCGGAGGGGCAGGGCTTCGAGCTGGCCATGCGCTGGATCGGTCGCGGTCGCTACCTGCTGCCGGCGCGCGCCCTCGGGGCCTGCGAGCGGCTGCTCGAGATGAGTCTCGAGCACGCCCGCAACCGGGAGACGTTCGGCGAGCCGATCGGTGAGCGGCAGGCGATCCAGTGGATGATCGCCGACTCGGCGGTCGAGATCGAGGCGTTGCGCTGGCTGGTGCTGCACGCCGCCTGGCAGGTGGACCAGGGGGTCGACTCCCGGCACGCGCAGTCGATCGCCAAGCTCTATGGCGGCGTGAAGGCGAACGAGATCGTCGACCGGGTGCTCCAGATCCACGGCGGCATGGGCTACACCCGCGAGCTGCCGATCGAGCGCTGGTACCGCGAGCTGCGGCTGCTCCGGATCTATGAGGGCACTGACGAGATGCAGCGCCGGACGATCGCCCGCAACCTGCTGAAGGGCCACGCCCGGGTCGGCGGCAGCCTCGGCTGAGGCTGTCCCACCATGGTGTGCTGCGCCTCGGACTCGCATAGTCAGGCGGCCACCGCGAGCTGCTCGTCCACGCCCTCGGCCTCGCCGCGGTGCGGGGCATCGGACTCCGCACGTTCGCGCCGTGCCAAGAGGATGAACGGCAGGACGAGCAGCTGGATGCCTGCGCTGATGACATAGGAGGGCCCGTAGCCCCAGGCGTCGGCGGCCTTGCCGAGTGCCGGCTGGATGACGACACCACCACCGGAGCCGAGCAGGTTGTCCGAGGAGAGCACCGTCGCCCGCTGTGCCGAGGGGATCAGACCGTTGAGGTACGCCTGCCTGATCGGCATGGCGGCCGCGAACATGATTCCCCAGACCGCCAGCAGCGCGATCGCCAGCCAGAAGTTCGACACCAGACCGAACACCACCAGCACCGCCGCGGTGACGGCCGAGGTGAGAAACAGTGGCGACGTCCGCCGCCGGATCGCCCTGGACATCACCGACGCGGAGGCGCCACCGGCGATCGGCGCACCGGCGACCAGCGCGGCGGCCAGTCCGGCGATCGCGTAAGAGTCGGCGCTGCCGTAGAGCTGGAGCAGGTAGGGCTGGGCGGCGTAGAAGCCGTACACACTGACGCCCATGCCGAAAGGAGCGGCCAGCATCAACCGGCGCACCGGCGGGTTCAGCAACCCGTGGTCCAGCGAGTCGCGCACGATGCCGCGCATCTCGGCGCCGACCGAGACCCTCGGTTTCGGCGCGAAGCCGACGTCGTGCATCGCCCGCGAGGCCAACACGAAGGTGAGGCCGAGCAGCGCCGCACGCACGAGGTACGGAACACCGAGGTTGGTGGACTGGGCCAGCAGACCGCCACCGATCGTGCCGCCCATCATCGCGATGCCGCTGGCGATCTGCCCCTTGGCGAAGGCCGACTCCAGGGAGCCGCGGTACCCGGTGGCCTTCAAGCCGTCGACCAGCCACGCCTCGGTGGCACCGCTGAAGAAGGTGAAACCTAGACCGAGCAGTACCGACGCCACAGCCCAGGCCGCGAACGGCGCTCCGGTCCGCCACATCAGCAGGTACAGCAGGGTCGATCCGAACAAGGTGGCCGCGCCGAGCAGGTACGACGCCCGCCGGCCGACCGTGTCGGCGACGACGCCGGTCGGAACCTCGAACAGCACCATGCCCACGGTGAAGAACGCGTTCGCGGCGAAGGCCTCACCGATGCTCAGCCCGGCGTCGAGCAGGAACAGGGTGTTGATGCCCCAGATCATCGACGAGGCGCTCGTCGACACGGCGGTGAGCGTGACGTATGTCCGCAGCAGCTGATCCGACGTCGACCTCATCACGATCCCCTTTTGGCGCACCCGCGGCACACTGCACCGGGCTCTCAGTTGGTACGTCGTAGCGGCGTACGGTTCTTCGACATTCCCAGTCAGCGGACCGGTCACGAGATCCGCTCGAGGAGAGCCATGGAAGACGAGACGGCGAGCCACGACGTAGTGGCGCGTATCACGGCGAGTTTCGACAGCCAGGGACTGCCTGCCGTGGGCGATCACCTCGAGGCGGTGGGGACGGTCCTGAAGTCCGGGCGGACGCTCACCGTGTGCCGATTGGACGTGTACGGCGTCCAGGGCACCCAGCGATCGCTCGTTGCGACCGGCCAGCAGACGCTGATCTGCGTGAATGAACGGCCCGAGGTAGCTGTCCCTAGCTCGACCGGATCGCTTTCTGGGTGAGCTTCGCGGCGAACAGAGGACCGTTAACCGCCGGAGTAGGTGCCGCCGTACAGGATGATGTTTCCGGCGCGGTTCACCGTGCGGCAGTCTGTACGGCGACGTACCGGCGACGAGTTGATGCCAGGGAGCAAGGGATGACCTCCACCCGACGGCGGCGAGGTTTGAGGTCGTTAGTCGTCGCCATCGTCCTGCTCGCCGGTCTGGGTCTGGTGGCGGACCGGGTCGCGGAGTCGCTCGCCGAGGACCAGCTGGCGGCGGCCGCCGAGGACGAGGCTGCCCGGTACGACGTGCGCGCGGCGGCCACCTCGGCGGAGATCGGGGGCGGGCCGGGATTCCTGCCGCAGCTGGTCCGGGGCGACTTCTCCCGGATCACGCTGACGATGCAGCGACCGACGATCGCGTCGGTCCCGGCCGAGGAGCTGACGGCCGACCTGACCGGCATCCAGGTCCCGCGAGAGGTACTGACCGGTGGCCGCGGTGCGACCGTCACGGTCGACTCGGCCGACATCCGGCTGCGGATGACGCCGGACGCGCTGGCCCGGTTCGCCGCCCGCACCAGCGGCCTGGACCGGCTGACCCTGCGCGTCGCCGACGGGCGGTTGCGTGCGCAGCTGACGGTCCGCGGCGTCGAGGCGGCCGCGGTGGTCCGGCCCCAGGTCCGCGACGGGCGGGTCGTGCTGGTCATCGACGACCTCCCCGGCGTTCCGTCGGCCGTCCGCGACGTCGTACGCGAGTTGCTGGGCCGCGGCATCGACGTGTCGGACCTCCCGTTCGGCGCCGCCCTGAAGCAGGTCGCCGTGGTCGGGCAGTCCGTCGTACTCACCGCGACCGCGAGCGACGTCGAACTGCGCCCCGCTTCGCCGTGAACCCAGAATCGGCGCCCATGACACTCCTCTCCCTTCGTCGAGTGGCGCGTTGCGGAGTCCGGCTGTCCGGTCTGTCCATCCGCAACGCGCCAGTCGATGCAAGAGGCGGCAAGTCGGGCAGACTGCACGGATGCGATTCGTTGTGTACGGGGCGGGTGCCGTCGGGGGAGTGATCGGGGGGCGGCTGCACGAGGCTGACCGCGAGGTCGTGCTGGTCGCGCGCGGCGGCCACTACGAGGCGATCAGGCGAGACGGACTGCGCCTGGAGTCCCCCGACGCCGCGGTGACGCTGGCGGTTGACGTCGTCGACGGCCCGGACGCCATCGACTGGCGGGGCGACGAGGTCGTCCTGCTGACGGTGAAGTCGCAGGACACGGAGACGGCGGTCGCCGCCTTGGCGCAGCACGCCCCGGGCACCACGCCGGTCGTCTCGGCCCAGAACGGCGTCGCCAACGAGCCCCGGCTGCTGAGGTCGTTCGCGCACGTCTACGGCATGTGTGTGATGACGCCCGCCGCCCACCTCAGCCCAGGTGTCGTCGCCGCACACGCGTCACCGGTCACCGGGATCCTCGACCTCGGCCGGTACCCCACCGGCACCGACGACGTCGCTGCGGCGGTGTCGGAGGCCCTGCGCTCCGCGACGTTCGTCTCGGCGCCGCGGCCGGACATCATGCGCTGGAAGTACCGCAAGCTGGTGATGAACCTCGGCAACGCGATCCAGGCGGTGTGCGGGCCGGAGGCGAACGGCGGACGTCTGCACGACCTGGTCCGCGACGAGGCGGAGCGTTGCCTCGAGCTGGCCGAGATCGAGGTCGCGTCGGTCAAGGAGGACAAGGTGCGTCGCGGCGGCCATCTGAAGGTGCGGTCGATCGGCTCAGAGCCCCGGTCGGGCGGGTCGTCATGGCAGAGCCTGCAGCGTGCGGCCGGGAGCATCGAGACGGACTACCTGAACGGCGAGGTGGTGCTGCTCGGCCGGTTGCTGGGGATCCCGACACCGGCCAACGCCTTGCTGCAGCGGCTGGCCAACGACCTGGCACACCACCGTCGCCCGCCGAGTGAGCTGACCGAGGAAGCGGTGCTCGCGCAGCTGTGAGCCGCTGCCTGCGCGGGGGAGCGATAGCCTGCGACCCGTGACTGGGACACCCCGACTGGCCGAGGTGATCGCGTGCCTCGACGACCTGTACGACCCCCGCTGGGCCGACTCCTGGGACGCCGTCGGGCTGGTCTGCGGCGACCCCGGCCAACCGGTCCGCAAGGTGCTGTTCGCCGTCGACCCGGTGCACGCCGTCGCGGACGAGGCGGTGGGGTGGGGAGCCGACCTGCTGGTCACGCACCACCCGCTGCTGCTCAAGCCGGTCCATGGTGTCGCCGCCATCGACCCCAAGGGTCGAGTCGTCCACTGCCTGCTCACCAACGGTGTCGCCCTGCAGGTCTGCCACACCAACGCCGACAGCGCCGACCCCGGTGTCTCCGACGCACTGGCGGAAACGCTCGGGCTCATTGATCTGCGGCCGCTCGACGCCGCTCCGGCCGAGATCGGGATCGCCGACCAGCCGTCCAGCCGTGGCACCGGCCGCCTCGGCGTACTCCCCGAACCCCTGACCCTGCAGGCGTTCGCCGAGCGGGTCGCGGACGCGCTGCCGCAGACCGCTGCGGGCGTCCGGGCGGCCGGCGACCCCGACCAGCAGGTGCGCACGGTCGCGGTCTGCGGCGGGGCCGGCGACGGGTTCCTCGACCTCGTCCGCGGCAGCGCAGCCGACGTCTACGTCACGTCCGACCTGCGCCACCATCCGGCCTCGGAGTTCCGGGAGCACGGGTACGGCGGCACGGGCACCGCCCTCGTCGACATCGCGCACTGGGCCGCGGAGTGGACCTGGCTCCCGCACGCTGCGCGCCGGCTCGTCGAGGGGCTGGCCACCCGGGGGACTACGGTGGAGACTCGGGTGTCGCGCATCTGCACCGACCCCTGGCAGATCCACGTCCCACAGCACCCGATGACACCACCCGAGGAGAGTCCGCACTGAAAGCCGAACGTTCCGCCCAGCTCCGTCTGCTCGACCTGCAAGACCTCGACTCCACGCTGGACCAGCTCACTCAGCGGCGGGCCAGCCTGCCCGAGCTCGCCCTGATCAACGGGCTCGAGACCGAACGCGACGGCATCTCGGACGAGATGGTTTTCGCGCGTACGGCGGTGAGCGACCTGCGGCGGGCCCAGGACAAGGCCGACTCCGACGTCGAGCAGGTGAAGGCGCGGCGTGTCCGCACCCAGCAACGGCTCGACCAGGGTCAGGTGAGCTCGCCTCGCGAGCTGGAGGCTCTGCAGCACGAGATCACCAGCCTCGACCGCCGGATCGGTGACCTTGAAGAGGCCGAGATCGAGGTCATGGAGCAGCTCGAGGCGGCCGAGACGGACCTGACCGAGAAGGAGCAGCGGCTGGAGCAGGTCGCCGGTGAGCTCACCACGCATGAGCGGAGCCGCGACGAGGCGCTGGCCGGCATTGACGTCGACCTGGAGCAGTCGCGGGCGGCGCGGGACAAGATCGCCGCCGAGATCCCCGCCGACCTGATGGCGCTGTACACACGGCTCCGCACCAACCAGTCGGGGGTGGGCGCCGCAGAGCTCGCCCACGGACGCTGCGGCGGCTGCCGGCTCGAGCTCAACCCGGCCGACCTGCGAGGCATCGCGGCGGCGGCCGACGACGACGTCATGCGCTGCGAGGAGTGCGGCCGGATCCTGGTCCGTACCGAAGAGCCCAAGGGCTGACGCCGATGGCACCACGGCGCGTCGTCATCGAGGCCGACGGCGGCTCCCGGGGCAACCCAGGACCGGCGGCGTACGGCGCACTGGTGCGTGACGCCGACACCGGCGAGCTGATCGCCGAGAAGGGCGAGGCCATCGGCGTCGCCACCAACAACGTCGCCGAGTACCGCGGCCTCATCGCTGGGCTGGAGCTGGTGCGCGAGCATGCTCCTGACGCGGAGCTCGAGGTACGGATGGACTCCAAGCTGGTCGTCGAGCAGATGGCCGGCCGCTGGAAGGTCAAGCACCCCGACATGCGACCGCTGGCGATCGAGGCCAACCGGCTGGCGCCTTTCGGCGTCACCTGGACCTGGATCCCGCGCGCCGAGAACTCCCACGCCGACCGGCTGGTCAACGAGGCGCTGGACGCGGCCACCGGGCGGCGCAAGCGGTCGGCCAGGCCGGCCGCGACCGCCCCCGTGGATGCCGCCGCGGAAGCCGCCCCGACCAACCCGATGGTGGGCTGGAACCCCGACCTGGGCGACCCGACCACGCTGGTCCTGTTGCGCCACGGTCGCACCGAGCACACGGTTGACAAGCGGTTCAGCGGCAGCGAGGGCACCGACCCGGCGCTCGACGAGATCGGGCATGAGCAGGCGGCCGCCGCAGCGGACTGGCTGCAGCGGCACGGCGGCATCGACGCGATCGTGTCGTCGCCACTGACCCGGGCTCGGGAGACCGCGGCCGTCGTGGCGAAGCGGCTCGGCCTGGTCGTGGAGGAGGACGACGGTCTTCGGGAGGCGTCGTTCGGCGACTGGGACGGTCACACCTTCGCCGAGGTGCGGGAGCGGTGGCCGGCCGAGCTGCAGGCCTGGCTCGGGTCGAGCTCCGTGTCGCCGCCGGGCGGGGAGTCCTTCGACGACGTCGCGGTCCGTGTCCGCCGTACCCGGGATCGGCTCGTCCGCAGCAACCCCGGGCGGACGGTGCTCGCCGTCACCCATGTCACCCCGATCAAGCTGTTGGTGCGGGCGGCGCTCGACGCCCCGATGTCGGCGATCTACCACATGGAGCTCGCGCCGGGCTCGGTCACCGTGATCTGCTGGTACGGCGACGGGACGCCGTCGCTCCGTCAGTTCTCGGTCACGCC
>WHTB01000462.1 GCA_009379735.1 Propionibacteriales bacterium
CGGCGAGGTGCGATCGGAGGAGTGTCTCGACCTGCTGCTCGCCCTCAACGCGGGGCTGCCGGGCATGGCCACCCTGCACGCCAACTCGGCCCGCGAGGCGCTGGTCAAGATGTGCACACTTCCCTTGCTGGCAGGGGAAAACATCTCTCCTCGCTTCGTCGTGCCCACCGTCGCCACCTGCCTCGACCTCGTCGTCCACCTGGCCGTCGAGCCGGACGGCAAGCGCAAGGTCCAGGAGATCGTCGGCGTGCCGGGGCGGGTCGAGGACGACATCATCGAGGTCGAGCCGATCTTCACGATGCGCGAGGGGCGGCTGCGGCGCGCACCTGGCATGCCGCCGCGAGCCGACCGGTTCGCGCGGGCCGGGGTCGACCTGGCCGCCCTGCTCGGGGACGGTCACTGAGATGGGTGTGCTTCTCGGGCTGCTCGGCGGTGTCGGCCTGCTGCTGGTCTGGATGGCCTGCGTGACGCCACGTGGCCACCGACGTGGCCGTCGCCGGGGAGGGCGGCTGGCCGAGCTGCTGCTCCGGGCCGGCGTCGAAGGGGTACGCCCGGCCGCGCTGGTGGGCATCAGCGCCGGCTGTGCCGTGGTCGCCGGCGCGGTCATGGTCGCGGTGTCACGGACGTTGCCGGTCGGAGTCGTGTTCGCAGCCGTCGCCGCGTACGTACCCGTCGCCGCTCTGCGCGGTCGTGCCCGCCGCCGGCAACGTGAGCTGTCCGACGTGTGGCCAGAGGCGGTCGACAACCTGGCTTCCGCGGTGCGCGCCGGGCTCTCGCTGCCGGAGGCCCTGACCCAGCTCGGCGACCGCGGTCCGGAGCCGTTGCGCGAGCCGTTCCAGCGGTTCGGCCGCGACTACGCGGCGAGCGGCCGGTTCGGTGACTGCCTCGACCGGCTGAAGATCCGGCTCGCCGACCCGGTGGGCGACCGCGTGGTCGAAGCGCTCCGGGTCGCGCGCGAGGTCGGTGGTGGCGAGCTCGGCCGGATGCTCCGCACGCTGTCGACGTTCCTTCGCGAGGACGCGCACACCCGGTCCGAGCTCGAGTCACGCCAGGCCTGGACGGTCAACGGCGCCCGGCTCGCGGTGTCCGCGCCGTGGCTGGTGCTGCTGACGCTGTCGTTCCAGCGTGAGGTGATCAGCCGGTACGCCAGTACGACCGGCGTCATCGTGCTGCTGGTCGGGTCGGCGTCGTGCCTCGTCGCGTACCGGCTGATGGTGCGTATCGGCCGGCTGCCGCAGGAGCGGAGGGTGCTGTCGTGATGGTCGGCGCCCTGCTCGGGCTGACGGCGGGCCTCGGCATCCTCTTGCTCGTCGACCGGCTGCTGCTCACCCGCGGGCCGACGCTGCAGTCCCGCGTGCTGCCGTACGTCCGTGACCTCCCCCGGGTGAGTGCCGAGGCGACCCGGTCGGTCGCCCTCGGTGGTGGCACGCTCGGTGCCTTGCTCGGCCCGGCGGCCGATCGTGCCGGGCGGCGTCTCGGTGCCCTTCTCGGCGGGGCCGGCTCCGTCCGGCGCCGGCTGGAGCGCGCGGGCTCAGTCATGACCGTGCAGGAGTTCCGGATCGAGCAGGTGCTGTGGGGCTGTGTGGCGTTCAGCCTGGCCGCTGCCGGCTCGATGTTCCTGCTCCTGCAGGGGAGCGCGAATCCCCTTGCCCTGTTGATCATCTGCGGCATCGCCGCCGTGCTGGGTGTGATGGCCCGCGACTACTGGCTGGGGTCCGTCGTGCAGCGTCGCGAGCAACGGATGCTGGCGGAGTTCCCGACCGTCGCCGACCTGCTCGC
>WHTB01000218.1 GCA_009379735.1 Propionibacteriales bacterium
CCACGTGGTCGGCCCGGTCGAGCACCCGCACGCTGAAGCCCCGTCGCGCCGCACGCCACGCCGCGGCGAGACCGGCGGGGCCGGCGCCGAGCACCACGACATCGACAGAGGAGGACATGTGCCACGAAGCCTAGAGGGTGTCGGCAAGGGGGCGTCAGGCGGTCCGTTCGGCCTCACGATCGGCCGATCACGGACCGCCTCCGACCCGTACCCGCTCGAAATCGCGGACGCCCTATCGCCCGGCCAGGAACTTCAGCGCGGCGTCGTATTTCCTACGCAGGCGATCTTGTGTGGCTGGGTCGAGCCGTGCCATGCGTTCGGCACTCAGGTTGTGCACGATGTCGGACGACTCGGGCATGTCTTGTCCCTTCCAGCCTGACCGAACAACCGACTCAGCGCGACGCTACCGGCTCGGCGAGAGCCCGGAGTGTGCTGGCAAGGGGGCGTCAGGTGGTCCGTTCGGCTTCTGCGAGGCGTTTGCCGAGCCGGCTGTTCCACCGCCCGTAGGCGAAGTAGACGACGAACCCGATCGCCATCCAGACCAGGAACCGGATCCAGGTGTCGCCGGTGAGGTTCAGCATCAGGTAGAGGCACATCAGGACGGCGAGGGTGGCGACCACCGTCACCGCGGGGGTACGGAAGGCACGCGGCAGGTCGGGACGGGTACGCCGCAAGACGACGACCCCGATGCTGACCAGGATGAACGCGAACAGCGTGCCGATGTTGACCAGGTTGGCCAACGTGGACAGGTCGACGAACCCGGCGATCGCCGCGACGGCGACGCCGGTGATCGCGGTGATCCGCGACGGCGTGCCGAACGTCGGGTGCACCTTGGCCAGCCCGGTCGGCAGCAGCCCGTCGCGGGCCATGGCGAACGCGACCCGAGTCTGGCCGAGCATCAGGATCATCACGACGACGGTCAGGCCGATGGTCGCGCCGACCGAGATCAGGTTGCCCATCCACTCGACCCCGACGGCGTCGAACGCGGTCGCCAGCGGGGCGGCGTCCTCTGGGTCGATGTCGCGGTAGTCCTGCATGCCGGTGATGACGAGGCTGACCGCCATGTAGAGCACGGTGACGACCGCCAGCGACCCCAGGATGCCGATCGGCACGTCACGCTGGGGGGTTCTTGGTCTCCTCCGCGGTGGTCGCCACGATGTCGAACCCGATGAACGCGAAGAACACGACGGCGGCGGCCGCGAAGATGCCGGCCACGCCGAACACCGCCGGCTCCATCCCGAACAACGTCTGGATCAACGGCGTCTCGCGGAACGCGCCCCCGCCGGCGGTGGTCGGCTCCGACGGCGGGATGAACGGCGTGAAGTTGTCTGCGACGAGGTACCCGATGCCGGCGACCATGACGGTGGCGACCACGGCGAGCTTGATCGCCACGACCACCTGGTTGAACACGCTGGAGAACTTGATGCCGCCGATCAGGATGCCCATCACGACGAGCGCGATCACGATCGCCGGCAGGTCGACGGTCCCGTCGGCCGCGAACCCCAGCGATGCCGGGATCTCGAAGGGCGTGCCTGCCAGCAGGTTCTGCAGGTAGCCGGAGAACCCGACCGACAGAGCGGCGCTGCCGACGGTGAACTCGAGGATCAGGTCCCACCCGATCGTCCACGCGACCAGCTCGCCGAACGTCGCGTACGAGAACGTGTACGCGCTGCCCGCGACCGGCACGGTGGACGCGAACTCGGCGTAGCACAGCGCCGCGAGCCCGCACGCCACGCCGGCGACCAGGAACGAGAGCGAGATCGCCGGCCCCGCGTTCGTCGCCGCCGCCTGTCCGGTCAGCACGAAGATGCCGGCCCCGATGATCACCCCGACGCCGAAGACAATCAGGTCGAGGGCCCCGAGATTCTTGCGTAGCCGGTGGTCGGGCTCCTCCGTGTCGGCGATCGACTGCTCGATGCTCTTGGTACGCGTGAGACTCATGCTCCGCACGATAGTCCCGAGGGCGCGGGCGCGTCTCGCCCCACCCTCGCTCGGCGTGGCACGCCGGTCAGGCAGTCTCCTGGCCACGCCGGCTGGGGACCTCGGCGAGGGTCGGGCCGAGGCGGGCGACGTCCTCGACGATGCTGCGGGCGAGGTCCTGGGCGGACAGCCCGACCCGGTCGAGGATCGCGTCGCGCCTGCCGTGCGCGAGGAACTCCTGCGGGAGGCCATGGACCCGCACCGGAGTGTCGATCCGAGCGTCGGAGACCGCCTGGCTGAGCGCGGCACCGCAGCCGCCGACCCGACCGTTGTCTTCGACACTGACCACCAGGCGGTGGTTGGCGGCGAGGTCGACGACCGCCTGGTCGACCGGCTTCACCCAGCGCGGGTCGACCAGCGTGACACCGATGCCCTGCGCGGCCAGCCGCTCGGCGACGTCGACGCAGGTCTTGACCATCGCCCCGACGGCGACGATCAGCACGTCGCGGGCGCCGTTGCGGACGATCACGTCCGCTGTGCCGACCCGGCCGGCCGCCGGGATGTCGTCGTACACGGCCCCCTTGGGGTAGCGCAGCACCGTCGGTGCGTCGTCGACCTCGACGGCCTCCCCCAGCAGCTCACGCAGCCGGCTGCCGTCGCGCGGGACCCCGAGCCGGAGACCGGGGACGACCTGCAGGATGGACAGGTCCCACATCCCGTTGTGGCTCGGGCCGTCCGACCCGGTGACACCGGCGCGGTCGAGCACGAACGTGACGCCACAGCGGTGCAGGGCGACGTCCATCAGCAGCTGGTCGAACGCGCGGTTCAGGAACGTCGAGTAGAGCGCGAAGACCGGGTGCATCCCACCGATCGCCAGGCCGGCCGCGCTGGTCGCCCCGTGCTGCTCGGCGATGCCGACGTCGAAGGTGCGGTCGGGGAACCGCTCGGCGAACGCGTCGAGCCCGGTGGGGTACAACATCGCCGCGGTGATCGCCACGATGTCGTCGCGCTGCTCGCCGAGCTTGACGAGCTCCTCCGAGAACACATGGCCCCACTCGTGCGGCTTCGGAGCCTCCTCACCGGTCTCGACGTCGAACGGGCCTGGCGAGTGGAAGTTGTCCTCCAGATGCCGCTCGGCGGCGGGGTAGCCGTACCCCTTCTTGGTGATGACGTGCACGAGTACGGGACCGCCGAACCTCTTGGCCTGTTCGAGCGCCTCCTCGACGGCGGGCAGGTCGTGGCCGTCAACCGGTCCGACGTACTTCAGGCCGAGGTCCTCGAACAGGCCCTGTGGGGCGAGGACGTCCTTCAGCCCCTTCTTGATGCCGTGCAGCACGTCATAGGTGGGCTGGCCGAGCCGCGGCGACTTGTTCAGCTGGACCTTGATCTGTTCGAGCAGCCGCTCGTAGCGCGGGTTCGTCCGCAGCGAGTTGAGGTGCTCGGCCAGGCCCCCGACGGTCGGGGTGTACGACCGGCCGTTGTCGTTGACCACGATCACCAGCGGAAGGTCCTTGCGGGCGGTGATGTTGTTGAGTGCCTCCCAGGCCATCCCACCGGTGAGGGCACCGTCGCCGACCAGTGCGGCGACGTGCCGGTCCTCGCCGCGCAGGACGTGCGCCTTCGCGAGGCCGTCGGCGTACGACAGCGCGGTCGAGGCGTGGGAGTTCTCGACGATGTCGTGCGGCGACTCGGCCTGGCTGGGGTAGCCGGACAGCCCGCCCTCCTGCTTCAGCCGGTCGAAGCCGTCCCGCCGGCCGGTCAGGAGCTTGTGCACGTACGCCTGGTGGCCGGTGTCGAAGACGATGCGGTCGCGGGGCGAGTCGAACACCCGGTGCAGCGCGATGGTGAGCTCGACCACGCCCAGGTTGGGGCCGAGATGCCCACCGGTGCGCGAGCACGTGTCGACCAGGAAGTCGCGGATCTCCTGCGCGAGGTCGACGAGCTGCTGCTCGGTCAGGTCACGCAGGTCGCGCGGCCCGTTGATGCTCTCGAGCAGCCCCATGCAGACGTCGCCTTCCGGGTCGATGAGAGTGCGGGTGGTCGGTGCTTGAGTCTAGGCGCCTCAGAGCGGCGGACCAATCTCAGTGGGGCTCTCAGTGGGGGCTAGAGCTGGGGACGGAACCGGCGGCCTCGTACCGCCTCGTCAACCAGCCCGACGGACCGCTTCCGGGCGGTCAGCCGGGCGAGCTCGCGCTCCCAGGCTTGCAGCACCGCCTCGACGGTCTCGGGGCCGACGACGTCCTTGAGGCCGGTGCGGGTCTCGCCGAGGGCGAACCGGGTCGCCTCCAGCGTCGCGTCGGTGTGCACGACGGCGAACCGCGCGAGCACGACCAGGTGACGTCGCAGCACCGGATAGCCGCGCAGCTCCGGTGGGCAGATGTCGAGCAGCCAGCGTCCCGCGGACTCCTCCCACTCGGGAGCGCCAGCGGGCCGCACCTCCGGCGGCCAGCCGGGCGGGGCCACCTGCTGCACCATCTGATGACTGTATCGAACATTTGTTCGACTCGACTACCCTGCTCGGGTGGACTGCCAGTTCTGCCGCATCGTCGCCGGGGAGACGCCGGCGCACATCGTGCTCGAGGAGGAGGCGGTGGTGGGCTTCCTCGACTCGCGCCCGGTGTTCAAGGGTCACGTGCTTCTGGTGCCCCGGGCGCACATCCACACCCTCGTCGACGTGCCGGCGGCGTTGCTGCCGACCCTGTTCGGCGCCGCCCAGCGACTTGCCGCGGCGGTGGTGGAGGCGTTCGGATCCCAGGGCAGCTTCGTCGCGGTGAACAACGTCGTCAGCCAGTCGGTGCCACACCTGCACATCCACGTCGTGCCACGGACGAAGGGCGACGGGCTGCGCGGGTTCTTCTGGCCGCGCACGAAGTACGCCGACGAGGCCGATGCCGCCGAGCACGCGAACCAGCTCCGGAACGCATTACGACGTGTCCCCTAGACCCGGCAACCGACTCGGCGAGACCCTGGGCAAGGCGTTAGCGTGTGGTGACGGGGATGTCGGAAGGGGACGATCTGATGAGCGACGTGGCGTCGCCCGAGGTGGCGCGTGACCAGTGGGGCACCAAGGTCGGGTTCATTCTCGCCGCGATGGGTTCGGCGATCGGACTCGGCAACATCTGGCGATACCCCTACGTCGTGTATGAGAATGGTGGCGGCGCCTTCCTCATCCCGTACTTCATCGCGATCGCGACGGCTGCACTGCCGATCCTCATCCTCGAGTACTCCCTGGGCCAGAAGTACCGCAGCGGCGCGCCGTTCACCTTCCGCGCGATCAGCAAGAAGTGGGAACCCCTCGGCTGGTTCCAGGTCGCCGTCGCGTTCTTCATCGCGACCTACTACATGGTCATCCTCGGCTGGTGCCTCTCGTACATCGTCTACTCGTTCGGCAGCCAGTGGGGCGACGACACCGCTTCCTTCTTCATCGGTGAGTATCTCGGCACCTCCGAGGGCGGCGCCCCAGGCGGCTTCTGGGACATCGGTGCCCCCCAGGTCAAGGTGCTGCTCGCCGTACTGGTCGCATGGGCACTGGTCTTGCTGATCATGGTGCGGGGTGTCAGCAAGGGCATCGAGCTCGCCGCCAAGATCCTGATGCCGACCCTGATCGTGATGCTCATCATCATCGTGCTCCGGGCCGTCACCCTGGACGGCGCCGCCGAGGGTCTCAACGTGTTGTTCACCCCCGACTTCGGAGCGCTCGGCGACCCGAGCGTGTGGATCGCGGCGTACGGCCAGGTGTTCTTCTCGATGAG
Organism: Propionibacteriales bacterium; assembly: GCA_009379735.1. Lineage (GTDB taxonomy): Bacteria > Actinomycetota > Actinomycetes > Propionibacteriales > Nocardioidaceae > WHTB01. Next base: position 5,673 of record WHTB01000218.1, read on the forward strand.
CATCGCGTTCGCGATCATGATCACCTACGCGAGCTACTTGCCCCGCAAGACCGATCTCTCCAACAGCGCGTTCATCGTCGGGCTGTCGAACGCCGGCTTCGAGTTCCTCGCGGCGATCGGCGTGTTCGCCGTGCTGGGGTTCCTGGCGGCTGCGCAAAGCACAGAGGTCACCGAGGTCGCCGGCACCGGCGGTGTCGGCCTGGCCTTCATCTCGTTCCCGGCGATCATCAACACGCTGCCTGGCCTCAACACGGTGTTCGGTCTGCTCTTCTTCGGCACGCTGTTCTTCGCCGGGCTGACCTCGGCGGTGTCGATCCTGGAGTGTGTGATAGCGCCCGTACGGGAGAAGCTGGGGCTCAGCCGCAACGCGGCGGTCGGGCTCGTCGGCGGTGTGGCTGTCGTGGTGAGCATGCTGTACGTCACCCGCGGCGGACTGTTCTACCTCGACACGATCGACCGGTTCCTCAACAACTTCGGCCTGGTCGTCTCAGGTCTCCTCGAGGTGATCCTCATCGCCTGGGTCGCCCGTCAGATTGGTCCCCTCGCCCAGCACGTGGATGCGATGTCTTACATCCGCACCGGCGTGTGGTGGAAGGTCTCGCTCACCGTCATCACGCCGGTTCTGCTCGGTGTGATGACCGTCTACAACCTCTGGAACGAGATCAACGAGCGCTACTCCGACTACCCGCTCAGCGGGCTCCTCGTGCTGGGCTGGGGCGCCGTGCTGCTCTGCGCCGTCCTGGCCTTCGTGATCACCGCCGTACCAGACCGCGGCGCGCTCGCCGACTACCAGCTGCCCACGAAGGAGTGACCGGGATGGATGCCAGCGCGATCATCATGTTCGTCATCGGAGCGGTCTTCTTGTGGGGCGGCGTGCTCGTCGCGATCGTCAACTACGCGCGGGCCTCTCGCCGCTCCCCCGACTGACCACTCGCTCGAAGAACGATCCGGGGCCAGCGCGAAACACTCCTCATCGACTGGCGCGTTGCGTAGGCCCCGAGCCACATATCCACCAGATTGGAGCCGGTGAGCCCTTAAGGGACGTACATACGCTGGTTCCTCGCGTACTCCTCTTCATCACGCTCGCCGAACCCACACCATCTGGCAGTACTGGCACGTCCCGGCTTTGTCAGGGCTGCTCCCACCCGCTCCGACATCTCCCGGAACAGGCTGCCCTCAGCTTCACCGCCCTGCTACGACAGGGACAGCGGCGAAGGTCTCTCACCTCCACTCAAATCGTCAGCGCCTCACGGCGCACGTGGATCGAGGCTTAGCCCGGCGGCCCACGATCTTCGGGTCGACCCTGAACATCGCCGCGACCCCGGCCCGAGTAAGCAGCGGGTCGGAACCGCCGGCTCTGTTGGCCATCGTTATGCCTGCGCTCCTCTGGTTCCCCCGCCGGGACACCGGGTTGGCGGTTCCTCACAGTATGGTGAATCGTCCCGTCGGCTTTGCGCCGTGACCGCTTCATGGTCTGGGTAGTTTGCGCAGGCTATGCCATTGCAGCCAGGATGGAGCCGTTGTGGCACGGCGTCGGATCGTCGCCATGCTCATGGCGGCGGCGTGACGTCTATGTCGCTGCACGCCGGGCGACTTGGCGTGGCCGATTCTACTCGTGGCCGCGATTCGTTCGCGGATGATGACGAGCCCCGGCGCGCTCGACTCGCCGCTCGGCCGCGACACGCGGGTCCGCCTAACGTCGGGTGTTCAGAGGCGATGGTGTGAAACACGCAGAATCTGAGGCCATGAAATCGGCTCAGCATGACTGCAGGGTCGGATGAGGTCGTCCAGAATGCGCTGCAGGTGAGTTGTCCAACCTACCGCTCGATGCCGAGCATTCACTGGCTCGCGCTCTGCGTGCAAATCAAGATCGCGCAAAAGTGCGGGACGTCACTGACGCGAAGTGTTTGCCGAAGGATCTGGTTATCGGTTCGTCAGAGTGTGCAGCAGGACGCCTATTCGCGGATGACACAGTTCGGCTGTTCTGCTCGGGTTTCCTGGGCATGGGCAGAAGGCCGGAGCGTAGTCCGTTTCGTCGGTAGGCGACA
>WHTB01000151.1 GCA_009379735.1 Propionibacteriales bacterium
GCCTGCCCGAGACGACACGGCACCACCTCACCAGCGCACGTGACGCCGGGGAGTGGTCCGAGGTTGTCGACAACCTCGTGGCCGCCCTGCGGAACAACCACGTCACCATCTCGACAACTGAGCGGGAAGACCTGCGTGAGATCGCGGAGCTGATGGGCCTCCCAACCGGGACGCTGGACGAGCTCGACCCCCGCGACTGAGGTTCAGTCGCGCCTCGATCCGTACCGACTTCCCATCGCGCGATGGAGCGCGCCCGCCGGTGACCTACGCCGTCAGCGAAGTGCCTTGCCCGCGCCGAGCCCGACGGCACAGGATCGGGGCCATGAGAATCCTCGTCCTGGGCGGCACCGCCTGGTTGTCCCGTCAGATCGCCGCCGATGCCACGAGCCGCGGCCATGATGTCGTCTGCGCTGCCCGTGGGGTGAGCGGGGCGGCGGCCGACGGCGTTCGGCTCGTACGCGTCGACCGCGACGACGCCGACGCGCTCGCGCCGCTGGCCGACGAGCAGTGGGACGCCGTCATCGACGTCACCCGCCTCCCCTCCCACGCCCGGTCCGCCGTCAGCACGCTGGCCGGCTCCACCAAGCAGTGGTTGTACGTGTCGACGATCAGCGTGTACGCCGAGCACGACGCAGCCGGGCAGGGCATCGATGGGCGGCTGCTCGAGGCCGCGGGCCCCGACGCGGACGAGAGCAACCTGGAGCTGTACGGCGAGCTCAAACGGGCCTGCGAGGTCGCGGTCGAGACCGGCATCGACCGTCCGCTGATCGTCCGGCCCGGGCTGGTCGTGGGCCCGGGCGACCCGTCCGGTCGGTTCGCCTACTGGCCGCGCCGCTTCGCCCAGGACGACACCGTCGTCGCACCCGGCACGCCCGGCGACGCGGTGCAGGTGATCGACGTTCGCGACCTCGCGGCCTGGCTGGTCGACCTCGTCGAACGGGGTACGACCGGCGTGTTCAACGGGGTCGGCCCCCGGGTGTCACGAGCCGAGTTCCACGCCGCGGTCGCCGCCGGCGTCGGCCGCGACCCCGAGCTGGTGTGGGCCGACCATGAGCGACTCACGGAGGAGAAGGTCGAGATGTGGATGGGGCCCCGCTCAGTCCCGTTGTGGGTGCCGGAGCCGGAGTACTCCGGTCACATGTCCCGGGACGTGTCGGACTCCGTCGCGGCGGGTCTCACGCTGCGCCCGCTCGCTGACACGGCTCGCGACACCCTCACCTGGCTGGGCGAGACCCCGGACGCCAAGGTCACCGGCCTGACCGACGACGAGCACGCCGAGCTGCTCGCCGCACTGCGGGCCTGACGTCAGTCCGGCAACCAGCCCGCCGACGTCGACACGGTCACCAGCCGCTGCGTCGCCCGGGTGAGCACGACGTAGAGCGTGCGCGCGCCCGACTCCGACTCGGCCTCGATCTCGCCGGGCTGCACGACCACCACGGCGTCGAACTCGAGGCCCTTGGTGGACAGCGGGTCGAGCACGCGTACCCGCTCGTGCGCATCGACCCACCCGGCGACGTCGTCACGACGTGCGCCCGGCGTCACGACTGCGATGGTGCCGTCGACCGTGTCGACCAGCTCGTGCACGGCCTCGCGCACCGCGGCGGCGAGCTCGTCCGCGCGTACGGTGCGCAGGTCGGGGCGGACTCCCGTCCGACGCACCGCTTCGGGGAGGTCGGCGTCGGTCACCTTCGCCAGCGCGTACGAGGCGGCGAGGCCGTAGATCTCGGCCGAGTTGCGGTAGTTGGTGGACAGCCGGAACTGGTGCTCGTCCTTGCCGTCGAGCGCCTCGGCGCGGGCCACCGCCGCCTCGTCCGCGAGCGGCCACGACGACTGCGCCGGGTCGCCGACGATCGTCCAGCTGGCGTGCCGGCCGCGCCGGCCGAGCATCCGCCACTGCATCGGCGACAGGTCCTGCGCCTCGTCGACCAGCACGTGCGCATGCGCGTCGTCCTCGGTCCGCTGGGTTGCCCGCGGGGTGCGCCGGTCGGTGCGACGGTCGTCCGCGGTCGTCACCTCGTGCACGGTCGCGTCGTGCAGCTCGACCGTCGGGTCGTGCTCCACCTCCCCCTCGACCGGGTCACCGAGCAGGTAACGCAGCTCGTCGACGAGGGCGACGTCCTCGACGCTGATGGCCGCATCGCCGTGCCACGACCCGAGCAGCAGCTCGACCTCGTCGGCGGTCAGCAGGTCGGCACCGTACCGTCGCAGCCGCTCCGGATCCGCCAGCCAGCCGAGTACGTCGACCGCGTCGAGGGTCGGCCACCACCGCTCGGCGAACGACGTGAACTCGTCCGTGCCCGACACGACATCGTCGAACTCCTCCCGGCCGCGGGCGAGGGCGCGCTCGCCGTCGACCTGGGCCCACAGGGCGTCGAGCAGGGCCGTCGTCGACTTCGTGCCGACGCGGTTGCGGCGCTGACCCGACAGCAGGGAGCGACGAAGCCGTCGGATGGCCGACTGGTCGAGCCGGAGCACGTCGTCCCGGTAGAAGATCCGCAGCTCCTCCGGCGCACCGGGTACGTCGTCGCGGGCGGCCCGCCTGAGCACGGCGGCCATCCGGGCAGACCCCTTCGCCGCGGCGACGACCGGGCGGTCGTGCCGGTCGGCCCGCAGCCCGTCCACGACCTCACCGATCGCCCGCAGCGTGACCGCGGTCTCGCCGAGGCTCGGCAGAACCCGCGCGATGTAGCTCATGAACACGGCCGACGGGCCGACCACGAGCACGCCGCCGCCCTCGAACCGCCGCCGATCGGAGTAGAGCAGGTAGGCCGCACGGTGCAGGGCGACCACAGTCTTGCCGGTGCCCGGACCGCCGCCGATCGTGGTCACGCCGCGCGCCGGTGCCCGGATCGCGTCGTCCTGCTCCTTCTGGATGGTGGCGACGACCGAGTGCATCGTGGTGTCGCGGGCCCGCGAGAGCTCGGCCATCAGGGCGCCCTCGCCGACCACCACCATGTCGTCGGGCGCGGCGTCGGCGTCCAGCAGCTCGTCCTCGACACTGATCACGGTCGAGGCCAGGCAGCGGAGCACTCGGCGGCGTACGACTCCCTGCGGATCGGCGGCCGTGGCCTGGTAGAACACGGCGGCCGCAGGCGCTCGCCAGTCGACCAGCAGCACGTCACGGTGCTCGTCGCGCAGACCGATCCGGCCGATGTGGCGATTGCCGTCGTCGGCCAGGTCGAGGCGACCGAACACCAGCCCGTCGTGGGCCGCATCGAGGGTCGCCAGTCGACGGGAGGCCTGGTAGACCATGGCGTCCCGCTCGACCAGCCCGCTGTCGTTGCCGAGCCGGGCTCGTGCGTGTCCGTCGGCCGCGACCGCGCGGGCCGCGTCAGCAGCCGCGTCGAGCCGCTTGTAGACCTGGTCGACGAACTCCTGCTCGTCGGCGATCTGCTGCTGCTCCGCTGACACCCAACCCCCAGAAAGGCACCTGTGCAAGATTCCGAACGGTCGATTCTACGGGGTGCGACGGCTGGTCCGGACCAGAAGACCACGAGTCGGTCGGCTGCGCGGTTGGCTGGGCGATGATGGCTGGCATGACAACGGGCAAGACGTACGTCGTGCTGCTGCGTGGCATCAACGTCGGCGGCCACAACAAGGTCGCGATGGCGGCGCTGCGCGCGACCTGTGAGTCGGTGGGGTGCACCGAGGTCGCGACGTACATCCAGAGTGGCAACGTCGTACTGCGCAGCACCCGCTCCGCGGCGGACCTCCGGTCGACGCTGGAGGCCGCGATCGCCAACCAGCTCGGGGTGTCGCCGGTCGTGGTGGTGCGTACGGCGGCCCAGATCGAGTCGGTGTTGGCCGATACCCCGTACCCGGACGCCGACGAAGGCACCGTGCACGTGGCCTTCCTGGCGAAGCGCCCCAGCACGGCGGAGGCGGCCGTGCTGTCGGAGATCCAAAGCCCGCCCGAGGAGCTGGCCGTGGTGGGCGACGCCGTCTACCTGCACCTGCCGAACGGGCTCGGCCGGGCCAAGATCCCGGTCCAGCTGGGCCGGCGCAGCGTCACGATCCCGACCACGGTCCGCAACTGGCGCACCGTCACCAAGCTGCACGAGATGGCGTCCGCCCTCCGCTGAATGGGTCGAAATCCGGTGGCGCGTGCACGCGATGACGGGCCAGGGTGGTGCCCATGATGGACCCCATGATGGACGTCGAGAAAGTGCGGATCACCTGGGCGGAGCTGCCGATCCAGGTGCGGTCGGCCGTCGAGTCGATCCTCGGGTCGCCGGTGACTGCGGCCGACAGCCAGCCGGGCGGCTACTCCCCCGGCAGCGCCGACCGCGTGCGCACGGCAGCCGGGGGACGGGCCTTCGTGAAGGCGGTCGGGCTCGACCTCAACCCCGACTCACCCGGACTGCACCGTCGCGAGGCCGCACACACCGCGAAGCTGCCAGCTGCCGCGCCCGCGCCCCGGCTGCTCGGGTCCTACGACGACGGCGACTGGGTGGCCCTGGTGCTCGAGGACGTCGACGGCGCGCATCCGAGTACGCCGTGGACGGCGGCCGATGTCGACGCCGCCCTGCTGCTGCTCACCGACCTCGCCGGCACCTGCACCCCGTGCCCGGTGACGGACGCGCCTGACTTCACCGAGGGACTGCCGGCCAACTCCGACGGGTGGCGACGCCTGGCCGACGGTCGGCGCGACCGGCTCGACCCGTGGGCGGCCGCTCACCTCGACCTGCTGACCGAGCTGGCAGCGCGGGGAGCCGAGGCCGCCGCCGGCGACACGCTCCTGCACGCCGATGTGCGGGCCGACAACCTGCTGCGGCGACCCGACGGCTCGATGGTCCTCATCGACTGGCCGTGGGCGTCGCACGGCGCCGACTGGGTCGACTCGATGCTGCTGCTCGGCAACATCGAGCTGCATGGCGGCCACGACGTGGACGCCCTGCTCGCCGCCCATCCGCTGACCGCCGCCGCAGATCCTGCTGACCTGACCGGCTTCGTGGCCGGGATGACGGCGTTCTTCCTCGACCAGGCCAGCCAGCCGCCGCCACCGGGCCTGCCCACGCTCCGTGCGTTCCAGCGGGCGCAGGGTGACGCCCACCTGCGCTGGCTGCGCCGCCGGGTCGACGTGCCCTGATTTTTTTGGTACGGGGGCGCCCCGTTCCAATAGGTCTGGAACGGGGCGCCCCCGTACCAAACGAAAACCGGGTGCAGGCGGGGCCGGAATGGGACACCGGCGTGACCGGGATCGGCGCGGCAGGGCAGGCTAGGGCCATGACGGACCGGCAGTTCCCGAAGTGGGCCGAGCTCAGGCCCCTGCTCCGACCGAAGCCGCTCGAGCTCAACCCCACCGACCGCCGGCTGGCGAAGGCGCTGACCATTGCCGACCTGCGGCGGGCCGCCCTCCGGCGCACCCCTCGGTCGGTATTCGACTACACCGACGGCGCCGCCGAGAGCGAGATCAGCCTGGCCCGGGCGCGTCGGCTGTTCCGTGATCTGGAGTTTCGGCCGCAGATCCTGCAGGACGTGTCGCGGCTCGACACCACGACCACGGTGCTGGGGCGGCCGTCGGCGCTGCCGTTTAGCTTCGCACCGACCGGTTTCACCCGGATGATGCAGCACGAGGGCGAGCGGGCCGTCGTGCGGGTCGCCGAGCGGCGCGGCATCCCGTACGCCCTCTCCACCATGGGCACCACGTCGATCGAGGACGTCGCCGCCGCCGCACCGAGCGCCCGCACCTGGTTCCAGCTGTACGTCTGGAAGGACCGCGGTGCCGGCGAGGAGCTGATCCAGCGCGCCAAGGACGCCGGGTACGAGGCGCTCGTGCTGACGGTCGACGTGCCTGTCGCGGGCGCGCGGCTGCGTGACACCCGCAACGGGTTCGCCATCCCACCGGCGCTGACCGCGAAGACCGTGCTCGACGCCGCCACCCACCCGGCCTGGTGGATGAACCTCCTCACCACCGAGCCGCTGACGTTCGCCTCGTTGAGCAGCTGGGACGGCACGGTCGCCGAGCTGATCGACACGATGTTCGACGCGTCGATGACACTCGCCGACCTCGACTGGGTCCGCAGCCGCTGGGACGGTCCGCTCATCGTCAAAGGCATCCAGACCGTCGACGACGCCCGCCAGGTGGTCAAGGCCGGCACCGAGGCGATCGTGCTGTCCAACCACGGCGGCCGACAGCTCGACCGTGCCCCGGTGCCGCTTCGCCTCGTGCCCGACGTCGCCGAGGCCGTCGGCGACAGCGCCGAGGTCATCCTCGACACCGGCATTATGAGCGGTGCCGACATCGTCGCCGCAGTCGCCCTCGGCGCGCACTCCACGCTGGTCGGACGGGCGTACCTCTACGGCCTGATGGCGGGCGGCGAACGCGGTGTGGAGCGGGCCGTCGACATCCTCGAGGCCGAGATCCGCCGCACCATGGCCCTGCTCGGCGCACCGACCATCGCCGACCTCGGCCCGCAGCACGTCCGACTCCCCTGACCGACCCGGGTCAGGGCCCCCGTCGCTGCAGGAACGCCGCCATCGCGGCCCGCGCCTCGTCGGACCCGAACAGCCGGGCCGAGAGTGCGGCCAGCTCCTCACCGCGAGCGTCGATGTCGGCGACCAGGCCGGCGTTCAGCAGTCGCTTGGTCTCGCGCAGCCCTTGCGGTGCGCCGGTCGCGACGCCGGCGACCGTGGCCGCGACCTCGCCGTCCAGACGGTCCGCGGGTACGGCGGTCGTGACCAGACCCATCTGCGCTGCGGCGCCGCCGTCGAACGTTGCACCGGACAGGAACGTCCACGACGCCGCCCGGCTCGTCATCCGCGGCAGGACGGTCAACGAGATCGTCGCCGCGGTCAGCCCGAGCCGCGCCTCGGTGAGCGCGAACGTCGACTCGGCGTCGGCGACCGCGACATCGCAGGCCGCGACCAGACCGATCCCGCCCGCCCGTACGGCCCCGTGGACCCGGCCGACCACCGGCTTGTCCAGCGCGACGATCTGCCGCAGCAACGCCACGACCGCGCGGGTGCCCTCCGCCATCCCGTCGGCCAGCGCCTCGGAGAGGTCGGCGCCGGCGCAGAAGGTCGGGCCCTCCGCGCGCAGCACAACGACCTGCGCCGAGCTGTCAGCCTCCGCCGCGCTCAGCGCCTCCGACAGCTCACTGACCAGCTGGCGGGACAGCGCGTTGCGGTTGTGCTGCGAGTCGAGCGTGATGGCTGCGACGCCGTCGGCGACGGCCAGGTGGACGATATCCGGCATGTCGGAGAGCCTCTCAGTACGACTTGGGCAGCCCGAGCGAGTGCATGGCCACGAAGTTGAGCACCATCTCCCGGGATACCGGCGCGATCCGGCCGGCCCGGGTCGCCGCTAGCAGGGAGGCCAGGCCGTACTCAGAGGCGAGTCCGTTGCCGCCGTGCGCCTGGATGGCCCGGTCCACCACGGTGCAGGCGGCCTCGGCCGCGGCGTACTTCGCCATGTTCGCCGCCTCGCCCGCCGCGGCGTCGTCGCCGGCGTCGTAGAGAGCGGCGGCGCGCTGCGTCATCAGCCGGGCCAGCTCGATCTCGATGTGGGACTGCGCGAGCGGGTGGGCCAACGCCTGATGGGACCCGATCGGCGCCCCGAACACCTCCCGGGTCTTGACGTACTCGGTGGCCCGCCGCAATGCGAATCTGCCAAGCCCGGTTGAGAAAGACGCCGCCATGATGCGCTCCGGGTTGAGCCCGGCGAACAGCTGGGCGATGCCTGCGCCCTCGGCTCCGACCAGCGCGTTCGCGGGCAGGCGTACGTCGTCGAAGAACAGTGTGAACTGCCGTTCCGGCGACAGCAGGTCCATCGCGATCGGCTTCCACTCGAAGCCTGGGGCATCGGTGGGTACGACGAACAGCGCCGGCTGCAGTCGGCCGGTGCGGGCGTCCTCGGTGCGGGCGACGACGAGCACCGACTCGGCCTCGTCGACGCCGGAGATATAGGTCTTGCGCCCGGTCAGCAGCCAGTCGTCGCCGTCCCGGCGGCCGGTCGTGGTGATCTTGTGGGCGTTGGACCCGGCGTCCGGCTCGGTGATCGAGAACGCCATCGTGCGGGTGCCGTCGGCGAACCCCGGCAGCCAGCGCTGCTTCTGCTCGTCGGTCCCGAACCGGGCGATCACGGTCGCGCAGATCGCCGGCGACACCACCATCAGCAGCAGCGGGCAGCCGGCCGTGGCGAGCTCCTCGCACACCGCGGCCAGGTCGCCGATGCCCCCGCCACCGCCGCCGTACTCCTCGGGCACCGCGACCCCGAGGTAGCCGTGCTTGCCCATGTCGGCCCAGAGGTCGGTCGTCTTCTCACCGGCCCGGGCGCGCTCGCTGAAGTACCCCCGGCCGTAGCCGGCGGCCAGGTCGGCGACCGCCTTGCGCAATGCGACGCGCTCGGCGGACTCGGCGTACGGGTTCACGATTGACCTCCTGGGTCGGCTGGGGTCACGACGGCGATGACGGCACCCGCCGCCACCTGCTCGCCGGCGGCGACGGCGAGGACGGTCACGACCCCGTCGTCGGGGGCGTGCACGGTGTGCTGCATCTTCATCGCCTCGACCACGATCAGGACGTCGCCCCGCGCCACCGGCTCACCCTCGGCGACGCGTACGTCCACCACCGTGCCCGGCATCGCGGCCAGCATCGAGCCGGCGGCGACCTGCGCGGCAGGGTCGGCGAACCGGGGCACCGGCCGCAGCCGCACCTGGTCGGCACCCACGCCGACCCAGACCCCGTCGGCCTGCCGCGAGATGGGGAGCCGGCGACGGACACCCGCGACGTCGAGCACCACCAGGTCGGGCTCGACGCTCACCACGTCGACACCCTCGGCGACCAGCCGATCCCGGACGCAGGAGTACGACGCGACGACCTCCGTGCCGCCGATCAGGAAGCGGCGCGTCTGCTGCTGTGACGAGACGTTGCGCCACGCAGCCGGTACGCCGGGGAGCAGCCCAGAGTCGCGACGCCGGCGTTCGGCATCGGCCAGCGCGGCCGCCAGTGCGGCGATCGGCCGGTCGGCGGGATCGGCCAGCGGGCGGGCCAGCTCGGTGAGCCGGGCGCCGCCGAGGTAGGACGTGTCGGCTCGCCCGGCGAGGAACTCGCGGTCCCGCAGGATGCGGACGAGCAGGTCGCGGTTGGTCAGCACGCCCTGCATGTCGGCGCGGACCAGCGTGCCCGCCAGCGTGCGCGCCGCGGCGGCCCTGGTCGGCGCCTGCGCCACCACCTTCGCGAGCATGGCGTCGTAGTGCACGCCGACCTCGCTGCCCGCCTCGACGCCGCTGTCGACCCGCACCGGACCGTCGATCGCGAACCGGTGCAGCGTGCCGCTCTGCGGCAGCCAGTCGGCGGCCGGGTCCTCGGCGTACAGCCGGACCTCGATCGCGTGCCCCGACGGCGGTGGGGGCTCGCCCTCCAGGCGTGCACCCTCGGCGACCACCAGCTGCCGCTCGACCAGGTCGACGCCGTGGACCAGCTCGGTGACCGGGTGCTCGACCTGCAGCCGGGTGTTCATCTCGAGGAAGAAGTACTCGTCGGACGCGGTGACGAGGAACTCCACCGTGCCCGCGCCGACGTACCCGATGGTCTCGGTGGCGCGCTGGGCGGAGGCCGCCAGCCGACGACGCAGGTCGTCACCGACCACCGGTGACGGCGACTCCTCGACCACCTTCTGGTGCCGCCGCTGCACCGAGCAGTCGCGCTCGGTGAACACCCACACGCCGCCATGCCGATCGGAGAGCACCTGCATCTCGATATGCCGCCCGGTCTCGAGGTAGCGCTCACAGAACACCGTCGGGTCGCCGAACGCGGACTCCGCCTCCGCCCGCGCCTCGGCGAGCGCAGTGGGCAGGTCGGCGAGGTCGCGGACGACCCGCATGCCGCGCCCGCCGCCACCGGCCGACGCCTTGACCAGCACCGGGACGTCCGCCCGGGTCACCGCCGACGGGTCGAGCTGCTCCAGCACCGGCACGCCCGCGTCCGCCATCAGCTTCTTGGCGTCGACCTTGGACCCCATGGACGCGATCGCCTCGGCCGGGGGGCCGATCCACCGGATGCCGGACTCTTCAACCAAGGCGGCAAAATCGGCCCGCTCGGAGAGGAACCCGTATCCCGGGTGGATCGCGTCGGCCCCGGCCTGGCGCGCCGCCGCCACGACCAGGTCGCCCCGCAGGTAGGTGTCGGCCGGGGCGTTGCCCGGCAACCGAACGGCGGCGTCGGCCTCACGGACGAACGGCGCCTCGGCGTCGGCGTCACTGAACACGGCCACCGTCTCGATGCCCAGCTCGCGGCAGGTGCGGAACACCCGCCGGGCGATCTCACCCCGGTTGGCTACCAGCACACGTCGGATCATCTGCCCCTCACATCC
>WHTB01000095.1 GCA_009379735.1 Propionibacteriales bacterium
ACCCGATCTTGTACGCGGACCAGAGGACCTCGTCGGCGTCCTGATCATCGTTGATGACGAACGCCACCGGGACATCAGCGGGCACCAGCCAGCCCAGCCAGGTCGCGAACACCGGCCGCAGTGGAATGGACAAAGCGCCGTTAACGTGGCCCGCTGCATAGTCGGCCGCCGGACGCACGTCAACCAGGTAGCCACCCGCGGCCAGCAGTGCCTTGACCTCCCCCGGGGTCAGCCCCGGCAGCGTGGGCGCCGTCGTGAGCACCACCGGGCCGGTGCGGTTGACCTCGGCGAGCCGGTCGAAGTAGGTCGGAAAGTCCCCGAGGCCGGCCAGCAACTGTTGGACGAAGGTGTCCTCATCCGGCGCGGACAGCAGCGGGTTCGAGCGCTTCTGGTCACCAATGGTGGAGGTGCGTTCGCTTCTGGATGGGGCGGAGCAGAACGAGCCAGGACCGTGCGTCGGCCACACCCCTGTCGCGTCCGGAAGGTGGGTCAGACGCCGCAGTGAGCGGTACTGGGCGCGAGCCAGCTCCTCGGTCCGCGCGGCGCCGGACAAGTCGGTGCGGGCCGCCGAGTCCACCACCAGCGAGCCGCCGCTGAACACACCCAGCTCCGTGTCGCCGTCGAGCAGCAGGAACGAGACATGCTCATCGGTGTGGCCCGGCGTGGCCAGCGCCCGCAGCGTCAGCCCGCCGAGGTCGACCTCGTCACCGCCGGTCAGCCATCGGTGCGGGAACGCCCGACGGCCCGCCGCCGAAGCCAGCACCACCGCGCCGTGATCGTGAGCCAACTGCACCGCCCCGGAGACGAAGTCCGCGTGCAGATGCGTGTCCGCCGCGTAGGTCACCCTCAGGTTGCGCCTGTCCGCAGCGGCATAGAGGCCGCGCAGGTCACGGCTTGCATCCACCGCGAGAGCCTGCCCGTCGCCGAGATCGACCAGGTAGGCGGAGTTGCCCAAGCCTTGGTCGACCAGAGGAATCAAGTGCTCGTCGGCGAAACTCATCGCATGCTCCAAGTCGATCGTTCGCGGTGTGCCGACACCTGTAGACGGCACCAACAGACGTAACATACAATATTCCATAGATATTTGGAGGATGGATGACGACGAAGGCCACAGCAGCCAAGACCGAGCTCTACGAGTCGTTCGCGGCCAGCGGCAAGGCACTCGGCAACGGCAAGCGCCTCGAGCTCCTCGACCTCCTCGCCCAAGGAGAGCGCACCGTGGATGCGCTGGCGACCGCAGCGGGACTGAACCTGACCACCGCCTCGGCCCACCTGCAGACCCTCAAGCATGCCGGGCTCGTCCGCACCCGTCGCGACGGCGTCCGGATCCACTACCGCCTCGCCGGCGAGGACGTCGCCCAGCTCTTCGCACTGCTGCGCAAGGTCGCAGAGAACCACCGCGCCGAGGTTGCCTCGGCCCGCGACGCCTATCTGGGCGAGAGTGACTCCGAGGAGATCACCCGCCAGACACTGCTCGCACAGATCGAAGCCGGCGACACCGTGATCCTCGACGTCCGACCCGCCGAGGAGTACCGCGCCGGCCACATCCCCGGCGCGGTTTCCATCCCGCTCAACGAGCTCACCGAGCGGATCAACGAACTCACCGATGACGTCGAGGTAGTCGTCTACTGCCGCGGCGAATACTGCGTCCTCGCCTACGACGCAGTACGCCTCCTGACCAACCAAGGCCGCAGAGCCGTCCGCCTCCACGACGGCATGCTCGAATGGCGACTGGCCGACCTGCCCGTCGCCACCGACAGACCGGCTTGAGGCCGACCGGAGCCACGACCGGCAGGATCCGCGGCGTGAATCATCCACCTGACATTACGAGCCATCAGGGCGACGGTCCCCACCTCGTCCACGGTGGGGACCTGTCATGCGCGCGCCTCCTGATCCTCCTACGAAACGTTGTCCAGGCCCTCGAACCCGGGACACTCGTCCACCTGGTGACGACCGACCCCGTCGCACCGATCGACCTACCCGCGTGGTGCCGCATGACCGGTCACACCTACCTGGGCAAGGTCCCCGGCCATTCCCAGCGCCCCCGATACGCGATTCGAGTCGTCGGCACCGCACGCGCAACCTTGCCCCACGCCCCGTGGCGCATGGTCGAAACGCCCCCTCGGCCGCAGGACACGCCCTGAAGTTGGCCACATGCTCTGCACTCCACTTCAGATCGGTTGAAAATTGACTCCCTGCCGGTCATGGTTCCTCGGTTGAGCTTGCTGGGACGCGACCCAGATCGCGGTCTTTGAGCCGGTAAGAGTCGCCCTTGAGGGCGATGACCTCGGCGTGGTGGACGAGGCGGTCGATCATCGCGGCCGCGACGACGTCGTCACCCTCAAAGACCCGGAAGTCTCGTCGGACGCTTGAGCTGCCGCACCGTTGCGTGGAAGCCCTGCGGAGCCACCAGATCATCCAAGCTCAGAAAAGGAGCGAGGCGGGCGAGCGGTGGCAAGAGACGGGACTGATGTTCACGACTTCTGTTGGTACGCAGCTCGATGCTGCCAACGTCCGCCGCTCATTCCGAGCCGTCGCGCAATCGGCCGGCCTACACGCCGCGAAGTGGACGCCGCGCGAACTGCGGCACAGCTTTGTCTCGCTGCTGTCAGACGCGGGTGTGCCGATCGAGGACATCTCACGACTGGTTGGGCCACAGCAGTTCCGTCGTCACGGAACTGGTGTATCGGAAGGAACTTCGCCCGGTTCTGACAAAGGGGGCGCTGACCATGGATCGGATCTTCAGTTCCAGCCCG
The DNA here is from genome assembly GCA_009379735.1 of Propionibacteriales bacterium. Lineage (GTDB taxonomy): Bacteria > Actinomycetota > Actinomycetes > Propionibacteriales > Nocardioidaceae > WHTB01. The sequence goes on from WHTB01000095.1 coordinate 2,757, forward strand.
AATTCCGAGCCACAGACCCCCAGATAGACCCCTTAGCCGGGCATGTCCCGTTCTGGGATGAAGGCTCAAGGCCGACACCGGGCCGCTGGCCTGCACTTCTTTGGGGTGGGCCTAAGAGGACTTGAACCTCTGACCTCTTCCTTATCAGGGAAGCGCTCTAACCGTCTGAGCTATAGGCCCGCGTGGGGTGCCGGCCCCAGTGGACCGAGCCGAAAGATTACCCCATCGCCAACGCCGGTCCCAAACCGCCGGGACCGCCCGGGCGACGGTCAGTTGTTGTCCTCCGCCAGGGTCACTTCGAGGCCACCGAGCAGGCTGGCCGCGAGGTTGTAGAGGAACGCCCCGAGCGTGGCGATCGCGGTCAGGAGTACGACGTCGACGACCGCGAGCAGCATCATGAACGGGAGCACCCGGTCCATGCCGATGTAGTCCTCGATCTTGAACTCCGCCTCGATGACCTGCTCGACGGAGGTGTTGATCGAGCCGAAGACGTTCGCCGCGCCGAGCACGGACCAGACGACGAAGACGGCGACGACACACATGATCCCGAAGGCGATGGAGAGCAGGAACGACGTCTTCATCACCGACCAGGGATCGACCCGCACCAGCCGCAGCCGAGCCCGGCGGGTTGCCGGGACCGACGTCATCCGTACCTTCGGCGCAGGGCGGGGCACGTCGTCGCGGTGCGTGGCCCGGGCGACCGGCGCGGTGACCTGGGTCGGCTGCTCGGTGTCGTCAGTGCGGCTGCGGGTCAGTCGTACCTTCGCCGCGGCGACCGCGGCTGCGGCCAGGGCGATCGGCGACGTCGCCTCGGTGTCGTCCTCGATCTCGTCGCGGCGCCCCGGGGTCCTGGTCGGCTGCTGGGCCGAGCGCGACGCGGGCGCGCCGGGTCGCGCGGGACCCGTACCGGGCCCAGGACGAGGACCTGCCGGCGGCCCGGACGGCCGACCGGCTTGCGGGGGACCGGGACGGGTGCCGGGCGGCTGTTGGCGGGTGGGCGCCGGCGGGCGGGGCCCACCGCCGAGCGGCCCTGCCGACTGACCTGCCGACTGACCACCGGGTCGACGCGGCGGACCCGCGGGCGGCGGCGTGGACCGCTCTCCCGTCTGCGGACGCTGCGACTGGCCTCGTCGCGGATCTGGCGGCTGCTGAGGTGACTGCTGGTCGCGGCGCACGCCGTTCTGCCGCGCGTCCTCGGTGGCCTGGTCGCGGGCAGCATGCGCCCCAGCAGGCGGACCTGCGGGCGGGCTGGCCTGCGGCCGCGACTCCCCGGCCAGCGGCCTCGGCGGCGCGAGCGGCGTGCTCTCGTCGCGTCGGCGGTCAGTCATCAGACGCCTCCGTCTGTTCGCTTGCTGCGTCGACCTCGGCGGCCGACTCTTGCTCCGACTCGTCGGCTACCTCCTCGGCAGCCTCGTCCTCAACGAGTCGCTCGATGTTCCGGGCGATCGCGACCACCTGGTCGCCGTCCATCACACCGACGAACTTGACCCCCATCGTGTCACGGCCCTTGACCGGGACACCCGAGGCGGCGCTGCGGGTGACCTGACCGGACTGCTTGATGGCCAGCACCTCGTCAGCATCGGTCACCACGACCGCGCCCACCAGGGAACCGCGATCATCATGCAGCTTCATCGCCTTGATTCCCAATCCGCCCCGGCCCTGGACCCGGTAGGCGCTGATGGTGCTGCGCTTGGCATAGCCGCCATCAGTGACGGTGAACACGTACTGACCAGTGTCGGGCGCGTCCTCACCCGCCGCCTCCTCGGCGGCGATCTCGTCGGCCAGGATCACCGACATCGACAGCACCTCGTCGCCGTCGCGGAACTTCATCCCGGTCACGCCGGAGGTCGCCCGCCCCATCGGCCGCAGCTGCGTGTCGTCGGCCCGGAACCGGATCGCCTGCCCCTTCCGCGACACCAGCAGCAGGTCGTCGTCACGGCTGACCAGCTCGGCGCCGATCAGCTCGTCGTCCTCCTCGCGGAAGTTGATCGCGATCACGCCGGCCTGCCGGGGCGAGTCGTACGCGGTGAGCACGGTCTTCTTCACATACCCCTTCCGGGTCGCGAGTACGAGGTACGGCGCGTGCTCGTAGTCACGCACGGCGAGCACCTGGGCGATCTGCTCGTCGGGCTGGAACGACAGCAACCCGGCGACGTGGCCGCCCTTCGCGTCGCGCGCCATCTCCGGCAGGGCGTACGCCTTGGTGCGGTAGACCCGCCCGGCCGTGGTGAAGAACAGGATCCAGTGGTGCAGCGTCGTCGAGAAGAAGTGCTCGACCACGTCGTCGCCCTTGAGCGCTGCGCCGCGCACCCCCTTGCCGCCCCGCCGCTGGGTCCGGTACAGGTCGGTCCGGGTGCGCTTGGCGTAGCCGCCGCGGGTGATCGTCACGACCGCGTCGTCGTCGGGGATCAGGTCTTCCATCGACAGGTCGCCGTCGGCGGCGATGATCTGAGTGCGCCGGTCGTCACCGTACTTCTCGACGATCGTCGCCAGCTCCTCGCTGACGATCGTGCGCTGGCGCGGCTCGCTGGCCAGGATGTCCTTGAGGTCGGCGATGACCGTCTCGAGCTCGGCCAGATGGTCGATGATCTTCTGCCGCTCGAGGGCCGCCAGCCGGCGCAGCTGCATGTCAAGGATGGCCTGGGCCTGCAGCTCGTCGATCTCCAGCAGCTGCATCAGGCCGTTGCGGGCCTCCTCGACGTCGGGGCTGCGGCGGATCAGCGCGATGACGTCGTCGAGTGCGTCGAGGGCCTTCACCAGACCGCGGTAGATGTGCGCCTGCTCCTCAGCCTTGCGCAGCCGGAAGCGGGTGCGCCGCTGGATGACCTCGATCTGGTGGGTCACCCAGTGCTTGACGAACAGGTCGAGCGACAGCGTGCGCGGCACCCCGTCGACCAGCGCCAGCATGTTGGCCGAGAAGTTGTCCTGCAGCTGGGTGTGCTTGTACAGGTTGTTGAGTACGACTCGGGCCACGGCGTCCCGCTTGAGCACGACCACCAGGCGGCGGCCGGTACGTGAGGACGAGTCGTCACGCACGTCGGCGATGCCCTGGACCCGACCCGAGTCGGCCAGCTCGGCGATCTTCAGCGCCAAGTTGTCGGGGTTGACCTGGTACGGCAGCTCGGTGATGACCAGGCAGGTGCGGCCCTTGGCGTCCTCCTCGACGTCGACCACCGCGCGCATCGTGACCGAGCCACGGCCGGTGCGGTAGGCCTGCTCGATGCCGTGCCGCCCGACGATCAGGCCGTGGGTCGGGAAGTCCGGCCCGTGGATCCGCTGCATCAGCGCCTCGAGCAGCTCCTCACGGGACGCGTCGGGGTGGTCGAGCGACCACTGGACGCCGTCGGCGACCTCGCGCAGGTTGTGCGGCGGGATGTTGGTGGCCATCCCGACGGCGATGCCGGCCGAGCCGTTGACCAACAGGTTCGGGAACCGCGCCGGCAGCACCGTCGGCTCCTGCGATCGCCCGTCGTAGTTGGGCTTGAAGTCGACGGTGTCCTCGTCGATGTCGCGGACCATCTCCAAGGCCAGCGGCGCCATCTTGCACTCGGTGTAGCGCATCGCCGCGGCGGGGTCGTTTCCCGGCGAGCCGAAGTTGCCCTGACCGGAGACCAGCGGGCCACGCATCACCCACGACTGCGCGAGCCGGACCAGGGTGTCGTAGATCGCGGTGTCGCCGTGCGGGTGGTACTGACCCATCACGTCGCCGACGATGCGCGAGCACTTGGAGAAACCGCGGTCGGGCCGGTAGCCGCCGTCGAACATCGCGTACAGCACGCGCCGGTGCACCGGCTTCAGCCCATCGCGTACGTCCGGGAGGGCGCGCGCGACGATCACGCTCATCGCGTAGTCGATGTAGGAGCGCTGCATCTCGACCTGCAGCTCGACCGGCTCGATCCGGTCGTGGTCGGGCGTGGTGGTGTCGTCAGTCACGTGAGGTCAGCCTTTGGACTAGATATCGAGGAAACGCACGTCTTTGGCGTTGCGCTGGATGAACGACCGCCGTTGCTCGACGTCCTCGCCCATCAGCACGGTGAAGATCTCGTCGGCGTTGGCCGCGTCGTCGAGCGTGACCTGACGGAGCACCCGGTTCGCGGGGTCCATCGTGGTCTCCCACAGCTCGTTGTCGTTCATCTCGCCGAGACCCTTGTAGCGCTGGATCGGCGCTTCCTTCGGCAGCCGCTTGCCGGCCGCCTTGCCGGTCTCGAGCAGGCCCTCGAGCTCACGGTCGGAGTACGCGAGGTCGTGCGGCTGGTTGGACCACTTGATCTTGAACAGCGGCGGCTGCGCGAGGTAGACGTGGCCCGCCTCGATCAGCTGGCGCATGAACCGGAACAGCAGCGTGAGCAGCAACGTCGAGATGTGCTGGCCGTCGACGTCGGCGTCGGCCATCAGCACGATCTTGTGGTAGCGCAGCTTCTCGATGTCGAAGTCCTCGTGCACCCCGGTGCCGAGCGCCGAGATGATCGCCTGGACCTCGGTGTTCTGCAGCACTCGGTCGATGCGGGCCTTCTCGACGTTGAGGATCTTGCCGCGGATCGGCAGGATCGCCTGCACCCGCGGGTCGCGGCCACCCTTCGCCGAACCGCCGGCGGAGTTGCCCTCGACGATGAAGATCTCGCACTCTTCGGGGTTGGTCGACTGGCAGTCGGACAGCTTGCCGGGGAGGCCGCCGCCGCCGAGCAGCCCCTTGCGGTTACGGGCCAGGTCGCGAGCCTTCCGGGCGGCCACCCGGGCCGTCGCCGCGGCGATGCCCTTGCGGACGATGTCGCGGCCCTCGCCGGGGTTCTTCTCGAACCACTCGCCGAGCTGGTCGTTGACGACCTTCTGGACGAACGACTTGGCCTCGGTGTTGCCGAGCTTGGTCTTGGTCTGCCCCTCGAACTGCGGCTCGGCCAGCTTGATCGACACGATCGCGGTGAGACCCTCGCGTACGTCGTCGCCGGACAGCCGGTCCTCGCGCTTCTTGATCATTCCCCACTCCTCGCCCCAGCCGTTGACCAGGCTGGTGAGGGAGGCGCGGAAGCCCTCCTCGTGGGTCCCGCCCTCGTGGGTGTTGATCGTGTTGGCGAACGTGTGCACCGACTCGGTGAAGGACATGTTCCACTGCATCGCGACTTCGAGGCTCAGGCCCGACGCGGTGTTGTCGGCCTCGAACGAGATGATGCTGCGGTGGACCGGGTCCTTGGCCTTGTTGAGGTGACCGACGTAGTCGATCAGCCCGTCGTCGTACTTGAACGTGCGCTCGATGCCGCCGGTGGCGACGCCGGTGACGGCGTCGGCGCCTCCGTCGACCTCGTCCGGCACGGTGTTGTCGTCGACGGCCTCGGCGATGCCGTCGGCACTCGGCCGCTCGTCGCGTACGACGATCTCCAGCCCCTTGTTGAGGAACGCCATCTCACGGAACCGGCTGGCCAGCGTCTCGAACGAGTAGACCGTCGTCTCGAAGATGTCGTCGCTGGCCCAGAACGTCGTCGTGGTGCCGGTCTCGTCGGTCGCCTCGTGCCGGCGAAGCTCGCCCTGGGGTACGCCGAGCTCGAACTCCTGGGTCCAGCGGTAGCCGTCCCGCTTCACCTCGACCTCGAGGCGCCGCGACAGAGCGTTGACCACGGACACGCCGACTCCGTGCAGACCACCTGACACCTTGTAACCGCCGCCACCGAACTTGCCGCCCGCGTGCAGCACCGTGAGGACGACCGTGACGGCCGGGATCTTCTCGATCGGGTGGTCGTCGACCGGGATGCCCCGGCCGTTGTCCTCGACCCGCACCCCGCCGTCGTCGAGGATCGTCACCACGATCCGGTCACACTGGCCGGCCAGGGCCTCGTCGACGGAGTTGTCGACGACTTCGTTGACCAGGTGGTGCAACCCGCGCTCGCCGGTCGAGCCGATGTACATGCTGGGTCGCTTGCGGACGGCGTCGAGGCCCTCGAGGACCTGGATCGCGCTCGCGTTGTAGGCCGCGGGGACCACGCCGTTGAGCTCTTCGGTCTGTACTGACTCTTCAGCAGCCGTCACGCGGGAAACCTCCGTGGAGCAGACATGACAAACCGCCCCGCGCGATGGTCCTGATGACGCACGGGAGCGGTCCCTACGACAATACTCAGTATAGCCGTTCACGGGCCTTATACGCGGTCGGCACCGCCGGGACCTGTGGACCATCGCCGTCACAGAGGCCGCATGCGGCCCGTAACCGTCGCGCAGAGCGGTTGCCCAGGGGGCAGATGGGTCCCCATACGCGGGCGGGGACCGCAAAACCCGTCTCGGGCCGCGCGGCGCCGTCCACGGAGCGGACCGTCGGCCGGTCGTGATGGCTTAGCCGTAGGTGTCGCGCGGACCCCGGCCGTCGCGCAGCGAGCGGGCGCCTTTCGACCAGGTCGGCAGGTGCGGTCCGAGCACCTCGATGCGAAGCACCGTCTCGTCCCCGAGCTCTTCGTTCAGCCGGCGTACGACGGTGGGGGCGAGCAGCCGCATCTGGGTCGCCCAGGCGGTCGAGTCGGCACGGACGGAGAGCCGGCTGTCGGCGAACCGCTCCGGCGTGCAGTGCTGCGCCACGTCGTTGCCGACGATGCGGTCCCAGCGGGCGAACACTCCGTGGACCGCGACGTCGGTCGACCAGCCGTGCTCGTCGACCAGCCGGTCGATGGTGGCGTCGAGGGTCTGTGGGTCGCGGTCGTCCGGGAACGCGCCGGAGACCGTCGGACCGGTGCTGCGGCGGCGCCGGCCGAACGGGTCGGCCGAGCGACGGCTGCCGGCGCGGCGCTTCCGGCCGGTCGCCATCGACCGGGCGACGGCGCGGGCCATCTCCAGGCCGGTCGTCGCGTGCTCCGGACCTGGCTCGGGTGGCGGCGACCCCTCCCCTGCTGCCGGCGACTCGGGGCGGTCCGGCTCATCGGACACGGCGCACCTCGCCTTCCATCACGTCATAGCGTGCACCGGCCAGCAGCTCGGGCACATCCTTCGGCACCGCAGCGGTGACCAGGACCTGCTCGGCGCCGGCCACCATCTCGGCGAGCCGGTCGCGGCGGTCGGTGTCGAGCTCGGCGAACACGTCGTCGAGGATCAGCACTGGGTCGTCGCCGTCGGACCGCAGCAGCTCGAACGAGGCGAGCCTCAGGGCCAGCGCGAACGACCACGCCTCACCGTGGCTGGCGTAGCCCTTGGCCGGGAGCGACCCGACCGCCAGCGTCACGTCGTCACGGTGCGGTCCGACCAGCGAGATGCCGCGGTCGATCTCGTCGTCGCGGCGGCGGGCGACCTCGGCGAGCAGCGCGGCGGTCAGCACCTCACGGCTGGGTCGCTCGGGCGGCAGCTCCCACGACGGCTTGTAGGTCAGCGTCGCCTGGTCGCGGCCCGGGCTGGCCTGCGACGCGACCTTGGCGTACGCCGCCGCGACGTGCGGCTGCAGGGCGTCGACCAGGCTGAGCCGGGCGGCGAGCAGCTCGGCGCCGGTGCGGGCGAGGTGGTCGTCCCACGCGTCGAGGGTGGCCAGCGGGTCACCAGAGGACTGCCGACTGCGCCGCGCCAGGCCGGCCGTCTTCAGCAGCGTGTTGCGCTGTTTGAGCACCCGGTCGTAGTCCTGGCGTACCCCGGCGAAGCGTGGCGCCTGCGCGACCAGCAGGTCGTCGAGGAAGTGCCGTCGGTCGGACGGGTCCCCCTTGACCAGCGCGAGGTCCTCGGGTGCGAACAGCACCACCCGGAGCACGCCGAGCAGGTCGCGGGTGCGGGGGAGCGATGACTTGTTGAGCCGCGCGCGATTGGCTCTGCCGGGGTTGATCTCGATCTCGACCAGGGCGTTGCGGCCGTCCCGGACGGCGCCCACCCGGACCACGGCATGCTCGGCGCCGGCGCGAACCAGCGGGGCGTCGGCCGCGACCCGGTGGGACCGCATCGCGGCGACGTAGTCGATCGCCTCCACCAGGTTGGTCTTGCCCTGGCCGTTGGGGCCGACGAACGCCGTCATGCCCGGCTCCAGCGCGACGTCGACCTCGGCGTACGAGCGGAAGTCGTGCAGCGACAGCTGGGCGACGTGCACGGCCTACGACTCTTGGGTCGGCGGCGGACCGGCCTTCACGGCATGTCCACCGAACTGCTGGCGCATCGCGGCGACCGCCTTCATCGCCGGTGCGTCCTCCTGACGCGACGCGAACCGGGCGAAAAGCGCGCCGGTGATGGCGGGCAGGGGTACGGCATGCTCGATCGCGGCCTCGACCGTCCACCGGCCCTCGCCGGAGTCCTCGGCGTAGCCGGCGATCTTGTCCAGGTGGTTGTCCTCGTCGAGCGCGGCGACGAGCAGGTCGAGCAGCCAGGACCGGATGACGGTGCCCTCCCGCCAGGACCGGAAGACCTCGGTGACGTTGTCGACCAGCTCGACCTTCTCGAGCAGCTCCCAGCCCTCCGCGAACGCCTGCATCTGGGCGTACTCGATGCCGTTGTGCACCATCTTGGAGAAGTGCCCGGCGCCGACCTTGCCGGCGTGCACGAAGCCGAACTCGCCCTCAGGCTTGAGCGCGTCGAAGGCCGGCTGCACCTTGGCGACCTGCTCGGCCGCGCCGCCGCACATCAGCGCATAGCCGTTCTCCAGGCCCCACACTCCGCCGGACACGCCGCAGTCGACGAACCCGACGCCCTGCTCGGCCAGCAGCGCACCATGCTCGGTGTCGTCGGTCCACCGGGAGTTGCCGCCGTCGACGACCACGTCACCCTCGCCGAGCAGGTCAGCGAGCTCGCGCACCGTGGCCCGGGTGGCGTCACCCGCCGGCACCATCACCCAGACCACCTTCGGTGTCGGCAGCTGCTCGACCAGCTCGGCAAGGGACCCGACGTCGCTGATCTCGGGGTTGCGGTCGTAGCCCGTGACGGTGAGCCCGGCGGCACGCAGCCGCTCGCGCATGTTGCCGCCCATCTTGCCGAGGCCTACGAGTCCGAGGTGCATCTTCGTCTTTCCAGGTCGTCGGGAAGTGGTCTGGTCGCCCCCGCAGTCAACCCTGTCGTCAACCCTGCAGTCGGACCGGCATCAGCAGGTAGCGAAAGTCGAGAGTGGGCTCGGCCCCCAGGTCGCCGGCGCCGGCCAAGGCGGCCGGCCGGGTCGCTTGGGTGAAGGCGAGATGGGCCACCGGGGCGTCGATCGCGCCCAGGCCGTCGAGGAGGTAGCCGGGGTTGAAGCCGATCGCGATGTCGTCGCCGTCGACATCCGCCTCGACCGACTCCGACGCCTGTGCCTCGTCTCCACTCCCGGCCTCGAGAGTCACCTGGCCCTTGCTGAAGCTGAGGCGTACGGGCGTGTTGCGCTCGGCCACCAGCGCCACCCGCTTGACCGCCTCGACCAGAGTCGGCGTATCGACCCGAGCCACCGTCGCCGACTCGCTGGGGAACAGCGCCCGCACCTTCGGGAACTCGCCGTCAAGGAGCCGGGTGGTCGTACTCCTGGTGCCGCCTGCGGTCTGCCCCTCGAAACCGATGATGCCCTCGCCGGTCCCGGTGGACGACAGGGCGATGGTGACGTCGCCACCGGCGGTCAGCGACTTGGCGGTGTCGGCAAGCACCTTCGCAGGCACCAGGGCGGTCGCGGTGAAGTCGCCCAGGCTCGGCGACCACTCGAGCTCCCGCAGGCTCAGCCGGTAGCGGTCGGTCGCCATCAGGGCGAGGTGCGAGCCGTCGATCTCCACGCGTACGCCAGTCAAGACCGGGAGCATGTCGTCGCGGCCGGCGGCAGTCACCGCCTGGCCCACCGCGGCCGCGAACACGTCACTGCGGACGGTGCCTGACGCGGTCGGCATGTCGGGCAGCGCGGGGTAATCCTCGACCGGCATGGTCTGCAGGCTGAACCGGGCGCTGCCACAGGTGAGCGACACCTTCGCCCCGTCGGTCGCCATCTCGACCGGCTTGGCCGGGAGGCTCCGCGAGATGTCGGCGAGCAGCCGGCCGGACACCAGTGCACGGCCCTCGTCGACCACCTCGGCAGGGATGGTGACGCGAGTCGAGGTCTCGTAGTCGAAGCCCGACAGCACCAGGCCCGCGTCGCCGGTCTCGACCAGCAGGCCCGCCAGAACGGGGACACTGGGACGTAGGGGGAGGCTGCGGGCTGCCCAGGCGACAGCATCGGCGAGCGCGTCGCGCTCCACGCGGAACTTCACGGTCGGCTGCCTCCTGGTGCCTCGGTGCCCGATCGTACGACCGGGTCGCTGTGGTGATCGCGAGATGACATCGATCCCGCGAGGGAATCCTGCCATGCCGCGCCTACGGTTCCCACGGCTGTCGGTGCTCGGTTCGTACCTGGCAGCGAGGTTGTCCCCAGGTCGGGGGTCCGGGAGTCCTTGCCGAGCGTCTTCATATGTTCAGATCCTCATCGGGTTCATAGCCTCGGTGGACAGTGTGGACAACCAACGTCGCCGCAGGTCAGCCCCGGTTTGTGTGTCCACTGCCGCTGGGGAGGGCGGCGTGCAACGATCCGGGACCGGTGGACGCCCGGTCGCCCCTGGGTGGAGTCGGCCCCAGTTGTCCACACCCCGTCCCCTGCGATCGGCAGTGATCCACAGGCCTGTCCCCAGTCTGTGCGGTGCCTGAACTGCCCGAATTCAGCGGACCAGCGGCCGCGTGTCGTGCTCGTCCGGGCGTGTCGCAGCGGCGTCCGGACGAGCGGGGTCACGACTGGCGGGCCTGCTGCTTGATCCGGTTGGTGAGCTCGGTGACCTGGTTGTAGACACTGCGCCGCTCGGCCATCAGCTGGCG
>WHTB01000175.1 GCA_009379735.1 Propionibacteriales bacterium
CCGCCCTCGCCTCGTGCTGGCCTCCCGTCCCACACCGCGACGAGCCGGTCGACTCGCCCCAACATGAGCTCCGACGCCGCCATGTGCGACTGTGACGTCGACTCGACGTACGGCAGCCTCTCCACATCGCTCGCTGCGTCGAGGAGCGCGTCGTACGTCGGATGGGACGCGGCCGGTAGGCCATCCCGGTAACGCGCCGCTGGGACGATCACCTCGAGCTCCCCACCGAGCTCCACGACGAGCAGGGCAAAGATCTGGTCCGCCCCATCGGCCAGGCACGTGACCCCGACGAGCCCGTTGTCAACCCGACTGAGCAGCCCGCGCAGCGCGGTCTCGACTCGCGACTCGGTATCAGGGGGAAGGCCGCGATGGCCCGTCACACCGACCCGCGTCACACCCATTCCCCGCTCCCACCTCGAGATCATGTCGGTATTGACACCGACCCGCTCGCCGTCCCGCAACTATCGCTACCCCACATGTGCGGGGTCGCCCGGCCCCCAGGCGAGCCCGTGCTCGATGCGGAGCCTCATCGACGAGTGGATGTCGAGCGACGGTAGTTGATCGAAGGAGACCCAGCGGACCTCCTTCGTCTCCGCGGGCTGGATCCGGGGTGAGCCTCCCACCGCGTTCGCTCGGAAACACAGGCTGAACTGTTGACGTACCTCGCCGTCGGCGTACCGCATGACGTGCCGAGGATGCGTATAGATGCCGACGAGGCCGACAACCTCGATGTCCAGACCCGTCTCCTCGAGCGTTTCACGTACGGCGGCCGCCTCAGCTGCCTCACCGACATCGACGCCACCGCCAGGGAGGGCCCAGCGGTTGTTGTCGACCTTATGAATCAGTAACAGCCGATCCCTCTCAACGACGAGCGCACAAACGGAGGGAACGATGCTGTTGGGCGATGGCGCGGCAGGATCGTCGTAGTAGTCCACCCGACTCATGTCGCCTCCCAAACAATGTGCAGATGTCGGCGGGAAGGTGCGCTTGGTCGCGGTCGCCGCAGGTCAGCGGCTGGCGAGACAGCCCGGGCCGAGCAGGGCCTTCAGGTCGGCCATCAACGCCGGCGTCGGCGTGACCCGGAGCCGGTCGTCGAGCCGCATCACCTTGGTGTTGGTCTGGGACAGCAGGCGCAGGTGCACCTCGGTGACACCGGGGTGGGTGCCGAGCACCTCCTTGAGCTGCTCCACGACCGGCGGCGTGCATCGGGTGGTCGGCAGCGAGATGACCACCGGTCCGGCCGGGCCGTCACTGAGGTCGGGCACCGTGACCTCGGTCGCATGCAGCTCGGGGGTGTCGTCGCGACGCTTCAGTCGGCCCTTGACCAGCAGGATCGCGTCGTCGACCAGCAGCGTGGACGCCAGCTGGTAGGTGGACGGGAACAGCATCACGTCGACGCCGCCCTCGAGGTCCTCGAGGTGGATGACCGCCCACGCGTCGCCGCGCCGGGTCAGCTTGCGCTGCACCGACGTCACCAGCCCGCCGATGGACACGACGCTGCCCTCGGCCCGGTCCTCGTCGAGCAGCAGCTGGCCCACGGTGCAGTCGGTGGTGCTGGCGAGCACGTGCTCGAGGCCGTACAACGGGTGGTCGGAGACATAGAGGCCGAGCATCTCGCGCTCGTGACCGAGCAGGGTCTGCTTGTCCCAGTCGTCGATGTCGGGGATCTGCACCGAGATGCCCAGCCCCGCGCCGACGGCATCGTCGAGCCCGCCGAACAGTGAGTCCTGGCCGATCGCCTCGTTGCGCTTGAGGTCGATGTACTGGTCGACCGCGTCCTCGTGGATCGCGACCAGCGCCCGCCGGCGGTGGCCGAGCGAGTCGAACGCCCCGGCCTTGATCAGCGAGTCGATCACCCGCTTGTTGCACGCCAGCGGCGGGACCTTGCTCATGAAGTCGTCGAAGTCGGTGAACCGGCCCTTCTCCTCGCGGGACCCGACAATCGCCTCGACGACGTTGCGTCCGACGTTGCGTACGGCGGTCATGCCGAACCGCACATCGGTGCCGACTGGGGTGAAGTTGGCGTCGGACTCGTTGACGTCCGGCGGGAGCACCTTGATGCCCATCCGCCGGCACTCGTTGAGATAGAGCGCCATCCGGTCCTTCGAGTCCCGGACGCTGGTCAGCAGAGCCGCCATGTACTCGGCCGGGTAGTTGGCCTTGAGGAACGCGGTCCAGTACGACACCAGGCCGTAGCCGGCGGTGTGGGACTTGTTGAAGGCGTAGTCGGAGAACGGGACGAGGATGTCCCACAGGGTCTGGATCGCGTGCTTGGAGTAGCCGTTGGCGACCATGCCGTCGCGGAAGCCCTCGAACTCCGCGTCGAGCACCTCGCGCTTCTTCTTGCCCATCGCCCGGCGCAGCAGGTCGGCCTTTCCGAGGGAGTAGCCCGCGAGCTTCTGCGGGATCTCCATCACCTGCTCCTGGTAGACGATCAGGCCGTAGGTCGGCGCCAGGATCTCCTTCAGCGGCTCCTCGAGCTCGCGATGGATCGGCGTGATCTCCTGCTTGCCGTTCTTACGAAGGGCGTAGTTGGTATGGCTGTTGGCACCCATCGGGCCGGGCCGGTACAGCGCAAGAACGGCGGCGATGTCCTCGAAACAGTCGGGCCGCATCTGCCGGAGCAGCTGGCGCATCGGCCCGCCGTCGAGCTGAAAGACGCCGAGCGTCTCCCCGTGGGCCAGCAGCTCATAGGTGGCCGCGTCGTCGAGCCCGAGACCCTCGAGGTCGATCTCGACACCACGGTTGGCCCGGACGTTGAGCAGCGAGTCGTCGATCACGGTGAGGTTGCGCAGGCCCAGGAAGTCCATCTTGAGCAGGCCGAGCGTCTCGCACGACGGGTAGTCGAACTGCGTGATGACCGCGCCGTCCTGCTCACGGCGCATGATCGGGATCACGTCGATCAGCGGCTCGCTCGACATGATGACACCGGCCGCGTGCACGCCCCACTGCCGCTTCAGGTTCTCCAGCTTGGTGGCGGTGTCGACGACCCGGCGTACGTCGACGTCACTGTCGTACAGCTGGCGGAACTCGCTGGCCTCGGCGTACCGCTTGTGCTCGGGGTCGAAGATCCCGGACAGCGGGACGTCCTTGCCCATCACCGCCGGCGGCATCGCCTTGGTGACGCGGTCGCCCATCGCGAACGGGAACCCGAGGACCCGCGACGAGTCCTTGATCGCCTGCTTCGCCTTGATGGTGCCGTAGGTGACGATCTGCGCGACCCGCTCGTCGCCGTACTTCTCTGTGCAGTAACGGATCACCTCGCCACGGCGGCGCTCGTCGAAGTCGATGTCGATGTCCGGCATCGACACCCGCTCGGGGTTGAGGAACCGCTCGAACAGCAGCCCGTGCACGAGGGGGTCGAGGTCGGTGATGCCCAGCGCATACGCGACGATCGCGCCGGTGGCCGACCCGCGACCCGGCCCGACCCGGATGCCCTGGCGCTTGGCCCAGTTGATGAAGTCGGACACCACCAGGAAGTAGCCCGGGAAGCCCATCTGCAAGATCGTGGCGATCTCGGTGTCGGCGCGCTCGCGTACCTCGGGCGTGATGCCCCCGGGGTAGCGGCGGGCGAGTCCGGCCTCGACCTCAATGACGAACCAGGTCTCCTCGGTCTCCCCGTCGGGCACCGGGAACCGCGGCATCAGGTTGCGGCCCTCGGCGAACTCGACGTTGCAGCGCTCCGCGATCAGCAGGGTGTTGTCGCAGGCCTCGGGGAAGTCACGCCACACCTCGCGCATCTCGGCCGCGGTCTTGAGATAAAAATCTTCGGCGTCGAACTTGAACCGGTTGGGGTCGGCCAGCGTCGAGCCGGACTGGACACACAGCAGGGCGGCATGACCCTCGGCGTCCTCGGGCCGGGTGTAGTGCAGGTCGTTGGTGGCGACCAACGGGAGGTCGAGGGCCTTGCCCAGCCTGAGCAGGTCGGCCCGGATGTCGCGCTCGATGCCGAGCCCGTGGTCCATCAGCTCGAGGTAGTAGTTGCCGGCCCCGAACAGGTCACGGAACTCCGCGGCGCTGGCCACGGCCTCGTCGTACTTCCCGAGTCGGAGCAGGGTCTGCACCTCGCCGGAGGGGCAGCCTGTGGTGGCGATGAGGCCCTTGCCGTACCGCTGCAGCAGGTCGCGGTCCATGCGGGGCTTGAAGTAGTAGCCCTCGAGGGACGCGTACGACGACATCCGGAACAGGTTGTGCATGCCCTCCGTGGTCTCGGCGAGCATGGTGATGTGGGTATACGCGCCCCCGCCGGAGACGTCGTCGCGGCCGCCGCCGCCCCACTGCACACGGCGCCGCTCGAAACGGCTGGTGCCCGGGGTGAGGTAGGCCTCACAGCCGATGATCGGCTTGACGCCGTGCTTGCGGGCGCTCGTGTAGAACTCGAACGCGCCGAACATGTTGCCGTGGTCGGTCATCGCCAGCGCGGGCATTTCGAGCCGGGCCGCCTCCGCGAACAGCTCGTCGATCCGCGCCGCGCCGTCGAGCATCGAGAACTCGGTGTGGACGTGCAGGTGGGCGAACGACGACGTGCTCGACATAGGGGTACGAGGCTCCAACCAACTGCATGGACCGGGCGCGGGGAAGGCCAAGGCAAGACTAGGCGACCGGCACCGACAGTCGGTTCGCGACGTGCCGACCTCCGTCCGCTAGTGTGAGTTAGGTGAGCCTTACCAACCTCTCCTGGGTGCCGGCGACGGCCTTCGGCGACCCAGGGTCAGCCGAGCTGGCTGCCGTGATTGCCGTACCGCAGGCCGGGGGTGCTCCGCCGCACGTCGCCGCGGCACTGGCCTGGAAAGCGTACGCCTGGTACCTCGTCAACCCGGTGGTGACCGCGCTCGCGTCCTCGGCTCCGGTACCGCAGCTCGACCTCCGCAACGTCGAGGTGCGGGTGACCGACGCCGTGCCGTACGTCGCGTTCCGGGCCGTCGACCCTCGGCCGCTCGCTGACGACGGCGTCGTGGATCTGGTGCACGAGACGCTGTTCGAGGGACACCTGCGGCCGGTGGCGCAGGCACTGTCGGCCGCGACCCGGATCGGGGTGCGGACATTGTGGGGCTCGGTCGCCGAGGCGGTCAGCTATCCCCTGGTGTCCGCGGGTCGGACCGACCTGGCCGACCGGCTGCTCGAGGCGTGGGGGCTGGACCACCTGCTGCAGCCGGCCCTCGGCGGCGGCCAGCCCTTTCGCCGTACCTGCTGCCTGGCCGTGACGGTGGAGGGCCTCGGCGTCTGCGCGACCTGTCCGGTGCGGCGCGCTCGGCCGGCGTCGGAGGGCGCTGCTTAGGTGCGCCTTGGCGGAGGTGACGTGGGCGAGGTGACCTGGGCCCAGCCGTACTCCCAGCCGTAGTCCCAACGGTCTCGAGTGGTTCCGTGATGGCGCCGCAGGTGTCAGGCTGAGGCCATGAGCGACCGCAACGTCCTGGGCGGCGAGCTGGAGGAGTGCGGCTCCGACCCGGTGACGGGGTTCTACCGGACCGGCTGCTGCGAGACCGGACCGGAAGACATCGGCAACCACACCGTGTGCACCGTCGTTTCGGCGGAGTTCCTTGCCCACCAGCAGCAGGTCGGCAACGACCTCAGCACACCGCGGCTGGAATACGGGTTCGCGGGGCTGCAGCCCGGTGACCGTTGGTGCGTGTGCGCGGAGCGGTGGTTGCAGGCGTACGAGGACGGCGCGGCGGCCCCCGTCGTCCTCGCCGCCACTCATGAGCGAGCGCTCGAGGTCGTCCCGCTGGACGCGTTGCGCCCGCATGCCGCCGACGTGCCCAGCGACCCCAGCGCCCTGTTGTAGCCGACAGTTCCCCCCCTCGCGTCGAGGTTGCACGTATGTCGGCCGGCTCGGCGCTCCCGAACGGCACGGGCCCGTGCCGTTCCCGACCATCCCCACTCCTGCAGGCGTGGGGATGATCGGGTACGGGTGGGGGTGAGTCGCCACCGGTCGGACATACGCGCAACTTCGGCGCGAGAACTCCGGACATACGTGCAACCTCGGCGCGAGAACTCCGGACATACGCGCAACCTCGGCGCGAAGTTTGGGACATACGTGCAACCTCGGCGCGAGGAAAAGGGGGCGGTGACCTGGCTTTCCTGCTGATGGTAGAATGGACATACCATTCGCGCCGAGGGGAGCCACCGTGAGTGCAGGGACGGTTGTCGTCGGTGCCAGCCAGGCCGGTCTCCAGCTGGCGGTCTCCCTGCGCGAGTACGGGTACGACGAACCCATCACGTTGCTGGGCGAGGAGACTCATCCCCCGTACCAGCGACCGCCGCTGTCGAAGGCGTTCCTGACCGGCGAGGCGAATGCGGACTCCCTCGCCCTACGGTCGCCTGACTTCTACGCGAACGCCGGGATCAGGTTGCTGCGCGGCGAACGCGTCACCAACCTCGCCTTGTCGGACTCGGGCCCGAAGGGCTCGGGCGCCGCGACGACGGAGACCGGCCGCGTGGTGCCGTTCGACCGGCTCGCACTCACCGTCGGGGCTGCTCCCCGACGGCTGGACCTGACCGGCGCCGAGCTCGACGGGGTCTACTACCTCCGCGACGTCGACGACGCGGCGGTCCTCCGGTCCCGGCTGGCGTCGGCGCGCAACGTCGTCGTCGTCGGTGGTGGTTTGATCGGCCTCGAGGCAGCCGCGGTCGCCCGCTCCCAAGGCAAGGCCGTCACCGTCGTCGAAGCGGCAGACCGGCTGATCTCCCGGGCCGTGGCCCCGGTGATGTCCGAGTTCTACCGACGGGCGCACCTCCGCCGGGGCACCACCGTCCTGCTCTCGGCCGGCGCAGCCGCGTTCACCGGTGACCACGAACGGGTCACCCACGTGCACCTGTGCGACGGGACGCGGCTGCCGGCCGACCTCGTGCTCGTCGCGGTCGGCATCGTGCCGCGGACCGAGCTGGCCGAGCAGATCGGCCTGGAATGCGACGGCGGGATCTCGGTCGACGCGTACGCGCGGACGAGCGAGCCGAGCGTCGTCGCGGCCGGCGACTGCACCGTGCTGCCGCACCCGCTGACCGGGCTCGGGAAGGTCCGGCTCGAGTCGGTCCAGAACGCCGTCGCGCAGGCCCGGGTGGCGGCCTCCAGCCTGGTCGGGCGGACCGCCGCCACCAACTCAGTGCCGTGGTTCTGGTCCGACCAGGACGACCTCAAGCTGCAGATCGCCGGGCTCAGCGCTGGCTACGACCACCATGTCGTGCGCGGCGAGCCGGACGACGAGCGCTTCTCCGTCCTGTACTACCAGGACGGCCGGCTGCTCGCGATCGACGCCGTCAACCGGCCAGCGGACTACATGGCGGTCCGCAAGGCGCTGGCTACCGGCGCGACCATCCCGGCCGACCGGGCCGCCGACGTCGACACGGCGTTGAAGACGCTGATCGTCGACCTGGCACAAGCCCACTGAGCGGCGCCGGCCTCAGATCACCGCCGACTCGGTCGCCTCCGGAGCGAACAGCTCGGCCGGACTCAGCAGCCGCCGTGACAGGCCCTGCTCGTGGTGGTAGCGCAGGAACGTCTCCAGCGTCTCGTGGTTGGCGTCGAGGCCGTACGACCAGAAGTCGTCTCCAAGCAGCTGCCGCGCCTCCTCGAGCTGCTGGGTGAGCCAGGGCAGCATGAAGCGGAGGGCCGACGAGTCGTAGAGATCGCGCGACGCTTCGTCCTTGGCCCGTACGAACGCCTTCTGGAGTGACTGCGCGACCCAGGGGTACGTCTCGTACACGTCCCGCCGGATCACCACGACGTGCATGATCGGGAAGATCCCGGTCGCCGCGTAGTACTCCTGCTCGGCGGCGACGACGTCGGGGAACAGCCGCCGCACCCGGGGGTCGTGCGCGGCGAACGGGCTGGGGATGCGCGGCGTGTACAGCGCGTCGATCTCGCCCTCGGCCAGCATCGCGGACAGCATCTTGCCCGCCGCGATCCGGCTGACGCGGAGGTGGTCGGGCAGGTCCAGCTTCGCCTTCTCGACCCGGCCCGGCCGTTCCTGGCCACCGGTGACGTAGCTGACCGAGTCCACCGGGACGCCGTGCTGGTCGGCGAGCACGCCGCGGACCCAGACCCCGGCCGTGACCTGGTACTCAGGCGTCCCGACCACCTTGCCGCGGAGGTCGCTCGGGGTCGAGATGCCGGCGCCCGCGTGACAGTAGATCGACCCGTGCCGGAACATCCGCGACGTGTACACCGGCAGCGCCACGAACGGCGCTGGGTCCGCCTGCAGCGAGACGACGTACGACGACAGCGACATCTCCGCCACCTCGAACTCCTGATGGCGGATCATCCGGAAGAAGGTCTCCTCGACCGGCAGCCGGAGGTACGTCAGGTCGATGCCGTCCGGCCGGACAGTGCCCTCCTGCAGGGCGCGGGTGCGGTCGTAGTCGCCACAGGCGAGCGTCAGCCTCAGTCGCGTCACGGGACTACCTGCCGGCCGCGGCGAGCTGGGCGTCGAGGCGGGGATAGACGCGACGCGCGTTCAGCTCGAACACCCGATGTCGGTCGTCGGCAGACAGGTCGAGCGTGTCGACGTACCGCTTCGTGTCGTCCCAGGGGAAGCCCGTCTCGGGGTCGACGCCCCGGACTGCACCCAGCAGCTCGGAGGCGAACAAGATGTTGCCGGTGTCGATGACCTCGGCAAGGAGGGCGACGCCCGGCTGGTGGTAGACGCAGGTGTCGAAGAAGACGTTCGTCATGACGTACTCGCTGAGATCGGGACGACCGAGTCGGTCCGCGAGCCCACGGAAGCGGCCCCAGTGGTACGGCACCGCCCCGCCGCCGTGCGGAATCACCAGCCGTAGCGTGGGAAAGCGGCTGAACAGGTCGCCCTGCACCAGCTGCATGAACGCCGAGGTGTCCGCGTTCAGGTAATGCGCGCCCAGGGAGTGGAAGCTCGGGTTGCATGACGCGGACACATGGACCATCGCGGGCGCGTCCAGCTCCACCAGCGCTTCGTACAAGGGGAACCAGTACTCGTCGGTCAGGGGCTTGGACGTCCAGTACCCGCCGGACGGGTCGGGGTTCAGGTTGCAGCCGACGAAGCCCAG
>WHTB01000150.1 GCA_009379735.1 Propionibacteriales bacterium
AAAGGGCCTTACCGCTCGACTTGCATGTGTTAAGCACGCCGCCAGCGTTCGTCCTGAGCCAGGATCAAACTCTCCGTTAAAAAACAAAGAAAAAACCCTAGCAAACAAAACCACCAAACACTGGTGTCAAACCAAAAACAACCAGCCGACACAACACAACACCCCAAAAAGGGCGCCACACCATACCGACCAGACATAAAAAAACTACGTCGACTATTGGCACGCTGTTGAGTTCTCAAGAATCACACGCACACCGACGGTGACCGATCAGGTCGTCACCGGGGCAACCTAAGAAACCTTACCGGATCGTGACCACTCGGGCAAACCCGATGAAGCCGTCTCCGGCCCCGGACGCACCGTGCCGGTCGAGCTGGCTGCTGCCGGAGCAACAGACACCTCGCCGAGGCGGAACTTCCGGGAGTTGCGCCTCGGGCCGGCCGCCCGGCCCGAAGGCCTTGCGTCCCGCCGCACCGGGCGACAGGGAGAACTCTACCGACCTCGCCACCCAAACGCCAATCGGGTCCCGCTGGCGCGTCGGCATCGCCAGGGTCTCAACCGAGCAAGGAAAAACGGTCAGGACGGGACCTCCACGCCGGCCATCGTCCGCTTGCCCTTGCGCAGCACCAGCCAGCGGCCGTGCAGCAGGGCGTCACGACCCACCGCGAGCTCGGGATCGGTCACCCGCTCGTTATTGACATAGGCACCACCCTCGCGCACCGTCCGGCGCGCGGCCGACTTGCTCGGAGCGAGGCCGGCAACCACCAGCAGGTCGACCACGGTGGGCAACGTCTCCCCCGCCTCGACCGTGACCAGGTTGGCTTCGCGCAGCGCGGCGGCGAGCGTCTTGTCGTCGAGCTCGGTGAGGCCGTCACCCCCGAACAGGGCTGCCGCCGCGGCCTCGACGGACGCGGTCTCCGCGGCGCCGTGCGTCAACGTGGTGACGTCTCGGGCCAGCGCCCGCTGGGCCGCCCGCGCCTGCGGGCGGTCCTTCGTCTGCTGCTCGAGATCGGCGATCTCGTCGGCCGAGCGGAAAGTGAAGCAGCGCAGCGTCGAGAGCACGTCGGCGTCCTCGACGTTGAACCAGAACTGGTAGAACGCGTACGGCGAGGTCATATCCGGGTCGAGCCACACCGCACCCGACTCCGTCTTGCCGTACTTGGTGCCGTCGGACTTCGTCATCAGCGGAGTCGCGAGCGCGTGCACGCGTTCGCCCTCGACCCGGCGGATCAGCTCGACACCGGCGGTGATGTTGCCCCACTGGTCGCTACCGCCGGTCTGCAGCCGGCAGCCGTGCCGGCGGAACAGCTCGAGGTAGTCCATCGACTGGAGCAGCACGTAGCTGAACTCGGTGTACGAGATGCCGCTCTCCAGGCGCGCCCGCACGACCTCCCGGCCGAGCATCCGGTTGACCGGGAAGTGCTTGCCGACGTCGCGCAGCAGGTCGATCGCGGACAGGTCGGCGGTCCAGTCGAGGTTGTTGACCAGGACCGCGGCGCACGGCCCCTCGAAGTCGAGGAACCGGGAGACCTGCGTACGCACCCGCTCGGTCCACTCGGTGACGACCTCCTTGGGGTTGAGCACCCGCTCGGAGGTCTCCTTGGGGTCGCCGATCATCCCGGTCGCACCGCCCACCAGCCCGAGTGGGTGGTGGCCGGCAACCTGCAGCCGGCGCAGCGTGATCAGCTGCAGCAGATGTCCCATGTGGAGGCTGGGGGCGGTCGGGTCGAAGCCGACATAGGCGGTGATCGGGCCGGCGGTCGCCTCGGCGCGCAGGGCGTCGGGGTCGGTCGAGTTCGCGATCAACCCGCGTCGCTCGAGGTCGTCGAGTACGTCGGTCCGTGCAGTCACCAGGGTCTCCTCGTCGGTGTCATGTACGTCCAAGCCTGCCCTATCGGGTGCGGGCTTTGGCCGGACGGTAGACCGAGACCGTCGGCTCGTCGGTGATCCAGAACCGCCACGGACGATCGGCGGCCGTCGACACACCGACCCGAGGTCCGGACAAGACGTGGTCTGGCGGCAGCTCCGCCGGGGTGAGCACGAGGGCGGAGCCACCGCGCAGGTCGACGCCGTTGTGCTCCCCCGTGATGCCGAGCGCCTGGCACAGCCGGGCCGGGCCACGGGCCAGGTCACGATCGCGGATGCCACCGCGCCGGGCCCGGGCCAGGTCGAGCCCGGACTCCACCGCGCCAGCTCGCAGCAGGACGGCCGCTGGGTCGCCGTCGGCGCCGCACACGACGTTGGCACACCAGTGCATGCCGTACGTGAAGTAGACATAGAGGTGGTCGGGTGGCCCGAACATCACCGCGTTGCGCGCGGTCTCGCCGCGGTAGGCGTGTGAGGCGGGGTCGTTCGCGCCGTCGTACGCCTCGACCTCGGTGATGCGCACGACCACCTCGCCGTGGCCCAGGCGTGCGCCGAGCAGCGACCGGGCGGCGGCGAGGACGGCTTGGCTCATCGTCGAGTGTCGGCCCACGACCGCAATGTCGCGAGCCGTTGCCGGGCCTCCGCCAGCTGCTCGCGGACCCGGGCCGGTGCCGTACCGCCGCGCGCGTCCCGCGACGCCACCGACCCCTCGACCGTGAGTACGTCGCGCACCTGCGGCGTGAGCTGCGGCGAGATCGCCGCCAGGTCGTCGTCGGACAGGTCGGCGAGCTCGATGTCGCGGTTCTCGCACGCCCGTACGCATGCCCCGGCCAGCTCGTGCGCTTCCCGGAACGGCACCCTCTGACGCACCAACCACTCCGCGATGTCGGTCGCCAGCGAGAACCCCTGCGGCGCCAGGTCGGCCATCCGGCCGGTGTCGAACCGCAGCGTCCGCACCATGCCGGTGAAGGCCGGCAGCAGGACCTCGAGGGTGTCGATCGAGTCGAACACCGGCTCCTTGTCCTCCTGGAGGTCCCGGTTGTACGCGAGGGGCAGCGCCTTGAGAGTGGCGAGCAGCCCGGTCAGGTTGCCGACCACCCGGCCGGCCTTGCCGCGGGCCAGCTCGGCGATGTCGGGGTTCTTCTTCTGCGGCATGATGCTCGACCCGGTCGAGTAGGCGTCGTCCAGCGCGACGAAGGAGAACTCCTTGGTCGCCCAGACGATCACCTCCTCGGCGAACCGCGACACGTCGATACCGGTCATCGCCGCCACGAACGCGAACTCCGCGACGAAGTCTCGGGCTGCGGTGCCGTCGATGGAGTTGGGGGTCGAGCCGGTGAACCCCAGCTCGGCGGCGACCTGCTCGGGGTCGAGGCCGAGCGAGGACCCGGCCAGCGCGCCGGAGCCGTACGGCGACTCGGCGGCCACCCGGTCGTCCCAGTCGCGCAGCCGGTCGACGTCGCGCAGCAGCGGCCAGGTGTGCGCGAGCAGGTGGTGGGACAGGAGTACGGGCTGGGCGTGCTGCAGGTGGGTGCGCCCCGGCATGACCGCCCCGAGGTGCTGCTCGGCCTGGACGGTCAGCGCCTCGGCCAGGTCGAGGACCAGCCCGGCGACCGTACGCGCGTGCTCACGCAGGTAGCTCCGGAACAGGGTGGCGATCTGGTCGTTGCGCGAGCGTCCCGCCCGCAACCGCCCGCCGAGCTCCGGGCCGAGCCGCTCCACCAGGCCACGCTCGAGCGCCGTATGGACATCCTCGTCGGCCTCGGCCGGTCCGAACGCACCGCTCTCGACGTCGGTCGCGAGCGCGTCGATGCCGTCGAGCAGACCCTGGAGGTCGGCCTCGGTGAGCAGCCCGGCCCGGGCCAGCACCCGGGCGTGGGCCCGCGAGCCGGCCAGGTCGTACGGCGCCAGCCGCCAGTCGAAGTGCGTCGACTTCGACAAGGCCGCCAGCTCGGGTGACGGACCACCCGCGAACCGTCCGCCCCACAGGCCACCGCTGTCCTTGCTCACACACTCTCCATTGTCTTCTGGTACGGGGGCGCCCCGTTCCACTAGGTCTGGAACGGGGCGCCCCCGTACCAGAAAAAGTCGGGTCGTTGGTCAGCTGTCGCCGGCGACCAGGTGGTCGCGCTTGGCGGCGATCTTGCTCGGCAGGCCGTGCAGCTCGACGAAGCCCTTGGCCAGCGACTGGTCGAAGGTATCGCCCTCGTCGTAGGTGGCCAGGTGGAAGTCGTACAGGCTGGCGTCGCTGCGCCGGCCGGTCGGCGTGGCCTTGCCCGCATGCAGGGTCAGCCGGATCTCGCCGGTCACATGCACCTGCGAGTCCTCGATGAACGCGTCCAGGCTGCGCTTGAGCGGGCTGAACCACAGGCCGTCGTACGCGAGCTCGCCCCACCGCTGGTCGACGGTGCGCTTGAACCGGGCCAGGTCGCGCTCGACGGTCACCGACTCCAGCTCCTGGTGCGCCGCGATCAGGACCAGCGCCCCGGGTGCCTCGTACACCTCGCGGCTCTTGATGCCGACCAGCCGGTCCTCGACCATGTCGAGCCGGCCGACGCCCTGGGCCCCGCCGCGGTGGTTGAGCTCCTGGATCGCCTGCAGCACCGTGACCGGCCGGCCGTCGACCGTCACCGGGACGCCACGCTCGAAGCCGATCACGACCTCGTCGGCGTCCCGCGGGGTCGCGGGGTTCTCGGTGTAGTCGTAAAGCTCCTCGATCGGGGCGTTCCAGATGTCCTCGAGGAAGCCGGTCTCGACGGCGCGGCCCCAGACGTTCTGGTCGATGGAGTACGGCGACTTCTTCGTCACGTCGATCGGCAGCCGATGCTCGTCGGCGTACGCGATCGCCTTCTCCCGCGTCCAGGCGTAGTCGCGGACCGGTGCGATGACCTGCAGCTCCGGTGCCAGCGCGCCGACGCCGACCTCGAACCGCACCTGGTCGTTGCCCTTGCCGGTGCAGCCGTGGCTGACGATCGTCGCGCCGTGGTAGTGCGCCGCCTGCACGAGGTGTTTCACGATCAGCGGCCGAGACAGCGCGGAGACCAGCGGGTAGCGGTCCATGTAGAGGGCGTTGGCCTTGAGCGCCGGAAGGCAGAACTCGTCGGCGAACTCGTCTCTAGCGTCGACAACGACGGCCTCGACCGCACCGCAGGCGAGGGCACGCTTGCGGATGGTGTCGAGGTCCTCGCCGCCCTGGCCGACGTCGAGCGCCACGGCGACCACCTCGGCTCCGGTCTGGTCGGCGAGCCACCCGATGGCAACGGAGGTGTCGAGGCCTCCTGAGTACGCGAGTACGACGCGGTCGGTCATGGTTTCTCCTGCGGGGGTGAAGCGTTGCTGATGGGGTTCTTGTCGTGGTGAGGCTCGGCGTTCTGGGCCAGGTCGAGGAAGCGGTGCGCGATCGCGTCTCCGCCGGTCGGGCTGCGGCTGATCACCAGCACGGTGTCGTCACCGGCGATGGTGCCGAGGATCGAGCCGAGCTCGGCGTGGTCGATGGCCGACGCGAAGAACTGCGCGGCACCCGGTGGCGTGCGCAGCACCACGAGGTTCGCGGAGGCGTCGGCCGAGACCAGCAGCTCCCCGGAGAGACGGGCGAGCCGGGTCTCGCTCGCCACCGTCTCCCGGGCCGGCTGGGGTCGTCGGTCCCCTCCCTCGGCGGGTACGGCGTAGACCAGGGCCCCGGACGGATGCCGGACCTTGACCGCGTCGAGGTCGACCAGGTCGCGCGAGAGCGTGGTCTGCGTGACGGCCAGACCGGCCGCGCCGAGCAGGTCGGCCAGCTCGCCCTGGCTGTGCACGGGATGCCGGCCGAGGATCTCCGTGATCAGGTGCTGGCGCGCCGCCTTGGTGGCGGGGACCGCTGCCGCCTTCACGAGGTGCTCCCCCGCTCCAACAGCCAGACCAGCAGGGCCTTCTGGGCGTGCAGCCGGTTTTCGGCCTCGTCCCACACCACGCTCTGCGGGCCGTCGATCACCGCCGCCGCGATCTCGACGTCGCGGTAGGCGGGCAGGCAGTGCAGCACGATCGCCTCGGGGTCGGCCTTGGCGAGGGCCGCCTCGTCGAGGGCGTAGGGCGTGAGCAGCGCTCGGTGCGCCTCGGCCTCGGCCTCGTCGCCCATCGACACCCACGTGTCGGTGGCGAGTACGTCGGCACCCGCGCACGCCTCGGCGGCGTCGGTGAGGTGGGCGACCGAACCGCCGGTGGTCTGCGCGATCGCTGTCGCGCGGACCAGGATCTCGGCATCCGGCGTCAGCTCGGCCGGTGCGGCGACACGTACGTGCATCCCGGCGGTGGCCCCCGCCAGCAGGTAGGAGTGCGCCATGTTGTTGGCGCCGTCGCCGAGGTAGGTCAGCGTCAGCCCGGTCAACGCACCCTTGTGCTCCTGGACGGTCAGCAGGTCGGCGAGCAGCTGGCACGGGTGGAACTCGTCGGTCAGCGCGTTGACCACTGGCACTGACGACACCGCCGCCATCGCCTCGATCCGCGGCTGGGCGAATGTGCGCCAGACGATCGCGGCGACCTGCCGTTCGAGCACCCGAGCGGTGTCCTCGATCGGCTCGCCGCGGCCCAGCTGCGACGACGCCGCATCGATCACCAGCGGCAGCCCGCCGAGGTCGCCGACACCGACGGCGAACGAGATCCGGGTACGCGTCGACGGCTTGTCGAAGATCAGCGCGACGGTCTGCGGCCCCGCCAGCGGCTGCTGCGCGAACCGGTCCCGCTTCAGCGACCCGGCGAGCCTCAGCACCTCGGCCTGCTCGGCCGGGGAGAGGTCGTCGTCACGCAGGAAGTGCCGGGTCATTCGGACGCCTCCTCGAGGATCGCGGGGAGCGCCGCCAGCCAGGTGTCGACCTGGTCGTACGAGATGACGAGCGGCGGCACCAGCCGGAGCCGCGCGGGCGCACAGTCGTTCACGATGAAGCCGGCGGCCTGGGCCGACCGGGTGACCGCGGGCGCGATGTCCGCAGCGAGGTCGACGCCGAGTAGCAGGCCGGCTCCGTGCACGTCGGTCACCAGCGGGTGCTGCAGGTCCCGCAGCCCACCGGCCAGGTGGTCGCCGACCTTCTCGGCGTGCTCCAGCAGGCCCTCGGACTCGATCACGCCGATGGTGGCGAGGGCGGCGGCACAGGCCACCGGGTTGCCGCCGAACGTCGTGCCGTGGTTGCCGGGCTGCAGCAGGTCGCCGGCCGCGCCCAGCCCGATGCAGGCGCCGATCGGCATCCCCGCGCCCAGGCCCTTGGCGACCGTGACGACGTCGGGGGTGACCGCGGCGTGCTGGTGGGCGAACCAGCGGCCGGTGCGGCCGACCCCGGACTGCACCTCGTCGAGCCACAGCAGGGCGCCGTTGGCGGTCGCGATCTCGCGCGCTGCCTGCAGGTAGCCGGCCGGGGGTACGACGGCGCCGGCCTCGCCCTGGACCGGCTCGAGCACCACCGCCGCTGTCGTGTCGTCCACGGCGTCGCGCAGCGCGCCGGCGTCGCCGTACTCGACGAACCGCACGTCACCCGGCAACGGCTCGAAGGGTTCCCGGTACGCCGCCTTGGCGGTCAGCGCGAGCGCGCCCATCGTGCGGCCGTGGAACGCGCCGGTTGCGGCGACCATCGTGGTACGGCCGGTGCGCCGGGCCAGCTTGAACGCGGCTTCACTCGCCTCGGTCCCGGAGTTGGTGAGGAACACTCGGCCGTCGCCGCCGAGCTGCCCGAGCAGCGTCTCGGCCAGCTCGACCTGCGGCGGGGTGGTGAAGAAGTTCGACACGTGCCCGAGCGTGGTCAGCTGGTGCGTGACCGCCTCGACCACGGCCGGGTGCGCGTGCCCGAGGACGTTGACCGCGATGCCCGCCAGCAGGTCGAGGTAGCGGTTGCCGTCGGCGTCCCAGACGTAGCACCCCTCGCCGCGGACCAGGGTCGTGCGGGGCGGGCCGAACGTGTTCATGTAGGAACCGGCGTACCGGTCCTGCCAGCCCTGCACGGTCATCGGCACGGTCATCTGCTCGCTCCCCCGGTCCGGTCGGGCAGCACCATCGTGCCGATGCCCTCGTTGGTGAACAGCTCCAGCAGCAGCGCGTGAGCCACCCGGCCGTCGAGGACGTGCGCGCGGGGCACCCCGCCCTCCACGGCGCGCAGGCAGGCCTCCATCTTCGGCACCATGCCGCTCGACAACCCGGGCAGCAGGTCGGCGAGCTGCTTGGCCTGGATCTCGCTGATCACCTCGTCGCTGGCCGGCCAGTCGGCGAAGAGGCCCTCCACGTCGGTCAGCACGATCAGCTTGTGCGCGCCGAGGGCGATCGCCAGCGACGACGCCGCGGTGTCGGCGTTGACGTTGTGCACGATGCCGTCGGTGTCCGGTGCCACCGAGGAGACCACCGGGATCCGGCCCGCGTCGATGATGTCGCGCACCGCCTCGGGCCGGACGCGTACGACGTCGCCGACCAGCCCGAGGTCGACCTGTTCGCCGTCGATCACGGTGCCGGTGCGCTCGGCCGTGAACAGCCCGGCGTCCTCGCCGGACAGCCCGACCGCCAGTGGGCCGTGCTGGTTGAGCAGCCCGACCAGCTCGCGCCCGACCTGGCCGACCAGCACCATCCGTACGACGTCCATCGCCTCCGGCGTCGTGACCCGCAGGCCACCCTTGAACTCGCTGTCGATACCGAGCCGACCGAGCATGCTGCTGATCTGCGGGCCGCCACCGTGCACGACCACGGGCCGCAGCCCGGCGTACCTCAAGAACACGATGTCCTCGGCGAACGCCTGCTTGAGCGTGCCGTCGGTCATCGCGTTGCCGCCGTACTTGATCACGACGGTGCGGCCGTGGAACTGCTCCAGCCAGGGCAGTGCCTCGGTCAGCGTTGCCGCCTTGTGCTGGGCGGCTGTGGTGGCGCGGCTCATGCGTTCCTTCGGTCAGGTGGAGTAGGCGGAGTTCTCGTGCACGTACGCATGGGTGAGGTCGTTGGTCCAGACGGTCGCAGTCGCGTCGCCGGCCTTCAGGTCGATCGCGTCGGGTGACTCGGCGGGACCGCTCTTGCGGCATACCCACACGTCGTTGAGCGCGACGTCGAGGTCGGTCGGGTCGAAGGCGGCCTGGGTCGTGCCGACCGAGGCCAGGATGCGGCCCCAGTTGGGGTCCTTGCCGTAGATCGCGCACTTGAACAGGTTGCTGCGGGCGACGGAACGGCCCACGTCGACGGCGTCGTCCTCGCTGGCGGCGTTGGCAACGGTGATCGCGATCTCGTGGTCGGCGCCCTCGGCGTCGGCCAGCAGCTGCATCGCCAGGTCGTCGCACACCTCGCTTACGGCGTCGGCGAAGTCGTCGAGGTCCGGGGCGACACCGGAGGCACCGCTGGCCATCAGCAGCACCGTGTCGTTCGTGGACTGGCAGCCGTCGGAGTCGAGCCGGTCGAACGTCGTACGGGTGGCCAGCCGCAGTGCCCGGTCGCAGGTCGCGGCGTCGACGTCGGCGTCGGTGGTGAGGTAGACCAGCATCGTCGCGAGCGCGGGGGCGAGCATCCCGGCGCCCTTGGCCTGTCCGCCGACGGTCCAGCCGTCCCGGGAGACGACGGCCTCCTTCGGCTTGGAGTCTGTCGTCATGATCGCCTCGGCCGCGGCCGGACCGCCGTCGGCCGCGAGCGCCGCGACCGCCGCGTCGGCGCCGGCCAGCAGCAACCCCCGGTCGTTCTGCACGCCGATCAGGCCGGTCGAGCAGACCAGGACGTCGACCGCGCCGATGCCGAGCCCGGCGGCGACCTGCTCGGCGGTCGCGTGGGTGTTCTGGAAGCCCTCGGCACCGGTGTAGCAGTTGGCGCCGCCGGAGTTGGTGACGACGGCCCGGACGGTGCCGTCCTTGACCACCTGCTCGCTCCACAGCACCGGGTTGGCCTTGCAGCGGTTGCCGGTGAAGACGGCCGCGGCGGCGAAGCTGGGCCCGTCGTTGACGATCACCGCCATGTCGGGCCGGCCACTGGGCTTCAGCCCGGCGGTGACTCCGGCGGCGCGGAACCCGCTGGCTGCGGTCACGGTCACGGCGCCACTCCGATCGTGGTGAGGCCGACCGTCTCCGGCAGCCCGAGGGCGAGGTTCATGCACTGGACGGCGGCGCCGCCTGTGCCCTTGGTGAGGTTGTCGAGTGCTCCGACGGCGACCAGCCGGCCGACCCGCTGGTCGAGAGTGGCCTGCAGGTGCACGGCGTTGCCGCCGACCGTGGCCTGGGTCTGCGGCCACTGGCCGTCGGGCAGCAGGTGCAGGAACGGCTCGTCGGCCGTCGCCTTCTCGTACGCGGTACGCACGTCGGCCGGCGTGACATCGGGCCGCAGCGGCGCCGAGCAGGTGGCGAGGATGCCGCGGGCCATCGGTGCGAGTACCGGTGTGAAGGACACGTGGACGGCACCATCGGTGGCCGTGCCCAGGTTCTGCTCGATCTCGGGGGTGTGGCGGTGCACGCCACCGACGCCGTACGCGCTGGCCGAGCCGATCACTTCGGGGCCGTGCAGGTGGGGCTTGGGCGCTTTGCCGGCTCCGGAGATGC
>WHTB01000078.1 GCA_009379735.1 Propionibacteriales bacterium
CGGCGGAAAGGACGACGAGCCCGGCGGCGGCAGCCGTCGCAGCCCCGACTCGTCGCAGACGTGCAGACAAAGGCATCAGGTAGTCCTCGAAGACGTGGTGGACACCGGTCGCGGACGCAACCGGTGCGGGTCGGCGAATCGCTAGCGGGCGGGAGGGCCGCGCGTGCGCCACGTCTGGTCGGGAGTACGGGAGAGCGGCCGGGCCAACGGTGCGAGCGCCAGGCTCGGCCGGATCGGAGCCGGTACGGTCACGGTGCCGGTGAGGACTCGTACGACCCGCAGGGCGAGCGCGTCGAGCAGCGTGCGCAGCGACTGCTCACCGGGTCGGAGCAACGCGGACGTGACGATGCCCATCACCACATGCATCGCGAACATCCCCGGCGGCGCGGCGGCCGCGGCATGATGGGCAGGCATCTCGTGGTGGCCGGACATCGCCATCATGTCCGGCCCCGCGATCGCGTCGTACCAGCCGAAGGCGAGATGGAGGAGTGACTGGGCGAGCACCAGGACGACCAGCAGGCGCGGGAAGGTCCAGCGCACGCGGCTCAGCAACACACAGGTCGCGCCGACCAGCATCGCCATCGGCGCCAGGGCAGCCAGCGGGGGTGCGCTGCCGCCGCCCAGGCTGTGCGCGAGGGCGCCGAGCCCGGTCGCGGACCCGCCCACGGCAACGCCACGCACCAGGCGCCAGGCGCCGGTCGTGGACACGTGCCGGGTGTCGCTCATACCAGTTGTACGGCGCGGCGGCGGGAATGGATGGGACCCACTTCTGCACTATAGGTGCGGTGACGTACGACCGAACTGTGCTGCCGGTCCCGCCGGACACCACCGCAGGGCCGGTGCACCCGCTCCGCCCGCCCACCGGAGCTCCGCATGTGGTGGTCGTCGTGGTCGACGACATGGGCTTTGGTGCGCCGAGCGCGTTCGGCGGCCCGTGTGAGATGCCGACCGCGGACGCGCTGGCACGCGACGGCCTGCGGTTCAACCGCTTCCATGTCACCGCGCTCTGCTCGCCGACCCGACAGGCGCTGATGACCGGCCGCAACCACCACTCGGTCGGCATGGGCAGCACCACGGAGATGGCGACGTCCGCGCCGGGCTACACCGGTTTCCGTCCGGCGAGTGCCGCGACGCTGGCGCAGATCCTCAGCGGCAACGGGTACACCACGGCGGCGTTCGGCAAGTGGCACCAGACCCCGCCACGGGAGGTCAGTGCGGCCGGGCCGTTCGACCGCTGGCCGACCGGCGAGGGCTTCGACGCGTTCTACGGCTTCATGGGCGCCGAGATGAACCACTGGTATCCCCAGCTGTTCGACGGCACCACGCCGGTCGAGCCGGCGCGCCGGCCGGAGGACGGCTACCACCTGTCGGAGGACCTGGTCGACCACGCGATCGCCTGGACGCGTGCCCAGCAGGCGCTCGCCCCTGACCGGCCGACCTTCTGCTACCTCGCGCTCGGAGCGACGCACGCGCCGTTCCACGTCGCGCCGACGTGGCGGGACAAGTATCGCGGCCGGTTCGACCACGGCTGGTATCGCCAGCGCGACCTGACGCTGAGACGCCAGCAGGAGTTGGGTGTCGTGCCCGCGTCGACCGAGCTCGGGCCGTGGGCTGACGGCGTGCCGCACTGGGACGAGCTCGACGCGACCGAGCGGACGGTGGCGGCTGCGTTCATGGAGACGTACGCTGGGTTCGCCGAGCACGCCGATGCACAGGTGGGCCGCTACGTCGCCGCGCTGCGCGAGCTGGGCGTGCTCGACCAGACGGTTTTCCTTTACCTGCTTGGCGATAACGGGGCGTCCGGCGAGGGAGGCATCGAGGGTACGTTCCGCGAGCATCTGGTCGGCCACGGGTTCGCGGACAGTACGACGGAGATGGCGGCGCGACTCGACTCGCTCGGCGACGCGACGACGTACCCGATCTATCCGGTCGGCTGGGCGCTGGCGATGAACACCCCGTACCAGTGGACGAAGCAGGTGGCCTCGCACTACGGCGGTACGCGCGACGGGTTGATCGTGCGGTGGGGAGACGGGATCGAGCAGCCTGGTGGATTCCGGCAGCAGTGGCACCACGTGATCGACGTACTCCCGACGATCCTCGAGGCAGCCGGGCTGCCGCAACCAGCACGGGTCGGCGGGGTCGACCAGCAGCCGATCGAGGGCACCAGCATGCTCTACGCGTTCAACGACCCGGACGCGGAGGATCGCCGCGCGACGCAGTACTTCGAGATGTGTGGCAACCGCGGGATCTACCACCAGGGCTGGGTCGCCGCGACCCGGCACGGGACGCCGTGGGTGATGGTCCCGGAGGGGTTGCCGGCGTTCGACGACGATGTGTGGGAGCTGTACGACACGACCACGGACTGGGCGGAGGCGCACGACCTCGCCGCGACCCGGCCGGACAAGCTGCGTGTGCTGCAGGAGCTGTTCGTCGCCGAGGCGGGCCGCTACCAGGTGTTCCCGCTCGACGACCGGGTGACCGAGCGGGAGAACCCCGACCTCGCGGGCCGGATCCCGTTGCTGCACGGCCGGACGTCGGTGACCTACACCGCTGGGATGGGCCGGTTCACCGAGGAGACGACGCTCAACGTCAAGAACCGGTCGCATCGGCTCGTGGCGCGGGTGCTCGTGCCAGACGGCGGCGCCGGCGGGGTGGTGGTCGCGCAAGGTGGGCGGTTCGGCGGGTGGTCGTGGTACGTGCACGACGGGCTGCTGAGCTATGCGTACAACTGCTATGGCCGCGACCTCTCCACGGTGCGGGCGGCGGGACCGCTGTCACCCGGGTCCCATCAGATCGGGCTGGATTTTCGCTACGACGGTGGGGGTCTGGGCCGCGGTGCCGACCTCACGCTGCTGGTGGACGGCCGCCCGGCCGGCACCGGCCGCGTGGAGCGCACCACGGCGTACTACTTCTCGTTCGACGAGACGCTCAACGTGGGGGTGGACCGGGGCACACCGGTGACCGACGACTACCCCGCGGTCGACAACGCCTTCACCGGCATCGTCGAGTGGGTACGGATCGACCTGGTCGGTGACGACCACAACGGGTCGGCCACGCCCGAGCAGCGCTACCGGCGAGGTGTCGCCCACCAGTGACGAGGTGGCGCAGACTTGTCAGACGGAATCGACCGTATGCAGTCGGAAATGTCTGACAGGTTGGCGCAGGCGGGTCTGGCCTTAGTCTGGGCGCCATGACCGAGCGTCCCGAGGTGGAGTGCTGGCTCACGGACATGGACGGCGTCCTGGTCCACGAGGACAAGGCCCTGCCGGGCGCGGCGGAGTTCCTGCAGCGGCTGGTCGACCGGGAGCGGCGGTTCCTGGTGCTGACCAACAACTCGATCTTCACCCCGCGCGACCTGGCGGCCCGGCTGGCCCGGACGGGGCTGAACGTCCCGGAGGAGTCGATCTGGACGTCCGCGCTGGCGACGGCGACGTTCCTCGCGGACCAGCATCCGGGCGGCTCGGCGTACGTGATCGGCGAGGCCGGGCTCACCACGGCGTTGCACGAGGCCGGCTACACACTGACCGACGTCGACCCGGACTACGTCGTGCTGGGCGAGACGCGGACGTACTCGTTCGAGGCCATCACCCGGGCGATCAGGCTGATCGGCAAGGGCGCGCGGTTCATCGCGACCAACCCGGACGCGACCGGGCCGTCGGCCGACGGACCGCTCCCGGCGACCGGCTCGATCGCGGCGCTGATCACCCGGGCGACGGGTGCGGAGCCGTACTTTGTCGGCAAGCCGAACCCGATGATGTTCCGCAGTGCGCTGAACCGGATCGAGGCCCACTCCGAGACCACTGCGATGGTCGGCGATCGGATGGACACCGACGTCGTCGCCGGGATCGAGGCCGGGCTGGAGACGGTGCTGGTGCTCACCGGTTCGACCAAGCGGGAAGATGTCGGGCGCTTTCCCTACCAGCCGACCCGGATCCTGGAGTCGATCGCCGACGTCATCGACATCGTCTGACGTCAGGCCGCCAGTAGGGTGGCCGCGGCGGACCGAGCCTGCCGCATCGCGTCGCTCTGACCGCCCGCCGTCGCGAGCACCAGGGCCCCTTCGTGGACGAGTGCCAGCTGGGCGGCCTTCCGGCCGGGTGAGGGCAGGCCGGCCTCCCGGACCAGCTGCTGGTAGAGGTCGCGGATCCACTGCTTGTCCGCCCTGATCACCGCCACTCCGGGATGGTCCGACTTGCCGATCTCTGCGTACGCGTTGACGAATGCACACCCCTCCATGTGCTGCCCCTGCCAGACGTCGAGCGCGTCCAGCACCGCGAGGACCCGCTTGGTGCCCGGCGTGGGTGCGTGCTCGGCCAGGTACGCGAGCACATATACCTGCCAGCGCTCCGCGCGTCGCTCGAGGTATAGCGCGACGAGCCGGTCCTTGGAGCCGAACCGGTCGTAGAGCGTCTTCTTCGTCGTACCCGCCACCTCGGCGATGGTGTCGACGCCGACGGCGCGGATGCCGCGGGTGTAGAAGAGCTCGCTGGCCGCATCGAGCAGGCGCTCTCCGGCCGGCGTCATCCATGCTGTGTCAGTACTCACAGGTCCTCCTCGGTCCGACTGCACTGACAGTATACCGACCTGTATGTTTACCTGTCGACATGACTGTCATCGCGACCCGTCCGGGCCCACCGATCGCTGGCTCTGCCATGCCGCTCGCCGCGGCCGGGCTGGTCGTGATGTGGAGCTCCGGCTTCATCGGCGCTCGGCTCGGCACGGAGTACGCGGCGGCCGACACCCTGCTGGCCTGGCGGTGCGTCGTCGCCGGATCACTGCTCGCGGCCTGGGCCGTTGTCAGGCGGGTACGGCTGGGCCGACGGCTGCTGCTGCAGCACACCGTGGTCGGCCTACTGTGCCAGGTGATGTACCTCGGCGGCGTCGTGACGGGCGTCGGCCTGGGCGTGCCGGCGGGCGTCGCGGCACTCGTCGCCGCCCTGCAGCCGTTGCTGGTCGGCGCTCTCGCGGGTCCGCTGCTTGGCGAGCAGATCGGCCGACGTCAGTGGGTCGGCCTCTGGGTCGGTCTGGCCGGCGTCGTGCTGGTCGTCGCTGCGGACGTCGGCGACGGCGGCGGTCCGGTTCTCGGCTACCTGCTGGTGGCCGGCGGCATGCTCGCCCTCTCGGCCGGCACGCTGCTCGAGCGGCGCTGGCAGGTCGGTGGGCGGCTGGTCGACGCGTTGACCGTCCACAGCGTGCTCGCCGCCGGGGTGTTCGTCACGACGGCGGGACTCGCCGGGCGACTCACGCCACCCACGGCACCCGGCTTCTGGTGGGCGGTCGCGTGGGTAGTCGTGCTGTCGACGTTCGGCGGGTACGGCTGCTACCTGTTCACGCTACGGGCGGCCGGCGCAACCCGGGTCAGCACCCTGCTGTACCTGACCCCGCCGACGACCATGGTCTGGGCGTACGTGATGTTCGGCGACCGGATCGGTGCGCTCGCGGCAGTCGGTGTGGTCGTATGCGCGGTCGCCGTCTGGCTGGTCCTCGCCCCTGCATCGACTGGCGCGTTGCGTAGGGACAAATCGGGCAGCCGGCCTACGCAACGCGCCAGTCGATGAGGATCAGGCCAGGTCACGCCGGCGGACGACCACGGCGGTGATACCGGCGAAGACGACCAGGTACGCCACCAGCAGCCAGGACGCCGACGCCGTGTCCAGGGTCGTGAACACCCCGGGCGTGCCGTCGGTGCCGCCTCCGGCGCCCAGACCACCGGCCAGCGAGCCGGCCGCCGTACCCGGCAGATGGTCGGTCACGACGTCCATCCCACCGAGCAGGTTGGCCACACCGCGGAGCAGGTTCTCGACGGCGAGCACCCAGACCAGACCCAGGCCGACCCCGAGCGCCGGACCCTTGGCGAGGGTGCCGATCAGCGCACCGCCGAGCATCCACATCGAGGCGATGAGCACGCCTCCGCCGAGGGCAGGGGCGATGTCGCCGAGGCCTGGCCACACGATGGTCTGCGACTCGGTCGCCGCGACCAAGGTGGACAGACCCAGGTCGAGGACGAAGGTCAGCGCCACGATGGCCACGATGGCCAGCACCAGCGCGACCAGGCTGCCGGCGGTCGTCGCCAGCCGGCTCGGACCCTGGGTGAACACGGTCTTCCAGGTGCCCCAGCCGTACCCGCTGCCGATCGCCAGCGCGCCGAGGATCATCATGATCGCGCCGCCGAACATCGGCAGCCCCTGGACCGCCGAGATCGGGGCGGCGGCCGGGAGCATCTCGGCCAGCAGAGCCTCCTTGGGGATGCCCTCCCCGCGCGGCGTAGTCGATCCGGTCGTGTAGGACAGGTAGTTGAACACGTAGACGAACATCACGTTGAGCAGCAGCCAGGCGCCGGTCATCACCCACAGCGCGGGCCACTTGCGCAGTCGCAGCAGCTCGGCTCGGGTGCTCGCGAGCACGGCGTTGACGGTAGTCATCGGAGCGCCTCCTCAGGCGTCGTCATCTCGAAGAAGACCTCTTCGAGGGTTCGTTCGGACGGTCGGATCTCGTGCACGCGTGCGCCGGCCTCGACCAGCGCCTGGGTGACGACGGGTGCGTTCTTGGCTCCGGTCTCGAGCCGGAAGCCGTCGTCCACGACCTGGACGGCGTCGTCGCCGGCCACCCGCATCGCGACGGCGAGGGCCACGTCGGCGGGCTCGGCCCGCACGAACAGCGAGGTCGCACCGCGCAGCTCGGCCACGGTCGCCTCGGTGAGCAGGCGGCCGTTGGAGATGACCCCGACCCGGTCGCAGATCTCCTGCACCTCGGTGAGCATGTGGCTCGACAACACGACGGTCTGGCCGCCGGCGGCGAGGTCCACGACCAGGCGGCGCATGTCGCTCATGCCGGCGGGGTCGAGACCGTTCGTGGGCTCGTCGAGGATGAGCAGGTCGGGGTCGCCGAGCAGGGCGGACGCGACGCCGAGCCGCTGCTTCATGCCCAACGAGTACGAGCGGAACGCGTCCTTGCCGCGCTCGAGCAGGTCGACCCGCGCCAGCGCCTCCTCGACCGGCGCATCGCCGATGCCCTGGTAGCGGGCCATCACGCGGAGGTTGTCGCGGCCGGACAGATAGGGGTAGAAGCCAGGCCCCTCGACCAGCGCGCCCACGCGGCCGTTGACGGCCGGGTCGCCGGGGTGCCGGCCGAGGACGGTCGCCCGGCCGCTGGTCGGGCGGACCAGCCCGAGCAGCATCCGGAGCGTGGTCGTCTTGCCGGCGCCGTTGGGGCCGAGAAAGCCGTAGACCTCGCCGCGACGAACGGTCAGGCTCACGTCGTCGACAGCAGCGCGGTCGCCGTACCTCTTGGTCAGGTGTTCGGTACTCACGATGGTTGCAGTCATGAGAAGAGCGTCGCCGGGCCAGCCCTCCCGCGTCGTCAGCGTGGCTGCGGCTCCGCGCGTACGCAGGACCGCGTACGACGGTTACGCGCGCGCGGGAACGCCCCGGAGCCGTCGAACGCCCTATCGTCGTGGACGTGACCACCAGGATCGACCGCGTCTGGCAGTGGCTGCTCGACGCCCGGCTGCCGGCCCCGCTGCTCCTCTTCGCGTTGGCGGGGACGTCTCGGGCCGCGGCCGGCGAGTCGTCCTGGCTCCGTCGACCAGACCAGCTCGCCTACACCCTGGTCGCGCTCGCCGTGCTTGCTCTCGTGCTGCGGCGGCAGGCCCCGGTCGCCATGCTTGTGCTCAACGGCGCCGCGGTCGCGACCTACCTCGTCATGGGCTACCCCTTCGGGCCGATCCTCTTCACCGTGCCTTTCGTCGCCCTCTCAGTGGCGATGCGTTGGCCGTTGCGGCGCGCGGTGGTGGCGGTCGGCATCCTCTTCGTCTCGATCTTCTCGGCGTTGGCGGTCAACGCCGTGCGCCAGGAGGAGACCGCCGACTGGACGGTGGGCCTGTTGTTCGCCCTGGCGTGGCTCGCGATCCTGTCCGCACCGGTGGCGATCGGTGCCGCGCTGCGGGTACGTCGCGAAGCCGCGGCCGGTGTCCGGGCCGAGCAGGCGCGGCGGGCGGTGTCCGAGGAGCAGCTGCGGATGGCGCAGGAGCTGCACGACGTCGTCGGCCACGGGCTCGCGGTGATCGCCATGCAGGCCGGGGTCGCGCTGCATGTGCTCGAGCGCGACCCGGCCAAGGCCCGGGAGGCGCTGGAGGCGATCCGGAGTACGAGCAAGGAGTCGCTGGACGGTCTGCGCGCCGAGCTGGCGGTGCTGCGTACGCCCGGCGATGCCGCCCGTCAGCCGACCCCCGGTCTCGACGAGGTCGAGGTGCTGGTCGACCGGATCCGCGCCGGCGGCGTCCACGTCGGCCTGCAGATCGACCCGGACCTGTCCGACGTACCCAGCGAGGTCGGCGCCGTGGCGTACCGCATCCTGCAGGAGTCGCTGACCAACGTCTTGCGGCACGCCGACACGCGATCGGCCGACATCCGGGTCCGCGGCGAAGGCGCCAACCTGCTGCTCGATGTCACCGACTCGGGTCGTGGCGGCACGCTCAACGGCGACGGCTCCGGCATCCGTGGCATGCGGGCGCGCGCCGAGTCCGTCGGCGGCAGTCTTGACGCGGGACCGCAGCCGACCGGTGGATTCGCCGTACGCGCCCGGCTCCCGCTCGTGCCAGGATCGGGTGTATGAGTGACGTGATCCGGGTCGTCGTCGTCGACGACCAGGCGCTGGTGCGGATGGGCCTGCGCACCCTGATCGAGTCCGAGTCCGACACCGAGCTGGTCGGCGAGGCCGAGGACGGGCGCGAGGGGGTCGAGGTGGTGCGCGCCACCGTGCCCGACATCGTGCTGATGGACATCCGGATGCCCGTCCTCGACGGACTCGGTGCGCTCCGCGAGATCACCTCGGACCCGGCGCTCGGCGAGGTGCGGGTGATCATCCTGACCACGTTCGAGCTCGACGAGTACGTCTTCGAGGCACTGCGCCACGGCGCCAGCGGGTTCGTACTGAAGGACTCGGCACCCGCCGACCTGCTGCAGGCGGTGCGGGTGGTGGCCGAGGGCGGCTCGCTGCTGTCGCCGTCGGTGACCCGGCGGGTGATCTCCCAGTTCGCCGGCCGGGGCGGCCCGGTGACGACGCCGCATCCCGAGCTGAAGCGGCTGACCGAGCGCGAGCGCGAGATCGTCGGCTGGGTGGCCACCGGGCGGTCCAACGACGAGATCGCCGCCGAGCTGGTGGTCAGCCCCGACACCGTACGCACTCACGTCAGCCGAGCGATGCTCAAGCTGCACGCCCGCGACCGGGCGCAGCTGGTGGTGTTCGCGATGCAGTCCGGGATCACCGCGCCCGACTGAGCGGGCACCACACCGACCGGCGCGTTCGCAGGGTGTGGGCGCCGCCCTTACTGTCCGTACAGACATTTTCGCCCACGGGGGATGACGAGTTGAAACTCCTGACCAGATCAGGGCTGGGCCAGCGCGTCCTGTCCCGGGCCCAGCGCAAGGGCGTGGACCTGGCCCGACTGCCGTTCGTGCCACGCGCCCTGGTGCTGCCGCTGCAACGAGACGGCGTCGACCCCGTCGAGCAGCTCCGGCACACCCGGGAGGCTGACCCGGTCACACGTCTCACTCGGATGTTCGGCATGAACATCTGGCTGGTCACCGGCCACCAGGCCACCCGGGCCGTGCTCGCCGACACCTCCCGCTACAGCAACGACATCCGGCACCTCGTCGGCCGCAACGCTTCCGAGCCGGAGCGCGACATCGGCGGGCTGGGGTTCACCGACCCGCCCGACCACACCCGGCTGCGCCGGATTCTCACGCCGGAGTTCACCATGCGACGGCTCGAGCGGCTGAAGCCCCGGATCCAGCGCATCGTCGACGACCAGCTCGATGCCGTCGAGGCCGCGGGTCCGGTCGCCGACCTCGTACCCCTGTTCGCCTTCCCCATCCCGTTCCTGGTCATCTCCGAGCTGCTCGGCCTGCCCGACGACGACCGGCAACGCTTCCAGCGCCTCGGCCACGCCCGCTTCGACGTGTCCCGGGGCGGCATCGGGTCGCTCGGTGCGGTGTCGGAGTCACGGTCGTTCTTCATTGACGTCGTACGGCGGCAGCGCGCGCACCCCACCGACGGGCTGATCGGCCAGATCATCGAGCAGCACGGCGACGACATCGACGACATCGAGCTGGCCGGGCTGGCCGACGGGGTCTTCACCGGTGGGTACGAGACGTCGGCAAGCATGCTGGCGCTGGGTGCCCTCGTCCTGCTGCAGGACGAGGGCGGTCTCGCCGCGCTGCGTGACGACGACGCGGTCGGTCCGATCGTTGAGGAGCTGCTGCGTCACCTCGCCGTCGTCCAGATCTCGTTCCCGCGGTTCGCCCGAGAGGACCTCGTGCTGTTCGGCCACCGGGTGTCCGCCGGCGATGTGGTCGTGTGCTCCCTGAGCGGGGCCAACCGCGACGCCGCGCTGGGGCTCGGCATGGAGGGTTTCGACGTCGGTCGGCCACCCACCGCGCACGTGGCGTTCGGACACGGGCTTCACCGGTGCATCGGTGCCGAGCTGGCGAGGATGGAGCTCCGGGCGGCCTTCCCCGCGCTGGCCCGGCGGTTTCCCGGGCTGCAGCTCGCGGTCGACCCGGCCAACCTGAGGTTCCGCGAGCTGTCCATCGTCTATGGCGTCGAGTCCCTGCCCGTACGCCTTCGCTGACCCCATTGTTGACCCTGCGCTGACCCCGGCGCGCGGACGCAGTGCTGCGTGCAGGAGCCCTGACTGCGCGAGCAGGGCTCCTGCACTGGCCGAGGGGGATCGGCTCCAGCGATGTCGCGTCACGGGGGGTTCGCGACGCAACGTGGCGAGACTACCGACGGACAGTGAGCGCCGCGCCGGAATCGAGAAATGTGTCCCGGCGGCACTCCTAGCGCCGCTCGGCCGCCTCTCTCGGCTGCTCATGGCTCGACACGGAGTCCAGCTGCAGTGCCGGGTCGAGCGGTGTGGGCGCCGGCGGGGTCGACTCGGACAGCCGGGGGACCTCGGCGAGCTTGTCCACCTGCTCGTTCAAGGCATCGAGTACGGCGCGTAGCTGGATCCGCGCGACCCGGGCGTACGTACGCACATACTCGATCTCGGGAACAGGCGTGTCGTAGCCCTTCATCGGGCTGACCGGTGTCGCGGCACCGGAGCGCCGGACTGCGGCCTCGGCGGCCTGATGGGCCTGCTTCATGATGTCGCGCTGCTGCGCGCGGGCGGTCGCCATCAGGTCGCGGGCATGGTCCACGGCTTCGGCGATGAGGATGTCGGCCACCTGCTGTGCCTGGCTGAACAGCATCACCGCCTGGTCGCTGATCTCCTCGCCGCCTTGCGGCCCGCGGGGAGAGTCACGCCGGTTGGCCAGCTCCTCACGGAGCCGGTCGAGCTCCTTGTGTGCGGCAGCGTTCTCCCGCTCGGCCAGCTGGATCTGGTCGGCGACCGTGGCGAGGTAGGCGGTGACCTCGTGCTCGTCGAGGCCGCGCCGGCGGACCGAGAAGGTGGCCTGCCGGATCGCGTGGGCGGTGAGGTGGGCGGACTCGGGTTCGATCATCACTGGTTATCACCTGCTGCGACTGGTGCGGCGGAAGGGTGGTGGTTGCCTCCGGTGAACTCTTCGTAGCGAATGTCCGTTGGTGCGACGCCGGCGGCGGTGAGCTGCTCGACGGTATGTAGCACCATCGCGGGTGACCCGCAGACCATCACGAGGCGCCCGTCCCAGCGCTGCGCCTGCGCGGCGACGGTGCCGACCAGGCCGCACGAGCCTGGGTAGCTGGGGTCGTCGGACACCACCGGGGTGTAGCTGAACCAGGGGCGGGAGGCGAGCAAGGACAGGTAGTCGTGCTCGTACAGGTTCCACGCCATCCGCGAGCCGTGGAACAGCTGCACCCGGGGCGCCTTGCCCTCCACCTCCCAGCGACGGTCGAGCTGTTCGAGCACGGCCCGCAGGGGGGCGAGCCCGGTGCCGCCGGCGACCATCAGGAGGTCACGGTCCGGCTGGCGCGGCAACGTCAGCTGCTCGCCGATCGGCGCGCCGAGCCGGACGGTGTCACCCGGCTGCAACGAGCGCACGACCGCGCCGCTGACCTGGCCTCCGTCGACCGGCTGCACGTGCAGCTCGACCGAGCCGTCGGACCGGGGAGCGTTGGCAGGGCTGAAGTAGCGCCACAGCCGCGGCCGTTGCGGCACCTCCATCGCGAAGGACTGGCCCGGCGCGTAGCGGAACTCCTCGCGTGGGCGCAGCTGGACGACGGTCACGTCCAGCGTGCGACGCTGCACGTCGGTGACGTCGGCCGACCACCAGGCGGGGCTGTCGCCCGACTGCTCGGCGGCCTCGACCATCACCTTGGCGATCAGGCCGTACGCCGCGGCCCAGTCGTTGGCCAGGCTCTCGGTCCAGGCCGGGCCGAGGAAGCGGCGCAGCGTCGCCAGCAACGACGCACCGACCGCGGTGTAGTGGTCCGCGACGACGGAGAACCGGCGGTGGTCCTTGCCGAGCTGCTGGATGAACGGGGTCACGTCGTCGATCTGGTCGACGTTGCTCACGATCTGGCCGAGCGCGCCGACCAGCTTGTCGCGTTGCGCCGTCATCGAGATCGGGAACAGCTCGCGCAGCTCGGGATGGGACAAGAACAGGTGCGAGTAGAAGTAGAGGGGCACCTCGTCGCCGGACTTGGCGACCAGCTCCCAGCTCTCCTTCAGTGCGGCGGTATCCATCCGGTCTCAGTTGGCCGCGGCGGTGACCACGTCGTCCTCGACGACGGCAAGCACCTCCGCGACCCGGCCGATGATGTCCGGGGGCACCTCGGCCTCTCTGAGGGCGGCCGCCAGGTGGCCCTCCACCCGCCGGTAGTCCGCGGTGCTGATTTGCATCCCCGCGTGCGCGACCTTCAGCTCGCGCCCGGGATAGTCGGCCGGTCCACCCAGCACCTGGGCGATCAGCAGGACCTGGTGCCGCTTGAGGCGGGTCAGGTCCGCGTCTTTGAAGAACGGGGCGAGCTGTTCGTCGGCGAGGACCAGCTCGTAGAAGCGGTGGACCACGCGGCTCACGGCTGGAGCGGCGCCAATACGGTCGTAGTCGCTGGGTTGCGTGGGCAGCACAGAGTCACCATGCTCGGCCATCGG
Organism: Propionibacteriales bacterium; assembly: GCA_009379735.1. Lineage (GTDB taxonomy): Bacteria > Actinomycetota > Actinomycetes > Propionibacteriales > Nocardioidaceae > WHTB01. The sequence goes on from WHTB01000078.1 coordinate 13,073, forward strand.
GTCTCCCTCGTCTCGTCAGGCTTCGCAGTTAACGCGCATTGGTATCAGCCGCCGGACGCCGCCCGCAAGACCCCGCGCACACCCAACGGCACGAATGCCCGATTTTGCTGTGCAGGTGGGAAGGTGGGCGTCCCGAACACCCGGCATGCCCGGTTAGCAACCCATTCGCGAGGTCTCACACTGCGTCACGACCGCCCGCCCCCCGTTCTTTCGCGTCGAGGTCAGCCGTGCGCGGCAGGCCAGGGACGTATGGTGCGCAGCTGGTCGGCGAACACGCAGAGCCAGGTGCAGGACACCACCACCATGGTGCGCTCGACGATGCCCTCCCAGGCCGGAGCAAGATCACCGGCCAACATGGCGAACAGCGCGAGGGTGGACAACCCGCTGATGATCGACGGCAACCGCAGGTGCGTCCAGCCGCCCTGACGCCGCAGGCTGCTGCCGACAACGAGCTGCGCGGCGCCGGCAAACACGAACGCCGCGACGCTGGCAACGTCGTGCACGAGGTGGTGGCTGGTCATCAGACCGGCTTGGACGAGCTGTCCACACTCAGGCAGCTGGACACTGCAGTCCTGCCGGGCCAGCCCGGCCGCACAGACCGCCACCCCGCACAGCACCACCGTCACCGCCCCGACGCGGCCGAGGGTGGTGTGGAGCGAGTGGTGGAGGCCGACGCCGAGGGCCATCACGCCGAGGCCGAACGACAAGAACGCGGCGACCATGATCCAGGCGGCGTTCGCGTCGATCGCCGCCAGCGCACTGATGTGCTCGCGGCGGGCGTCGTACCGCGGCTGCAGCCACGCGCACACCAGCCAGGCAACGGTGAACAGCAACGTGCCGATCAGGGAGGGGCTGCCTGCCCAGCTTGCCGCCGGCCTGAAGCTCTCGACGGCCGTGGACGTGCCGCGCCCAGGTTGCGTGGAGGGCATGACGATGTCTGCCTTTCCTTTGCTCGGTTGGGCTTCCACCCCGGGCCGACGTCACTTCGCGGACATCGACAACCCTCGTACGTAAGTCGGACTTCTACCCGGACGGCGGGCCAGCAAACGCCGGTATGACCGGGTTCACGAGCCTTTGCCGAACGCCTGATTCTGCTGTGGGTGTTGGTATTTCTGGGGCACGGCCGTTGAACTCGGTCACACCCACAGCCGGCTACTCGATGCCGAGGTACGCGGAGATGACCCGCTCGTCGGCCAGCAGGTCCGCGGCGGCGCCCGAGTGTGCCAGCGCGCCGGTCTCCAGCACGTACCCGAAGTCCGCGGCACGCAACGCCCGTCGCGCGTTCTGCTCGACGAGTACGACGGTGGTCCCCGAGGCCCGGATCTCCTCGATCACCCGGAACACGTCGTCGACGATCCTGGGCGCCAACCCCATCGACGGCTCGTCCATCAGCAGCAGGCGTGGCTTGGCGACCAGGGCGCGGGCGATCGCGAGCATCTGCTGCTCGCCGCCGGAGAGTGCGCCGGCGAGCAGGTGCCGGCGCTCCGCGAGCACCGGGAAACGTTCGTACATCTCGTCGATCGTGGTCGCAGCTGTGTCCCCGCGGTGCCAGCCGCCGAGCTGCAGGTTCTCTTCGATCGACATCGTGCCGAGCACCTCGCGGCCTTCGGGCACCTGCACCAGGCCCGCGTCGACGAGGCGATGTGCCGGCCACCGGGTGACGTCCCGGCCGGCGAAGAGCACCCTCCCTGCTCGGGACTTGACCAGGCCGGCCACGGCATTGAGCACCGAGGACTTGCCGGCGCCGTTCGCGCCCACCAGGGTGATCAGGCTGCCCTCGGGAGCCTCGAAGGACACGTCGCGTACGGCGTGCACCCGGCCATAGGAGACGCACAGGCCCTGCACCGAGAGGATCGGGTCAGACACGCTGCTCACCCGTCTCCTCGGACCCCAGGTAGGCCTCGATGACCGCCGGATCGTTCGCCACCGCCACCGGGTCACCCTCGGCGATCACCTCGCCGAAGTTGAGCACCATGATCCGGGAGCAGGTCTGCAGCACCATCCGTACGTTGTGCTCGATCAGCAGGATGGTGATCCCGTCGTCGGCCAAGGACCGGATCAGCTCCGAGAGTGCGTTGGCCTCCACGTGGTTCATCCCCGCGACCGGCTCGTCCAGGATCAGCAGGGTGGGGTGACCGGCCAGGGCACGGGCGATCTCGAGCCGACGGCGGTCGCCGTACGACAGGTCTCCGGCGCTCAGCGCGGCTCGGTCGGCCAGTCCGACGCGGGCGAGCTGGGCGCCCGCCTGGGCGAGCGCCTGTCGCTCGTCGCGCCGGGCCGAGGGCAGCCACAACAGCCGGCGCAGCAACGTCGGCCTGCTGACCACGTGAGCCCCGACGAGTGCGTTCTCCAGCACCGAGAGGCGCTCGAAGAGCTTGGAATGCTGGAAGGTGCGGCTCACCCCTGCCGAGGCGAACCGGTGCGCGACGGCCACCTTGCCGAGCCGCTCACCCAGCACGGCCCCCCCGCCGCTGGTGGGCTCGGTCAGGCCGCTGATCATGTTCACCAGCGTCGTCTTGCCGGCGCCGTTGGGGCCGATCAGCCCGAGCACCTCGCCGCTGTGCAGCTCGAGGTCGACGCTGCGTACGGCATGCACGCCGCCGTAGTCCTTGCCGATCCCCTGCAAGGTCAGCACCGGGGTGCCCGGAGCCGGGAGGTCAGGCAGGTCCGGTGGCGCGACCGACGGGTCCACCTTCGGCTTGTGCAGCCGGGGGACCAGGCTCGAGAGGCCGCCCGGCAGGAACAGGATCACCACGAGCAGCAGGGCGCCCGAGAGGAACGGGCGGATCCATCCGGCCTCGATCCCGATCGCCCGCTGGACCTCCGGGAGC
>WHTB01000409.1 GCA_009379735.1 Propionibacteriales bacterium
GTCGTAGTTGAAGAACGGGATCTCGCGGCGGTCGAACTCGGCGGCCATCGCCGCGCCGTAGAGGTCGTTGATCCAGTCGATCGAGCGGTCGGGGATGTCGTGGTAGACCGGGTCGGCGTTCGGTGGGAAGAAGAAGCCGTCAGCGCCCATCTCGTGGTCGTCGACGAACAGCACGGGCGGGAGGTCGCGCAGCAGCTCCAGCTTGCCGTCGGTCTCCGGCTGGGTGCGCGCGAACCAGTCCCGGTTGAGGTCGAAGCCGTACACGTTGCGCCGGGTGTCGGCCTCACGCCCGTCCGGGTTCTGGGTCGGCTGGATCACCACGACGGTGTTGTCCCTGATCTGGCCGGCGGCGCAGTCGGTGCGGTCGGCGAGGTCGTGCAGCAGGCGCAGCGCCGCGTCCGTGCCGCTCTCCTCGTTGCCGTGCACATTGCCCGCCACCCAGGCGACCGCCGGTGAGTCCGCCGCGACCTTGGCCGCCTTCTTCGCCGACGTCTCCGGGTCGCGCAGCACCCTCGCCGCGTGCTGGGCTCGCGCGACGTCTCGCCGTGACCCGACGATCGCGTACGTCAGCGGGCGGCCCTGATGAGAGGTGGCGAGTACGCCCGTGCTGACGCGCTCACTCGCGGCGTCGACGGCCTCCACGTAGGTGTCGGACTCCGCCGAGGTGACCTCCTGGCTGCCCAACGGGAAGCCGAGTACGTCCTCGCCCGTGGGCACCCGGCCGGCGTACTCCGGTGATGTGGTGAACGGGTCGCAGTCGGCGGCTTGAGCCGGTATGGACGTGAGTGCAGGGCTCAGCAAGGGCACGGTCACCGCGGTGGCCGCGGCCAGGATCAGCGCGCGCATGGGCTACCTCTTCCGTCGGTGCGTTCGGAGCGAGTGAAGCGTGCACCCATCCGAGCAGCGCGGCTACCCAGTGTCAACGATCGGGGTCAACGATCGGGGTCAACGATCGGGGTCAACGTCGGGTTCAACGACGGCGGGCGACCCGACCCTCGTCCCAGACCGGCTCGTCGGACTCGTAGACCGACCCGTCGGCCGCGAACACCAGGAACCGGTCGAAGCTGCGCGCGAACCAGCGGTCGTGCGTGACCGCGACGACCGTGCCCTCGAAGCGCTCCAGCCCGTCCTCCAGCGCCTCCGCCGACTGCACGTCGAGGTTGTCGGTCGGCTCGTCGAGCAGCAGCGCGGTGGCGCCGGACAGCTCGAGCAGCAGGATCTGGAACCGCGCCTGCTGCCCGCCCGACAATGAGTCGAACCGCTGCTCGGCGGCGCCCGCCAGCTCGTACCGGTCGAGCGCCCGCGACGCCTCCTCCCGCGGCCGGCCGGCCCGGTGCTCGTCGCCGCGGTGCAGGATCTCCAACAGCGTGCGGCCGGTCAGCTCCGGATGCTCGTGGGTCTGCACGAACCATCCCGGCCGCACCCGCGCGCCGAGTCGCGCCCGGCCCGTGTGGCTGACCGGCGGAATCGGCGTGTCACCCACCGGCCGGTGTTCGACGTCCGGGTCCGACCCGCCAGCCGCGAGCAGCCGCAGGAAGTGCGACTTGCCGGACCCGTTGGACCCGAGCACGGCAACTCGCTCGCCGTACCAGACCTCGAGGTCGAACGGCTGCATCAGGCCGGTCAGCTCCAGCCGCTCGCAGATCACCGACCGCTTGCCGGTGCGGCCGCCGCGCAGTCGCATCGTGACGTTCTGCTCGCGAGGCTGCGCCTCCGGTGGCCCCGCGGCCTCGAACTTCGCCAGCCGGGTGACCGCCGCCTGCAGCCGGGACGCCATGTCGGAGTTGTAGGCCGCCTTCTGGCGGTACATCACGACCAGCGCCTTGAGCTTGGCGTGCTCTTCGTCCCACCGGCGCCGGAGCTCCTCGAGCCGGGCGAACCTGGCCGCGCGGGCCTCGTGGTACGACGTGAAGCCGCCCGGGTGCATCCACGCCGTGTTGCCGGCGGCGCCGAGCTCGACGGTGACGACGCGGGTCGCCGTGTTGTTCAGCAGCTCGCGGTCGTGGCTGACGTACAGCATCGTCTTCGGCGACTCCCGGATCCGCCCCTCGAGCCAGCGCTTCGCGGGCACGTCGAGGAAGTTGTCGGGCTCGTCGAGCAGCAGCACCTCGTCGGGACCGCGCAGCAGCGCCTCGAGCACGAGCCGCTTCTGCTCCCCGCCCGACAGAGTCGAGAGGTCGCGCCATTTGGTCCGCTCGTACGGCGTCCCGACGGCCGCGACGCAGCAGACGTCCCACAGCACCTCGGCGTCGTACCCGCCGGCGTCGGCCCACTCGGCCAGAGCCTCGGCGTAACGCATCTGCGTCTTCTCGTCGTCGCGATCCATCAACGCCAGCTCGGCGGCGTCGACCAGTCGGGCGGCTGCACGGACGCGCGGCGGCGCCACCGAGAGCAGCAGGTCCCGCACGGTCCAGTCCTCGTGGCCCTGGCTGACCATCTGGCGCATCACCCCGAGGCCGCCCGACCGGGTGACCGCTCCGGCATGCGGGTCCAGCTCGCCGGTGACGATCCGCAGCAGCGTGGTCTTGCCGGCGCCGTTGGCGCCCACCAGGGCCACCTTCGCACCCTCGCCGACCCGGAACGCGACGTCGTCAAGCAGCACCCGGCCGTCAGGCAGCTCGAAGCGGATTCCGGCAAGATCTACGTGGCCCACGCGAGCCAGTCTGGGTGCCTGCGGGCTGACCCCGCCACCGGATTAGGGTGCGTCTCCTTACTCCCGACCGTCGCGAGCGGCGCTCGGTGGGATGCATCGCAAGGCGGAGGAGGAGGCGCGATGCGCAGCATCGTGCGA
>WHTB01000136.1 GCA_009379735.1 Propionibacteriales bacterium
CGGAGCCGACGATCCCGTTGAACCACTCCTCGATGTTCGTGTACCCGTCACCGTCCTTGTCGCCGCCCGCGTCGGCAGCGCTCGGGCTGGTGCCGTGCTTGGTCTCGAACGCGTTCGGCATGCCGTCGTCGTCGCTGTCGGCCGACGCAGACGCCGCCGGCAGGGTCGGGTAGCCACCGACCTGCGACGGGTTGTCGATGATCTTGCCGGTGCGGTCGCGGACGTTCTTGACCAGCCGGGCGTCGACCGCGTCGCGGTGCGGGTAAGACGCTCCGGCGTCGGCCAGCACGTCGGTGTACGCCTGCGCCGCGCTGCTGGTGGTCACGGCGGGGGCGGCGAATGCCGTCGACACCCGTGACGACGTCGCGCTCGAGTCGACCCGCGCGCCCTGGCTGCCGCCAGCGGTCCAGCGCATGTTGCCCTCGCCGTACCAGCGCCACGTCGACCCGGTGCTGCCCTCGTACACCGCGAACTCGGCCCGGCCGGTGTCGGAGTCCGGGCCGGGCTTGTAGTAGTTGCCGACCCAGTTGACCCGCGGTTGCCCCTTGCTGCTCGAGATCAGGGTGGCGCCGTCGCCCGAGCCGTCGCCGTAGTTGTAGACGACGTTGTTCCGGATGTCGGCGACCGACAGCCCGCTGACCTGGGGGTTGCGGTCCATGTTGCTGACGAACAGGTTGTGGTGGAGGCTCACGTCGTGCGCGCCGCTGCCACCGAGGAGCGCACCCTTGGAGTGCTCACCGTCGGGGTGGGTCGAGTCGGACAGCGCCTCGGAGATGATCGAGTTCGAGATCGTGATGTCCTGCGAGTCGTCGTAGGTGTTGAGGTTCTCGTCCACACCCTACGAGATAGACGAGTGGTCGACGACGACATCGTGCGCGCCCGCCTTGTAGATGGTCAGCCCGTCGTGGCTGTCGTCCGCGCACGGCGTCGAACCCGGCCGGAAGCGCAGGTAGCGGATCACCACGTGGCTGGTCGAGATCAGCATCGTGCCCCGGTCGCTGCACGGGCTCGCCTCCGGGTCGACCCGCAGCGTGATTCCGCCGCCGGGCGCGGTCTGCCCGGCCACGGTCAGGTTGGGGTTCGTGACGTCGATGCGTGACGTGAGCTTGATGGTGCCCGAGACCTTGAAGATCACCGTGCGTGGTCCCGACGCCGTCACCGCCGCGCGGAACGAGCCCGCCCCCGAGTCGTTGAGGTTGGTCACCGCGATCACCTTGCCGCCCCGCCCTCCCACGGTGTCGGTACCGAACCCCTGAGCCCCCGGAAACGCCTTCACTGTGGTCGCCGCACGGGCGACCGACGTGCCGTTCGAGTCCGCGACGAGCACCGCGGCCAACAGCATCAGCGGCAGGCAGGCGGTGACCACGATCTGGCGGAGTCGAGAAGGATGAGTGGATGACGCGCGATGGGCAGGCATCTGATCTGCTTTCTCGGATCGGGTGACATGCCTGCGCCCGAGACAGGCCTGGCTGCCGCAGCGGACCCGAGAATCGCCACAGTTGAAGGCGCGCCTACCCATGCCGATAAGGGAAGAATCACAACGTTTGGTAAAGACTCCGCGCGATGACGCAGGGTGACGGTCAGCCCTTTCCGCAGAACGACCACGGCTCGTCGGCGTTGTTGATCATGGTCCGAACCTTCTCGGCCATGTCGCCGCCCAGGTCGTACTCGACGACGGTGCGGTCGACGTCGACCGCGTCGACCTGCACTACCTGTGAGTACGGCGCGTCGTACGCGGTGCTGTGACCCTCCTCGAGGAACGCCGTACGCGCGGATGCGTCGGCTGCCGCGGACTCGTCGTCGGGGAGCGCGGTCACCATCGACACGTCGACACTGGCATCGTCGGCCGCCGCGATCGCGATCAGCGAGCCGTCGACCTGCGGCAGCGGAGCCACCGCAGCCAGGAACGTCCCCGGCGCCCGGACCCCGGCCAGGTCGTCGGTGCTGACGCAGGCGCTGGCACCGACCCGGATCGAGGCGTACTCGGTGCGTTGCACGTCGACCCGCTCGACCAGCCGCCGTACGGTCTCCTCGTACCCCATCACCGTCCCGCCACGCGCCACCTCGGCGGCGACCCCCTGGGGAGCACGCCCGGTCACGACCAGGCTCTTGCCCGGCACGACGCCGACCGTGCCGAGCACGCCGGCCGGCTCCGCACTGTCGTCGGCGAGCGTGAAGTACAGGGCGGAGTCGTCCTCGGTCCGGTCGTACCGGCGGTGCTGGAAGCTCTCGACGACCGTGTCCATGTCGAGGTCGTCGCGGAGCTGGATGATGGTCGCCGACCAGTCCGGGAGGTCGACCTCCCACACCACGTCGGCAGCGTTCCAGCCCCATCCCCGCATCTGCTGACGCGAGCCGGTGAGCACCGACTGGGCGTGCGGGGAGCCGGCGGCCCGGGCGAAGTAGTCCTGCTGGTCGGCCACGGGTGACTCCGACGTCACGTCGCCGAACCCGGCTCGCTCCTTGACCCCGCCGACGTCGCGGACGACGACCCGCTCGGCCGACGCCGGCACCACTGTCAGCGCATCGACGATGTTCGCCGACGGCCTGACCGGCTGCTGGTCGTCAGGTGGCGGCTCCGAGCCGCACCCGGTGAGTGCGACGGCCGTGAACACGGCGGCCACGGCCAGTGTTCGTACTCCCATCCGCCCCCGGTCCCCTCCTGACGTCTCTCTCGCGCCGACCCCGCCGAGCCTACCGGCTACCCGTCGGCGGTGAGGCGAGCCAGCTCGAGGACGCGGCGTGCCCCTTCGACCATGGCAGCGTCGACGAAGGACCCGTCGGTCAGCACGGCGACACCGCTGCCGGCCCGCCGGGCGGAGTCCACCTGCGCGAGCAGATCCCGGGCGCGGTCGACCTCGGCTCCGTCCGGGCGGTACGCCGCGCGGATCACCGCCAGCTGGCCGGGATGGATCGCACAGCGCCCGACGAAGCCGAGCGCCCGCCCCGCACGGCAGGACGACACGAGGCCGTCCGGGTCGTGCAGGTGGGTGAACACCGACTGCACCGGCGGAGGCAGCCCGGCCGCCCGCGCGGCGACGACCACCCGTCCCCGTGCCCAGGCCAAACCGCGGTCGTCGACCCCGAGCTCGGAGCGCAGGTCCTGCTCACCCAGACCGACCGACGCAACCCCACCAGCGGCGATCGAGAACGCGTGCTCCACACCGAGCGCCGACTCCAGCAGCGCATGCACCGAACGACCGTCGAGTACGTCGAGCGCCACGTCGACCGCCCCCAACGACTCGACCTTAGGCAGCCGCACCGACACCCCGGCGGGCAACGACGCCACCATCGCCAGGTCGTCACGTCCCCACGGCGACGACGACCCGTTGACCCGCACCTGGACGCGGTCCGGGTCAGCCGCAGACACCAGGCCGGGTACGGCGTCGCGGGCCGCAGCCTTCGCCGACGGAGCGACCGCGTCCTCCAGGTCGACGATCACCACGTCGGCGTCGGTCGCCAGCGCCTTCGCGACCCGGTCCGGGCGGTCGGCGGGGACGTACAGCAAGGTCACGGAAAGCCTGCTCATATCACGCCCAGGTCCCTCAAGCCGGCGATGTCGGTGACCCCCAGCTCGCCCAGGATCGACTCGGTGTCGGCGCCGTGTGCGCGACCCGCCCACCGCACCCGGCCCGGGGTCTCCGACATCCGGAACAGCACGTTCTGCATGGCCAGCGGGCCAAGGTCCGGGTCGTCGACCGTGTGGATCGTGCCCAACGCCTGGAACTGCGGGTCGGCCACGATGTCGGCGCCGTCATAGACCGGTGCGACCGCGGCCTCCGCCCGCTCGAACGCGTCGATCACCTCGTCGCGGGTGTGACGGGCGATCCAGGCACCGACCGCGTCGTCGAGCTCGTCGGCGTGCTCCACCCGCTGGGCGCCGGTGGCGAACCACGGCTCGTCCACCAGGTCGGGCCGGCCGACGAGCCGCAGCACCCGCTCGGCGATGCTCTGCGCACTGGTCGAGACCGCGACCCACCTGTCGTCGGCGGTGCGGTAGGTGTTGCGCGGCGCGTTGTCCGCCGACCGGTTGCCGCGCCGTGGCTGCACCGTGCCGAGCTGGTCCCAGCGGGTGATCTGCGGGCCGAGGATCGACATGATCGGCTCGATCAGGGCCGTGTCGACGACCTGGCCACGCCCGGTGACCCGGCGGGCGTGCAGGGCGGTCATCACGGCGTACGCCGTCGCGAGCGCGGCGATGCCGTCGGCCAGGCCGAACGGTGGCAGCGTGGGTGGCCCGTCCGGTTCCCCGGTCAGCGACGCGAAGCCGCTCATCGCCTCCGCCAGCGTGCCGAAGCCGGGACGTCTGCGGTACGGCCCGATCTGCCCGAAGCCGGTGATCCGGGCCAGCACCAGGCCGGGGTTCGCATCGTGCAGCCGATCAGGGCCGAGGTTCCACTTCTCCAACGTGTCCGGCCGAAAGTTCTCGACCACCACGTCGGCCGTCGCGGCCAGCCGCAGGAACACCTCCTGCCCGGCGGGCCGGGACAGGTCCAGCGTCATCGTCCGCTTGTTGCGGCCGAGTGTCTTCCACCAGAGGTTCTGACCGTCCTTCGACGCTCCGTGCCCGCGCGCCGGGTCGGGCATCCGCGGGTGCTCGACCTTGACCACCTCGGCACCGAAGTCCCCGAGGTGCATGGCGGTGAGCGGCCCGGCGAACAGCGTCGACAGGTCGATCACTCGCAGCCCGTCGAGCGGCCCAGCCGACTCGTCGTCACTCATCCGCGACCTCCAGCCTCAGCATGCGTCGATCTCGGCACGGTAGGGCATGGACGCCGACGCCCCCACGCGTTGCACCGACAGCACCGCCGCCGACGTCGCCCAGCCCAAGGCGTCGGAGAGGTTGCGCCCCTCCCCCAGTGCGACCGCCAGGCAGCCGACGAACGTGTCACCCGCGGCGGTCGTGTCGACGGCAGTCACCGACGGTGCGGGTTGGGACGTCGCACCGTCGGCGTCCAAGTAGAGGCATCCACGTTCCCCCAGCGTCACCACTACCGCGGTCACTCCGTCATCGAGGAGGGCTTGTGCGGCACCGGTCGGGTCCGACACCCCGGTAAGCAGAGCAGCCTCGTGCTCGTTGGGCACCAGCAGGTCGACCGTCGCGAGCAGCTCGTTGGACAGGGGTACGACCGGGGCCGGCGTCAGCACCACGCGGGTGCCGCACGCGCGCGCCCACGCCGCCGCCTCGACCACGACCTCCAGCGGCAGCTCGAGCTGCATCAGCAACGTGTCACAGTCGCGGATCACCGCACGCTGCGACTCCGACAGCTGCGCCACGGTCGCGTTGGCACCGGGGACCACCACGATCGAGTTGCCGCCGCCCGCGTCCACGACGATGTGCGCGGTGCCGGTCGGCTCGGCCACCGAGACCAGCCCAGCCGTTTCCACGCCGTTTTCTTTGAGCATGTTGCGAATCGCGGCGCCGAACACGTCATCGCCGACGGCGCCGATCATCCGTACGTCGGCGCCGGCCCGGGCTGCGGCCAGCGCCTGGTTGGACCCCTTGCCCCCGGGCATCTGCACAAAGCTTCGGCCGGTCACCGTCTCGCCGAGCGCCGGCGCTCGGTCCACCAGCGCGACCAGGTCCATGTTGGCGCTGCCGAGGACGCAGATCGACGTACTCCCCATCTCATCCCTCCCCGAGCCGACGGTACGCGTCGTGGACCCGAGAGTTGCGTACGTGGTCCGCCGCCCTGATCTCCGCCACCACCTCGGCGAGCTGTCGCGCGGGCTGCTCGAGGTCCATCCGGCTGGCCGTCGACACCGCCTCGACCAACGCCGCGGGTACGACGTCACGGCCGCCGAGCGCACCCGCCAGCGCCCCTCCCATCGTCGCGATCGAGTCGGAGTCGCGGCCGTAGTTGACGCCGCCGAAGACGGTCTGTTCCCAGTCCCCTTTGGCAACGACGAGCATGCCAAGGGCCAGTGGCAGCTCCTCGATGCTGTGCAGGCGGCTCGGGCGCCGGGCACCGAGACCCTGGTCGCGGTAGGTGTCGGCGACCGTGTCGAACGGCCGCACCGCATCGCGCAGCGTGCCGAACTCGATCGCCTCGCTCCAGTGACCGACGCCGTCGGCGGCCTCGCAGACGGCCTCGATGGCGGCGCGGGTGCCGTCCTTGGCCAGTCGCAGCGCGGTGTCCACCACCGAGTCGACCGTCGCCCCGGGTGTCATCGCCTCGGCCACCGCCGCCGCCATCACGCCGGCTGCCTCCCGTCCGTACGACGACTGGTGCGCGGAGGTCACGTCGATCGCCTCGGCGTACGCGGTGTCCGGGTCGGCCGCGTTGACGACGCCGATCGGTGCGACGTACATCGCGGCGCCGCAGTTGACCGCGTTGCCGACGCCGGCCTCTCGCGGGTCGACGTGCGCCCAGTGCAGCCGCAACGCGATGTACTTCTCGGCGAGGAACACCCGCTGCAGCGGCAGCGCCTCGGCCTCGAGCTCGGGGATCCAGGTCTGGTCGCCGATCATCCTCGGCACCAGCCGGTCCGCGATGTCGTACGCGTCGAGATGCGCCCGCTTGTCGAGGTAGACGTCGATTAGCAGCCGCGTCATCAAGGTGTCGTCGGTGACGTGCCCGTTTCCCTTGTGGTACGGCGCAATCGGCCGCGCCGTTCGCCAGTCCTCGAAGTACGGTGGGACGATCCCCTCCACCCAGCCGCCCCACCGTTCCCTGATCTGGTCCGGCGTCCAGCCCTCCGTCGGCCCGCCGAGCGCGTCGCCGACCGCGGCGCCGAGCAGGCAGCCGAGTGTGCGGTCGACGAGTGCGTTCTCGGCCATCACGGCACCGCCACGCGCAGCACGTCGTCGACCACCGACGCCAGTGGTACGCCGTGCAGCGCGCGCACGCAGACGCCACCGAGCGCGGGCAGGCCCGAATCGGTATCAGAACCGCCGAACGCGGCACCGGCCACCGCCCCGGCCAGCGGCACCAGCGAGTCGGCGTGCCGCGGATGCGCCAGCGCACCGAGCAGCAGCGACTGCGGGTCGGTCGCCACGGCGAGCTGCGCGAGCAGCAGACCGACCGTCTCCGGTGCCTGCGTCGCGTAGGCGTACACGTGGTCCACGACGTCCCGCTCCAGCCGCGCGGCAAGGCCGAGCGCACCAGCCTCCGGAGTCACCACCGCGAGGCATTCGGCGACGACGTGCGCGACCCAGCTGTCGGCGGGCAGCTCGCGCAGGGCAGCCTGCGTCGCTTCGGCTCGGTCCGCGCCACCGACGAGCGCCGACACCAACGCGGCCGTCGCACGGGCTCCCCACACGCCGTCCAGCGCGTGCGTCACCGAGGCGTCGGTCTCCGCGAGGTCGGCCGCGTCGCCGGGCGAACCGGGCCGCAGCAGCCCGGCCGCCACGGCGCGCACGCAGGCGAGGTCGTCGAAGTAGTGCGGGTTGTCGTTGCCGCTCACCGGCGGCTGGAGGCCCTGGTGCAGGTTGTCCAGCGCGATGATCGTGCCGATCCGGCCGCGCACCGCGTCCGTGCTGGCCGCCCGCTGCTCGGCCAGCTCGTGCCACACGTCGTGTGGCCCGACCGCGGGCGAGCCGTCGAGCCGTTGCCGGAGGGCGTGCCGCACGCCGACCACGAACCACTCGGTGTCGTCGGTCGGTCCGGCCGGGTCGACCAGCTCCGGTGACGACGACTGCAGGTACGGTGTCGGCAGCGACGTCGTCACCTGCTCCCGGGCGTGCTGCGTGGCCTGGCCGAGCCGGACTGCCCGGCGCGGCGGCAGCAGCGACATCCGGTGCCACCAGGCCGGCCAGGTCAGCCCGTCGGCCATCGCCAGCCCGGCGACGGTCGCCCGGATCCCCTGTCCAATACTGGGATCACTCATCAGCGCTCCCCAGCTCGTCGGCGAGTGCGCAGAGCTCGTCGGCGACCTCCATCGGATGCATTCCCTTCGTGGTCGCCAAGCAGACGCCGGGCGCGACCGCTACGGCCGGCAGCCACTCCTCGGGGACGGCGTCGATGCCCGAGAACGCCCCGGCGACGGCGCCCGCCATCGCGGCGATGGTGTCGGCGTCGCGGCCGAGGTTGACGGCGTTGAGCACGGTCTCGCGGAAGTCTCCCTCGCCGGCGAGTACGGCGACGAACGCCAGGCTGACCGCCTCCGGTGCGAGGTCGGCCCAGTAGTAGCGGTCCACCGCGAGCCGGGCCACCGCATGCCTGGCCGCCGTGGTCCAGTCGGGCTCGGTCGCGACCACCTCGCGGCCCGCCTGCAGACAGCGCGCCGTCCACGAGTCCACGGGTACGACGTCGAGCGCTGCGGCGAACGCCGCCTCCGCATCCGCACCGGTCATCGCCACCGCAACCGCGGCGGCGATGGCCTGTCCGGCGTAGATGCCCTCACCACTGTGGCTGACCAGTCCATCCTCGACGGCCCAGCGCGAGGCCTGCTCCGGGTCGCCGGCCGCGACGATGCCGACCGGAGCGACCCGCATCGCCAATCCGTCGCTCCAGCCATGCGCGTGCTGGCCCGAACGCGGTGGCCGGTGGCCGCGCTGGAGGTTGCGGATCGCCGCCATCTCGCTGAACCCGCTGCCGGCGAAGGCACCCTGCTGGGTGCAGACCTCGTCACGCCACAGGTCCGCGACGTTGTCGGCGCTGAAGTCGGCACCGAAGCGCAGCAGCGCCTTCGCCGTCAGCAGGGCGTACTCGGTGTCGTCGCTGCCGACCGGCGTGTCCGCGACGTACCCCTCGATCCGCCCCCAGCGCTCGACGATCTGGTCCGGCTCCATGCCCTCCGCCGGCCGGCCGAGGGCGTCGCCGACGGCCAGCCCGGCGAGGCAGCCACGTGCCCGGCTCTTGGTGTCGAGTCCCGTCATCGCTGCTCCGACAGCACCTTGTCGCCGCCCTCCTCGAGCTCCTTGGCGAGGTCGTCCTCGCTGATCTCGTCCGCGAAGTACTTCTGGAAGGCCGGGGTCGCGATCCGGTCCAGCCACTCCTGGAAGCCGGGCGTCTTCTGCCACGGCGCGCCCTCGAGCGCGTCGACACTGGCGACCGCGACGTCCCAGTCCTGCTCGCCGCCGGTGGACTCCGCCAACGCAGACAGCGCACCCGCGCTGGTCGGGACCAGCCAGTCGCCCTTCGCCAGAGCCGCCATGTTGTCGGGGTTGAGGAAGAACTCGATGAACTTGGTGGCCTCCTCGGGGTGCTCGGACTGCGCGGCCACCGAGAGGATCTGCGGGTTGGCGGCCTGCGCCTGCCCCTCGCTGCCCTCGAGCGGCGGCAAGGTCACCCACTCGAAGCCCTCCGGCGCCTCCTGCACCATCTGCTGGCGCAGCCAGATGGCGCCGAACAGCATGGCGTACTTCCCCTCGAAGAAGCCGGGCAGCGAGTCGGTGGAGTTCGAGCCGACCGTCGACGGTGCCGCGCTCTTGTCCTCGTAGAGCATCTCGTGGATGCGGGTCGGCACCTCGAGCTCGGCGTCGCCGACCTCCACCTTCGGCTCGCCGTCGGAGTCCGTGACGTAGCCGCCGCCAAAGCTCTGCGACAGGTTGAGTACGGCGTTGGCGGGGCTGCCGAGCGGCCAGGCGACGCCGTACGTGCCACCCGTCGTCAGCTCCTTCGCGGCGTCTTGGAACTCGTCCCAGGTCCACGGGTCCTCCGGTGTCGGGACCTCGATACCGGCTGCGTCGAAGAGCTTCTTGTTCGCCAGCGCCATCCGCGACTCCAGCAGGAACGGCGCGCCGATCGTGCCGTACTCGTCGTACTGCACGGTCTCCCAGATGTCCTCGTCGATGCTGCCCTTGAAGTCGTCGGACAGGGTCTCGTCGAGGTCGGCGAGGTAGCCGCCCTCGGCGAACACCTGGATGGCGGCGGCCTCGTAGTGGATGATGTCGGCCGGGTCGCCGCCCTCGAACGACGTGAGCAGTTCGTCGTGCACGGAACCCCAGTCGCCCTGGACGTACTCGACCTGGATGTCGGGGTTCTCGTCGTTCCACTTCTTGACCAGGTCCTTGTTCGCCTTCACCGACTCCTCCTGCCAGGCGAGGCTCTGGAACCGCAGCTTGACCGGGCCGTCGCTGCTGGAGCCCCCGCCGTCGCCGCCACCGCAGGCGGCGGCGGTCAGGGTCAGCACGGCCCCGAGGGCCACTGACGTGATGATCGTGCGTTGCATGGGTGTGCTCCTTAACCCTTAGTGGCACCGGCAAGAAGGCCGCCGGTCAGACCGCGCTGGATGAATGCAAAGAAGACGAGACTGGGGATGGTGGCGAGCAGGGAGCCCGCCGCGAGCGGACCGAGCCGCGCCACGCCCTCGAGGCCGACGAAGCGGGCCAGGGTGAGCGGCAGCGTCTCCAGCTCAGGGCTCTTGATCAGCACGAGCGCGAAGAAGAACTCGTTCCACGCGGTGATGAACGCGAACAGCGTCGTCGCGACGATGCCCGGGACCAGCAGCGGGAAGACGATCGCGCGCAGGATCTGCAGGCGGGACGCGCCGTCGATGCTGGCCGCCTCCTCGATCTCGGCCGGGAGGTCACGGACGTACCCCTGCAGCATCCACAACGCGAACGGCAGGATCCAGACGACGTAGATGAGGATCAGGCCGGCCCGGGTGTCGACCAGCTCGACCGTGCGCAGGATGAGGAAGATCGGGATCACCAGCAGGATGAACGGGAACAGCTGGCTGACCAGCACCCAGCCCATCATCGGCTTGGCCAGCCGGGTCCGCAGGCGGACGAGCGCGTACGCGGCCGGCACCGCCACCAGGACCGTAAGCACGGCGCTGACCGTCGCAACGAACGCGCTGTTGGCCGCCGAGCGCACCAACGCCTGCTCGCCGAACGCGCTGACGAAGTTGTCGAAGGTCGGACTGTCCGGGAAGATCCCGGGGTGCAGCCGCACCAGGTCCTGCCGCGACGCGAACGACGTGGACAGCATCCACAGCAGCGGGAACGCCAGGAAGGCGAGGTAGCTGAGGAGGGCGAGGTACTGCAGTGTCCGCGTCACCGGCGACACGCGGTCCATGGGGTTGCTCATGACACCTCCCGCATCTGCTTGCGGACATAGACGAGGAGTACGCCGAGGACGATCAGCACCATCACGTTGCCGAGGGCGGCGGCGTAGCCGTAGTTGCCGTACTGGAACGCCTCCTCGTAGGCGAACAGCATCGGCAG
>WHTB01000337.1 GCA_009379735.1 Propionibacteriales bacterium
CCACCACCTGACCGGCGGCGGTCAGATCCGCCCGCCGGTGTGCGCCAGGATCTCCCGCACCCGTTGCTTGGCCGACTCGCAGTAGTCGCGGGCGGCCTGCCGAGCATCCGCGGCATCGGCGCGTTCGAACGCCTCGGTCAGCTGCCGCTGCACATCGATGAACCGTTGTGACGTCACCGGCGTGGAGCCAAAGCTGCGCGTCATCACGCTCTTGATGCTCAGTCCGCCGAACGTCGCAGTGAGGAGCGGGTTGCGGGCCAGCGCCACCAGCTGCTCGTGGAAGGCGTAGTTCGCGTCGAGGTAGTCGTGGAAGTCGACGAAGCGGTCGCCGACAAGCAGGGCCGCCATCCGTTCGAACCGGTCCCGCAGCGCGGCGAGCTCCGACGCACTGACCCGCCCGATGGCCAGGTCGATGACGCCCAGCTCGATCGCCAGCCGGGCATCGAAGGTCTGGTCCGACGTGCCGAGGTCGAAGGCGGTGATGACATAGCCCCGCTCGGGATCTCGACCTACCAGCCCGTCGGCATAAAGCCGGGTCAACGCGTAGAAGGCTGCCGACTTCTCCACGCCCAGCTGGGTCGCCAGGTCCTCCAGCACGATCACCTGGTCGGCCTGGTACACCCGGCTCAACACCTGCTGACGAGCCTGGCGGTACACCTCGTCGTCGCGGACGAACTCGAACCGGCCGTACCCGCCGCGGAAGTAGGTGAGCGGCTGACCGTCGCCGGCGGTGGCCGAGACGACGCGCCCGATGAAGATCGAATGGCTTCCACCGACGACCTTTTCGCTCACCTCACACTCGATGTGTGCCAAGGCATCGCTGAGCATCGGCAGCCCGAGTACGCCGCGATGCGATGCCACGTTGCGAAACTTGTCGTCGCTAGCGATCGAGAACTGCTGGGCGAGCTCCCCCTGGTCCTCACCGAGGATGTTGACCACGTACTTGCCGCTCCGGGACACCGCGTCCGCGGTCGGCACCGCGTTGTTGATGCAGGCCAGCATCATCGGCGGCTCGGCGGACAGCGACGTCACGGAGCTCGCCGTCATCCCGTAGTGCTTCTCCTCGGCAGCGGTCGTCACCACGGTGACCCCACTCGCCAGGTGCCCGACCACGTGCCGGAAGTGGACCGGGTCGACGGCCGTGGCAGCGCCCGCGCGTCCCTGCTTCATCCCGTACCTCCGTACAAAGCGCCAGGGCTTGGGCCTCATTACACAAACCCGCGGCAGCGCTCGCACTGTCGTACGCCGTGAAGTTGGGTACGCACGGGTGGCGGAGGACGTAACGCAGCGCGGCCGGGATTCCGGATCCGAGATCGGCGGTCCGGGACTGACGGATTGCGCCACTTCAGGGCCGAAACTTCACGGTCGGAGCCACTACGGCGGTGCACCCTCGACGGCTTGACTGCGCTTGTGATCACCGCAGCAGTCGTCGGCCTGGGATGGTGGGGGCAGAAGGTCCTCCGCGACCTTGAGCACAGCGAGTACGTCGAGATCACGCGCGGCGTGGACCCCAGCGCGACGGGCCGTGACGCCGCCGCCGAACGCGGGATCGCGACGTCGACGGACCTCGCCGACCCGCTCGCCGACGCAGAGCTGGACGCGGTGATCCTCTGCACGCCGCACAAGCTCCACGCCGAGCAAATCGCCACCGCGGCGCGGGCCGGCAAGCATGTGTTCTGTGAGAAGCCGCTGACCACCACGGGGGCCGAGGCCGAGGCCGCCCTCGGCGCGGTCGTCGCCGCCGGAGTCCAGCTCGGGATCGGGCACGAACGCCGGTTCGAGCCGGCCGTGCTCCACCTGCGTGAGCTGTGCCGATCCGGTGAGCTGGGCACACCGCTGGTGTTCGAGGGCAACTTCAGCCAGGACAAGTTCCTGGAGCTGCCCGGGGACAACTGGCGGCTGTCCAACGCGGAGGCACCGGTCGGTCCGTTGTCGGCCACCGGCATCCACCTGGTCGACCTGGCGATCGCGATCTTCGGGCGGCCGGTCGAGGTCTGGGCCCGGCTGTCGACGCAGGCGACCACGTTCGAGAACGGGGACACCCTCACGGTCACGATGGGGTTCGAGAAGGGTCAGACGGCGATGATCACCGCGATCCTCGCCACCCCGTTCGCGGGCCGGGTGACGCTGCTCGGGTCGCGCGGGTGGCTCGAGATCCGGGACCGGAACCATCCCGAGGACTCCCAGGGCTGGGATGTGACCACCGCCCTTCGAGGACGGGCTCCGATCTCCACCTTCTACCCGCCGCATCCCTCGGTGCGGACGAACCTCGAGGAGTTCGCCCGCGCGGTCGCGGGCGAGACGACGTACTCGGTGACCCTGGAGGAGATGCTGGCGAACGTGTACGCGTTCGAGGCGATCACCCGCTCCGCCCGGTCCGGGAAGGTCGAGCCGGTGGCCGCAGCGGCCGGACAGGCCCTGGACCGGGGTTCCACGGCCACCTAGAGTCTCGGAGACACGAGCGCGTCACACCCTCCGGGTCCGCGGTTGGAGAGATTCGGCTTGTCCCCACATGTCGCCGAGACCGAGAACGAGACCGACAGCAAGCACGTCTCTGGTGCGGTCTGGTTCGACGACAAGCCGTTGCCGGTCACGGTGCGTGGTGCCGCCGACGACTTCCCGGTCGAGTCGCTGATCGAGCTGGTCGTCGAGCAGTGCGCGGAGACGGCGTTCACGAGCCACGCCCACGACGAGAAGTTCCTGGCCCGGCTGCACGCCAGTGTCAGCCAGAACGCCTACGCGCTGCGTGACGTACTCGCCGGCCGGCTGGCGCTTGACGACGTCGCGCTGGACCGGGTCCTGTTCTTCGCCACCGTCCAGGCCCAGCTGCGGATCCCGCAGAAGTCGATGCAGCGCTCCTACCGGGTCAGCTTCTTCATCCAGTGGGAGATGTGGACCCGCCATCTTCGCGAGTGGATGGCGCGGACGGACGTGTCACCGACCGAGACCGTCGAGGCGCTGTCGCAGCTGACCCGGCTGATCCTGAGCTACCAGGACTACGTCGCCTCGCAGGTCGCCGAGACCTACACCCGCGACTACGAGGCGCTGAACCGCTCGCGCGCACACGTACGCAAGAGCCTGATCCGCGATGTGCTGCGCGGCGAGGGCGACAGCCTGTCCGCAGCGGACCTGGCGATCCTGGCCTACCCGCTGGACGCGCACCATGTCGCGGTCTTGCTGCCGACCATGCCCGAGGGCGCAGCGGCCCAGCTGGCCGACGGCCTCCGCTCGGCGACGCACGCCCACCAGTCGCTGCTGTGCCCGCTGACGCTGAGCAGCACGGCGATCTGGCTGTGCCGGCTGGAGCCGTGGCGAGCACCGGCGCTGGACCGGATCTCGGCGGTGCTCGACGAGGTGGGCGCGGCCGCGTCGGTCAGCAACCCGGGCGTCGGGATGGCGGGGTTCCGCGACGCGTTGAAGCAGGCCGAGGACGCCGAGCGAGTACGGGCGGCGTGGGGCCCGCGCAATGCGCCCCCGGTGATCCGCTACGCCGACGCCGGGCTGGAGATCCTGTTGCTGCAAGACGATGCCCTGGCGCGCGACTTCGTCAACGCCGAGCTTGGTCCGCTGGCGCAGGACTCCGCCGAGGCCGCCCGGCTGCGCGAGACGCTGGAGGCCTCCTTCCGGTTCGGCAGCCACGTCGCTGCCGCGGAGCACATGCAGCTGCACGAGCACACGGTCCGCAACCGGCTGCACAAGGCCGAGGAGCTGCTCGGCCACTCGTTGCAGGAGCGCCGCACCGAGCTGCAGGTCGCCGTACGCCTGGTCCGCCTCCTCGCCGACGACGGGCCCGAGTGACCGCGCACGATGACAACCCGACCGACGACGCCACGACTTCAGGTATCCCCGTCGACCCGCAGCCGGGGCGCAGCTGTCGGCGGCGGCGTACGGGCGACGTTCATCACCATCGCCAGCGTCGTGTAGTAGCCGGCCGTGCCGACAACCTCGACGACGGACGCCTCGCCCAGCGCCTCGACGGCAGCGGAGTACACCGGGTCGGACACCTGCCGGGTCTCGTGCAGCTCGGCGACCAGGTCCCACACCACGGCGAGCTCCGGCCGACCACTCGCCGGCCGCCGCCCGGCCGCCACGTCCGCGATCACCGCTGCGGGC
>WHTB01000069.1 GCA_009379735.1 Propionibacteriales bacterium
CATATGGTGCGCCCACACCGCGATCGACAACGCCGCGATCGCCATCGTCGCACCGACCAGCCCGATGTAGCCGAAGATCGGCTTGCGGCTGAACACCGGCAAGATCTCGGTCACGATGCCGAAGAACGGCAACGCGATGATATACACCTCCGGATGGCCGAAGAACCAGAACAGGTGCTGCCACAAGATCGCGCCACCGTTGGCCGCGTCGAAGATATGGGCGCCCAGCATCCGGTCCGCACCGAGCGCCAGCAACGCACCGGCCAGGATCGGGAATGCGATCAGCACCATCAACGACGTGATCAGAATGTTCCAGGTGAAGATCGGCATCCGGAACATCGTCATCCCCGGCGCCCGCATACAGATGATCGTGGTGACGAAGTTGACACCACCCAAGATGGTGCCCAGCCCGGCCATCCACAGCCCCATGATCCACAGGTCACCACCGACACCCGGCGACCGGACCTCGTTCGACAGCGGGGTATAGGCGAACCAGCCGAAGTCGGCCGCGCCCAGCGGGGTCAAGAACCCCGCCATCACAATCAGCCCACCGAACAGGAACAACCAGTAGCTGAACATGTTCAGCCGCGGGAACGCCACATCCGGCGCACCGATCTGCAACGGCATCACGACATTCGCGAACCCGACGAACAACGGCGTCGCGAACAACAGCAACATGATCGTGCCGTGCATCGTGAACATCTGGTTGTAGACCTCGTCCTCCACCAGCTGGTTGCCGGGGTAGGCGAGCTCGGCCCGCATGATCATCGCCATCAACCCGGCCGCCAGGAAGAAGCCGAACGACGTGACGAGGTAGAGGTTGCCGATCAGCTTGTGGTCGGTCGTCGACAGGTACTTCGCGACCTTCTGGCCGAGCGTCCGCTGCGGCTGCACATCGGAGATGATCTGGCGGGACGCGCCGATGGCGGTCACTGGCTGGCCCCTTCCTCGTCCGCGGGCTCCGTGCCCACGATCACGTCTGTCTCCGAGGAACCGTCGGCGACGCCGGTGTTGCCCTCGTCGGCGAGCTCGTCGAGGTAGTCCTCGTACTCCGCCTCGCTCACGACCTTGACGTCGAACAGCATCCGCGAGTGCGAGACGCCGCACAGCTCGGCGCAGCGCCCGGCGAACGTGCCGGTCTTGGTCGGCGTCGTGATCCAGGTGTTGTCGCGTCCGGGGACGACGTCCATCTTGAAGTAGTACGCCGGGATCCAGAACGAGTGGATGACGTCGGGTGAGCGGAACAGGAACTTGACCGGCTTGTCGACCGGCAGCACCAGGGTGGGCGGATCCGCCGTCGTGCCGACGTCGAAGACGTCGTTGCCGGTGGCGCCTTCGTCGCGGCCGTCGTCACCGAGGTAGTTGAACGTCCATGACCACTGCTGGCCGACCACCAGGATCTCGTGGTCGAAGCTCTCGTCCTCCGCGAGGACCCGGTCCTGGGCGACGACCGTGTGGTAGAAGAACACGAACACCACGACGAACGGGGCGAGGGTGTACAGCGCCTCCATCGGCAGGTTGTAGCGCACCTGCACCGGCACCTCGTCGTCGCTGCGCCGGCGGTACCGGATCATCGCCCAGATGATCAGGCCCCAGACCAGGGCGCCCACCGCACCGGCCGCGATCCAGGCACCGATCCATAGCTCCTCCATGTGCGGTGCGGAGGAGCTGGCGCCCTCGGGAAGCCCGAGCCGCTTGAGCTGCCCGACCTCCGCCTCGGAGCATCCGGTGACCAACAGCAGGGTGAGCACGCCGACCACGGCAGTGGTTGACCGGCGGCGCAAACCACGGCGCGCCGCATGGGGCCGCGCGGTGCGCTCGGTGAGATCCAGACCCACGGGGCGCCTTTCTCGTTCGGGGCTCGGTGCGCGACTGGGTCTGCTGGACAGCACAGTCAGCAGTGCCCGCGACGCTCGGGTGGCCGTTCGATCTCACACTAACGCAGCCGACCGGTCGTGAGACGTGCAGGTCGGTCGCTACGGTCAAGGTGTGGCGAACCCTGTCTACCTCGACGCCGCATCGGCGGAGCCGCTGCACCCGAAGGCCCGTGAGTCGTTGCTCGCGGCGCTCGATCAGGGCTGGGCCGATCCGGCCGCCCTGCACACGTCCGGACGCCGTGCCCGGCTCCTGCTGGACAACGCCCGTGAGGTGGTGGCCGACGTCCTCGGCTGCCGTCCGGACGAGGTGTCCTTCTCGCCCGGAGGACCGGCCGCGGTGCACTCCGGAGTCCTCGGCACGGCGGCCGCACGGTCGCGGGTCGGCGGCACGGTCGTGCACTCCGCGGTCGAGCACTCGGCCGTCCTGCATGCCGCGTCCTGGCTCGCCGACCGCGGGGGTACGTCGGTCAGCGTCGGTGTGGACCTGACCGGACGGGTCGACCTCCCCGCGTTCGCCGACGCCGTGTCCGCGGGCGGGGTGGCCCTGGCCTGCCTGCAGGCCGCTAACCACGAGGTCGCCACCGTGCAGCCGGTCGACGAGGTGGCCGCGGTCTGCCGGTCGCTCGACGTCCCGCTGCTGATGGACGCGTCGGCGGCGGCCGGCCGCGTCGACCTGCCGCGGGCGTGGTCGGTGCTGGCCGCGGGCGCCCGGGCGTGGGGCGGACCGGCCGGGGTCGGGGTGCTGGTCGTCCGGAAGGGGGTGCGCTGGCGGGACCCGATGCCGAGCGACGAGCGCGGCTTCACCGACGTACCCGGGGCCCTCGCCGCGGCCGCAGCACTGCAGGCGGTGGACGCCGAGCGGGCGGAGCTGGCGCCGCGGCAACACGCCCTCATCGCGCGCATCCGGGACCGGGTGGCCGCGACCGTGCCGGACGTCGAGGTCGTCGGCGACGCGGAACGCCGGCTCCCCCACCTGGTGACGTTCTCCTGCCTGTACGTCGCCGGTGAGGCGCTGGTCACCGAGCTGGACCGGCAGGGGTTCGCGGTCGCCAGCGGGTCGGCGTGCACGGCGAGCACGCTGGAGCCGAGTCACGTGCTGGCCGCGATGGGCGTCACGACGCACGGCAACGTCCGGGTGTCGCTGACCCGAGACACCAGCCCCGACGACGTCGACCGCTTCCTGGCCGTGCTGCCGGGGATCGTGGCCGACCTCCGTGCCAAGGTGGAGGGATGAAGGCCGACCTGGTCATCGACTGCATCGGCGTGCGCTGCCCGACGCCGGTGATCCGGCTGGCCAAGCGGCTCGGCGAGGTCGAGGTGGGTCAGACGGTGGCCGTGGTCGCCGACGACCCGGCAGCCGCCGTCGACATCCCGGCCTGGTGCCGGCTGCGGGACCAGGAGTACGTCGGCGCCATCGACACCGACTCGGCCCCGGCGTACCTCGTCCGGCGCTTGTCCTAGCCCCTCGTCGTCAGGGGCGCGGGCAGACCACGAACTTGGCGACCTCCTCGGCGGCCTCTTCGCCGTACCCCAGCGTCATCCGGTCCAGGAACGCCTGCCGGGACAGCTCGTACTCCTGCGTGCCGACGGTCTCCACCACGAAGGCGGCGATCGCGCAGCCGACCTGGGCGGCGCGCTCGATGCTGAGTCCCCAGGTCAGCGCGCCCACGAAACCGCTACGGAACGCGTCGCCGACGCCGGTCGGCTCGACCGCGCGCACACCCGGGATGGCCGCGACCTCGATCGGGTCCTCGCCCCTGCGGTGGATCTCGACGCCGTGCTCGCCGCGGGTGATCACGCGGGTGCCGACCCGGGACAGCACCTCGTCGGCGGTCCAGCCGGTCTTCTGCTCGGTGAGCGCGGCCTCGTAGTCGTTGCTGAGCAGGTACGTCGCCCCGTCGACGAGCTGGCGGATCATCGAGCCGTCGCCGAAGTGCAGCTGTTGGGACGGGTCGGCCACGAAGGAGTAGCCGCGCGCGCGGCACTCCTCGGTGTGGCGGAGCATCGCCTCCGGGTCGTTCGGGCTGATGATCACCAGGTCGAAACCACCGATCCGGCGGGCGATCGGGGCGAGCTCGATCTGCCGCGCCTCCGACATGGCGCCGGCGTAGAACGACGCGATCTGCGCCATCGCGGAGTCGTTCGTGCAGATGAACCGCGCCGTGTGCTTGGTCTCGCTCACGTGGACGGAGTCGCAGTCGACGCCGTGCCGCTCGAGCCAGGAGCGATAGTCGACGAAGTCCTCCCCCACCGCCCCGACCAGGGTCGGGCGCACGCCGAGGCAGGCCATCCCGAAGGCGATGTTGGCGGCACACCCGCCCCGGCGTATCTCCAGGTCCTCGACGAGGAACGACAGGGTCAGCCGGTCGAGCTGGTCGCCCACCAGGGAGTCGGCGAACTTGCCCGGGAACGACATCAGGTGGTCAGTCGCGATCGAACCGGTGACGGCGATGGTCAAGACGAGCTCCCTCAGAGGCAGACGACGAGCGCGCTCACACTACCCTCCAGAAGTACCGATGACAGATTGGGTGGAACCGCGCTCGGCGGCCGTGCGTCGAAACGTTGACCGACCACATTGAGGTGAGGAGACCCATGACCCGGTCGAAGTCGTGGCTGATCGTGGCGGGAGCCGTGCTCGCGGTGTTGCTGGTCGCGGGCGGTGTGTACGTCCTGGCGTCGGACGGCGGTGAGCCGACCGCGGCATCGGGGCCCGGCTCGGACGATCGTGCAGGTGAGTCGCCCTCGCCGGGTGACGAGATGTCGATCCCGGAGACCAACCTGCCGACGCCGACCGACTCGCCGACCGGCCCGCCGTCGAGCACGCCGTCGAGCCCGGCCCAGAGCACCGAGGTCGCGGTCGAGAGCTACCAGCCCGACGGGCCGACGAGTGTGATCCTGCACTACTACATCGGCGTCCCGGAGTGTTACGGCAAGGTCGAGACCGTCGAGGTGGGCGAGACCGCGAAGGAGGTCAAGGTGCGGCTGCTGCGTACGCCGCCCGACGACAGCGGCTCGAAGGTCTGCATCGACATCGCGAACGCCAAGAAGACGACCATCGAGCTCGAGCAGCCGCTCGGCGCCCGCGCCGTGGTCGATGTCAGCACCGGGCGCACGCTCGAGGTCGGCAGTCTGGCACCGAGCGACGCACCGACCGGACCCCAATAGCCGGACCGACCCGGGCTTCCGGACGGCACGGTCCCGTGCCGTTCCCGACCATCCCCACGCCTGCAAGGGTGGGGATGGTCGGGTACGCGTGGGGGTGAGTCGCCACCGGGCCGACCGGCCAGGGATCCGGGTCGCACGGGTCGCCGCACACGCACGAGGGACCGGCGACGGCTGCAGCCGTCGCCGGTCCCTTGTGCGTCAGGTCAGATCAGTGGAACGAGTCGCCGCAGGCGCACGACCCGGTCGCGGTGGGGTTGTCGATCGTGAACCCTTGCTTCTCGATCGTGTCGACGAAGTCGATGGTCGCACCGTGGAGGTACGGAGTGCTCATCCGGTCGACCACCACGGACACGCCGCCGAAGTCGGTCACGGTGTCGCCGTCAAGACTGCGCTCGTCGAAGAACAGCTGGTAGCGCAGGCCCGAGCAACCGCCGGGCTGCACCGCGATGCGCAGGGCCAGGTCGTCACGGCCCTCCTGGTCGAGCAGGCTCTTGACCTTGCTGGCGGCGTTGTCCGTCAGCAGCACACCGGTCTTGGTCTGGGCTTCGCCCTGCACCGTCATCGCATATCTCCCGTAAGGCTCGTTGTGCGTCGACTCGCTGCGTCACCCATGCAACGCCGCGGCGAGCCGAGGACATTCCCATGGTCGCACATCAGCCAAACAAACACCGCCTCCGCCGCCCCTCGGACGCCCCCTCCCGTCAGTGGGACCAGGTGCGCGCGACCCGGCGGGCGAGCCGGGCCAGGCTCTCGTACGGCTGGTCCCGCGCCGCCTCTGCGCCGACCAGCTCGGTCACCGAGTACGCCGACTCGACCCCCATCGCCCGCATCTCACGCGAGCCGACCAGCACCTCGCCGGCCAGCGCGATGCACGGCCGGACCGCCCGGCCGGCCGCCTCGGCGACGCCATAGGTCACCGAGCCCGAGCGGGACGAGAAGTCGAAGGCACCCTCCCCCGTCACGACCAGGTCGGACCAGCCCGCCGCCCCGGCCAGGTCGACCATCTCGGCGACCAGCTGCACACCGGGCCGACACGAACCGCCGAGCAGCATCAGCCCGAAGCCGAGCCCGCCACCCGCGCCGGCGCCCTTCTGGTTCGCCACGGCCCGGTCGGTCGCCCGGGCGAAGCCCTCCAGCCAGCCGTCGACGGTCTGCAGGCGGTCCTCGCCGATGCCCCGTTGCCCGCCATACACGTTCGTCGTGCCGATCAGCCCGAGCAACGGGTTGTCGACGTCTCCGGCGATGACCACGTCGACACCGTCGAGCCGCTCCCGCACCGGCCGCAGGTCGGCGGAGCTGACGCCGGCCAGCCCGGCCGCCCCCTGGTCGAACGCGACGTCGCCGGTCATGCCGAGGGCGGCCAGCATCCCGGCGCCTGCGTCGCTGCTGCCCGATCCGCCGAGCCCGACGACGACCGTACGTGCGCCCTCCGCCACCGCCGTCGCGATCAGCAGCCCGACGCCGTACGTGCTGGCGGCCTCGGGATCGTCCGCGTCGTTCCGCTCCACGAGGTGCCGACCGCAGGCCTGCGAGCTCTCGACGTACGCGGTGCCGTCGACCAGCACGATGCCGGCCGGCGTCGATGCCCCGAACGGGTCCTGCGTCTGCACGCTGAGCAGGTCTCCGCCGAGGGCATGATGGAGTACGTCGACGAAGCCCGGGCCGCCGTCGCCCATCGGCACCGCGCGGACCTCGTCGCCGGGCGCGTGCCGCCGCCAGCCCTCGGCGATCGCGGCGGCGGCGTGCACGGCCGTCAACGGGCCCGAGAACGTGTCGGGCGCGACCAGGATCCGCATCCGGTCATCCTTCCAGCCGTAGCCCGGACGACGGTCGTCCGGATGGCCCGAATGCCGTAGCGCCTACGCACCGATCTCGGCCAAACGCACGATCATCCGGCGAGTACGAAGCAGTACAAAGGTGATTAGGGGTACCACCAGGGTCCGCCCGGCTCGCGAGAGACTGCGCCTACCCAGTGCGAGGGGTATCAGGCGCCCGGGCGGACCCTCCTCTCGGTGTCACCCCGGGGAGGCGAGATGGAGCGACGGCTCGGGCGCACGGTGCATGGCCACGCGAAGCTGGTGGCCGTCGCCGCCCTCACCGCGGCCCTCGCCGTCGGCGTCCCTGCGGTCGCGTCCAGCCTCACCGCCCGCGGACCCGAGACCGCCCCGACCGTCTCGGCCGACCTGACCCAGACGCCGGTCCAGGGCGCCGAGGAGTTCGTCAAGGCCGACGCGCTGGTCACCGGCGCCGTGTCCTGCGCCGCGACCACCTGGATCCCGTACGACTCCCACACCCGGCTCAAGGGCACCGGCTCGCTGCGCTGGACGACCAACGGCGGCCTGCTCCGCTGCAACGTGTCGCTGCCCGACGACGCCGTCATCACGACGTTCCGCGTCACCGCCCGCGACACGAGCCCGGCCGACCTGTCGTGCTCACTGTGGCGCACCGCGCTGGCCGGCACGGTCGGCGAGGAGACCAACCTGGCCAGCGCCACCAGCTCCGGCACGCCGGGCACCACGACGTTCTTCGACCACTCGATCAGCTCGGCGGTCGTCGACAACGAGGCGTACGGCTACTTCGCCCAGTGCTTCATGGGCAAGGGCGACGCGCTCGGCGTCTTCGGCGCCTCGATCGGGTACGAGATCACGGCCGGCAGCGGGTCACCGCTGACCGTACTGAACAACCCCGAGGGCGACCGCGGCCTCAGCAGCCAGCGCTGACCCCGACCGCGGCGCCGGTAGGTTGGCGACCATGCTCGTTCGTCCGATGCGGCCCGACGACCTCGGCGCCGTCGAGGCGATCACCGACGAGGCGTTCCACGACCTGTCGGTCCGCACCACGATCGCCGACTTGCCGTCGCCCAGCCGGCGCAGCCCCGAGAAGTCGGCCACCTGGCGTCGCCGGGCTGCGCACCTGGTCCGGCACGACCCCGGCGGGTGCTGGGTCGCGGAGGACGACACGGGGTTGCTCGGCATCTCGCTGTCCTCGCGCCGCGACGGCCTGTGGGCACTGTCGTCGTACGCCGTCACCCTGCGGGCACAGGGAAAGGGCGTGGGTACGGCGGTGCTCGACGCCGCACTCGGTCACAGCCAGGGCTGCCTCCGCGGCATGATCGCGTCGTCACCCGACCCGCGAGCCGCCCGCCGCTACCGGCTGGCCGGCTTCACGCTGCACCCGACGATGACGTTCACCGGCCGGGTCGAGCGGGCCACGCTCCCCGTCGTCGAGCGGGTACGTGACGGGTCGGCGACCGACTTCGATCTCTGCGACTCGGTCGACCGCCAAGTGCGCGGGTCGGCGCACAGCGTCGACCACGCGATGATCGCCGCCGAGTGCCGGCTCGTGGTCACCGACCACACGACCGGACGCGGCTACTGCTACGTCCAGCCCGGTGGCGGGCCGTACCTGCTGGCGGCGACCAACCGGCGCACCGCCCAGCGGCTGCTCTGGGAGTCGCTGGCGGCGGCCGGTGAGGACTCGATCGACGTCGACTTCGTGACCGCGGCACAGGAGTGGGCGGTCGACGTCGCCCTGACCGCGCGACTGTCCGTGTACAACCTCAAGTACCTCGCCCTGCGCAACATGAAGCCGCCGATGCCGTACCTGCCCTCGGGCTTCTTCCTCTGACCGACGTACGATGACGCCACCGGCAACCCCATTGGGGGCCGCTTGACGACTCTGTCGGGAGACGACGTGACCACGACCGATCTGCCACTGCTGGTGCTCGGCACGGGGGCCGACCCCGACAGCGAGCGCGGCGTCGAGTGCCCCGGAGGACTGCCCGCGTCATCCGACCCCGACCTGGTCGAGCGCGCGCGCAAGGCCAAGGAGGCGCTGGGCGACCAGCTGTTCGTGCTGGGCCACCACTACCAGCGCAACGAGGTGATCGCGTTCGCCGACGTCACCGGCGACTCGTTCAAGCTGGCCAAGGAGGCGGCCGCGCGTCCCGAGGCGCCGTACATCGTGTTCTGCGGTGTGCACTTCATGGCCGAGTCGGCCGACATCTTGACCGCCGACGACCAGCAGGTGATCCTGCCGGACCTCGCCGCCGGCTGCTCGATGGCCGACATGGCCCGGCTGCAGCAGGTCGAGGACGCCTGGGACGTGCTGACCGACGCCGGCGTGGCCGACGTCACCGTGCCCGTCACGTACATGAACTCCAGCGCGGACATCAAGGCGTTCTGCGGGCGCAACGGCGGTGCCGTGTGTACGTCCTCCAACGCCGAGCGCGCGCTCAGCTGGGCGTTCGAGCAGGGGACGAAGGTGCTGTTCCTCCCCGACCAGCACCTCGGCCGCAACACCGCGGTCCAGATGGGCCTCGGTCTCGACGACTGCGTGGTGTTCGACCCGCACCGGCCGGGCGGTGGGCTGACCTCCGAGCAGCTCGCCGACGCGACGATGATCCTGTGGCGAGGCCACTGCTCCGTGCACGGCCGGTTCGCCGCCGAGAGTGTGGACGACATCCGGGCGCGCGTGCCCGGCGTCCAGGTGCTCGTGCATCCGGAGTGCAAGCACGAGGTCGTGACCAAGGCCGACCTCGTCGGCTCGACCGAGTTCATCATCCAGACCGTCGAGGCGGCGCCGGCCGGGTCGGCCTGGGCCATCGGCACCGAGCTCAACCTCGTCCAGCGGCTGGCTCAGGACCACCCGGACAAGAGCATCTCGTTCCTCGACAAAACGGTGTGCTTCTGCTCGACGATGAACCGCATCGACCTCCCGCATTTCGTGTGGGCGTTGGAGAACCTGGTCGACGGCAACGTCGTCAACCGCATCCAGGTCGACCCCGAGACCGAGCGGTGGGCCAAGCTCGCGCTGCAGCGGATGCTCGACCTCCCGGGCGAGTCGCACAAGGACTAGTCAGGCGATCAGAGCAACGTCAGCGTGAGCACGGTCGCGGCGGCAAAGCAGGCGACCGACCGGATGTGGTTCCACGTCGTCCACCTGGCGAGGTAGCGCGCCCAGAGCTGCGCGCCTTCCGCGCTGTCCGGGTCGACCCTGTCGAGGGCGTTGTTGAGCGGCACGTTGACCACGCTCGTCACCCCGACCATGCCGACGGCGTACAGCAACGCACCGACCAGCAGCCAGGGCTCGCCCGTGACCACAGCGCCGACGGCGAGTACCACGCTCGCGACCAAGGTCCCGAGGAGAAGCAGCAGGAACACCGGGTTGACGATGACGACATTGATCGCCTGCATCGTCGCGATCCCCTGCGGGGCCGGCTGCCGGCCGAGCGCCGTCATCACGCTGACGGAGAACGCGAACATCATCCCACCGACGATGCCGGAGCCGATCGCGGTCACGACGGTGGCGATGAGGGTGAGCTGGTCCATCGGTGTCCTCCCGTTGCGTTGTCTGCCCTGATCATGACAACGGCGCCGGGCGATGGGGGTATCAACTCGCCGGCCAGCGGGGGTTCGCCCAACCTGTCAGAACAACCCGAGAGCCGCCCCGCCGGCCACGCACTGACAACTCTCAGTTGCTCGGCGCCGGGGCGCGGCGGCCAGGGAGGGGGCCGATCGGCTACCTGTCCGAGTCGACGGGCCGTCCAGACCGGACCGTCTCCTGCTCGGCGAGGGACTTCAGCGTCAGCAGCTGCTTGCGCATCATCAGCGCATCGCCCCACGGCAGCAGCCGCGCCCGCAGCACCCCCGCGGGGCCGCGCCCGGGCCCGAACCACAGCTTGGCGACGAGTCGGGTCGTACCCCCGCCCGCATCACGCACGGCATAGCTGCCGGAGACGTCTCCGAACAGGCGCAAGCCGCGGGGGTCGTCGAGCAGCATGGTGATGTGGTCGTTGCGGTCGAAGCTCACCACGCGGAAGATCCGCATCAGCCGTTGGCCGACCTCGAGCCGGTCGAGCCCCGGTGTGAGCTCGCGCGGGCTGCGCCGCCCTCCGTTGTCCAGCAGGTCATAGCTGTACGGTGCGGCCCGCAGCTGGCACAGCCACCGGAAGACGTGCTCGCGGGGAGCGTCGACCGTCACTGCGCGCCACAGCGGCTCGGCACTGCTGAGCAGCGCGTCGCAGGGGTACGGCGCGGAGACCTCCGCATCGCTGGCCCCCCACACCTGCGGCAGTCCGGTCACAGCCCGGGGGCTCCCCAGATCGCCAGCCAGCGGGTCAGGTCGGGCTCGATCGTGAGATCACCGTCGAGCACTCCGCGGGCCTGCAGCTCGAGGGCGTTGTCACGCTGCTGCTGGCCGGTGGGCGCGAACGGGTAGAAGCTGCCGCGCTTGTACAGGTAGACGAGACCGAGGCTGCGGCCGTCGGCGTCGGTGAAGCCCACCAACGAGCAGAGCAGCTGCGGGCCGAACCCGGAGTCCTCGAGCGCACGGTTGACCGCGTGCAGCTCGGTCACCAGCGCGGAGATGTCGTCGCTGTCTTGTCGGCAGACCAGCCAGGTGAACCCGAAGTCGTCGGTGTGCCGCTCCACGGCCGGGCCGCCGTCGGCGTCGAGCAGCTGCTGGACGTCGGACTGGGTGGTCGAGAAGGCCGCGCCCTCGGTCGCGCGGTAGCAGACGGAGCCGACCCCGGTCGGCGTGAAGCCGGCCGCCGACTGCAGGGTCAACGCGGCGGTGGGTACGGCGAACAGCGCGTCGAGGTTGGGCATGACCGGGTTCCTGCGCCCGAACAGCGCGTCCATGAACCCCATCGACTACATCGGCCGGCCGAGCTCGGCCGAGATCTTGGCCAGCTGCTCGATCCGCTTCTCCAGCGGGGGGTGGGTGGCCAACAGGCTGTTGATGCTGGCGCCCTTGAGGGCCGGGGCGAAGAAGAACGCGTTCATCGGCTCGGCCGAGCGCAGGTCGCGGGTCGGGATCCGCGACATGTCACCGGAGATCTTGGTCAGCGCGGACGCGAGCACCGACGGCTTGCCGGTCAGGTAGGCCCCGGAGCGGTCGGCACACAGCTCGCGGTAGCGCGACAGCATCCGGGTGAGGACGAAGCTGATCGCGGTGACCAGCATGCTGACCAGCCAGATGACGAGGAACGGGATGCCGTTGTTGTTGCGGTTGCCTCCCCCGAAGTAGAGACCCCAGCGGGTGATCAGCCCGGCGACCACGCCGAGGAACGACGCGATTGTCATCACCGCGACGTCGCGGTGGGCCACGTGGGACAGCTCGTGCGCCAGGACGCCCTCGAGCTCCTCGGCGTCGATCCGCCGCAGGATGCCGGTGGTCACACAGACCGCCGAGTGCTTCGGTGAGCGCCCGGTCGCGAACGCGTTGGGCATGTCCATGTCGGCGATGTAGACCCGCGGCTTGGGCATGTCGGCCATCGCGACCAGCCGGTCGATCATGCCGTGCAGCTCGGGCGCCTGCTCCGGCGTGACCTGGCGGGCCCGCATCGACGCGAGCGCGATCTTGTCCGAGGCGTACCACTGGACGATCGCGAAGCCGGCGGCGACCACGATGACGACGACCGAGGAGACGCCGCGGCTGATCAGCAGCGCCATGAAGGCGAGGTAGAGGACGGCCAGCAGGGCCATCACCGAAGTCATGCGCGCGGTCAGTCCGCGGTCCTTGATGAAGCGGTTCGCCACCTGGCTCGTCGTCTCCTTCTCCGGGGTGCCGGTTGTGTTCCTAACGACGCGCGGGCGGCCCGGATTGTTCCCGGCGTACCCCCCACTCAGGAATCTCTCAGCCGGGGATGAGGCCTTCGTCGCTGAGCAGCGCGCGTACGTCGTCGATGGTCGCGTCGGACGGCGGCAGGATCAGGTCGGAGTCGACCAGGGTGTCGACCGGGACCTCGGTGCCCTGGGCGCGTACCGAGGCGAGCAGGTCGTCCAGCGCCGTACGGAACACCGCCTCCTCGCCGCCCTCGACCGCCTTCTCGACCGCGCTGTCGAGCGCGTTGAGGCCGTCGACCTGGTCGTCGGCGAGCTCCCACTGGCCCTCGGCCATGATCCGGATGATCATGCCTGCTCCCCCTGCTGCTTGGTCTGAGGCTCGGCCCGCGCGGTCTGGCCGTCACCTTCGATCTGCTTCGGCGCCTCACTGCCCCCGAGCTCGGCCTTCATGGCTGCCAGCTCGGACTCGACCGAGGTGTCGGCGGACATCCGCTCCAGCTCGATCGCGATGTCGTCTTGTCGGCCGCCGATGCTGGAGTGGTCGTCGAGGGCGCCCGAGGCGATCAGCTCGTCGATGGCTCCGGCCCGCGCCTGCATCTGCGCGGTCTTGTCCTCGGCCCGCTCGACCGCGAGGCCGACGTCGCTCATCTCCTCGGAGATCCCGGAGAACGCCTCACCGATCTTGGTCTGCGCCTCGGCCGCGGTGTAGGTCGCCTTCAGCGACTCCTTGCGGGTACGGAACGACTCGACCTTGGCCTGCAGCCGCTGCGAGGCGAGGGTCAGCTTCTCCTCCTCGCCCTGCAGCCCGGCATGCTGCTGCTGCAGCGAGTCGACCTGCTGTTGCAGCGCAGCGCGCCGAGAAAGCGCCTCCCTGGCCAGGTCCTCGCGGCCGGCACCGAGTGCCTTCTGCGCCTGGTCGTGCAGCTTGGTCTGCTGCTGGGTGAGCTGGTTCGTCTGCAGCTCGAGGCGCTTGCGGCTGGTGGCGACATCCGCGACGCCTCGACGTACCTTCTGCAGCAGCTCGAGCTGCTTCTGGTAACTGTAGTCGAGCGTCTCTCGTGGGTCCTCCGCCTTGTCCAGCGCCTTGGTCGCCTTGGCGCGGAAGATCAGGCCCATGCGCTTCATGATGCTCATAGCAGGACGGACGCCCCCTTGTCAGCGTTGCGGGTCCGCGGCTCGCGGGTCAGATCCACCTTACGTCGAGTCACGGGGCCAGACGAGGGGGGTCGGCCGCCGGCCGGGCACCGTAGGCCGAGTACCCTGACCACCTCCCCATTCAGCGCGCAGCAGTGAGGCTCAGCCCCGTGTTCGGACGTCGTACGGCGAAGAAGTCACCCGAGTCCTCGGACGAGACCGTCGTCAAGCCCGACGGCAAGGGCCGGCCGACGCCCTCGCGCAAGGAGGCCGAGGCTGCCCGCAAGAAGCGGGTCACCCCGCCCCGCGACCGGCGTGAGGCCGCCCGACTGCAGCGGGCGCGCGCGAAGGCCGACCGGGTCAAGATGAAGGCCGCGCTCGATGGCAAGGGCGACGACCGTAACCTGCCGGCCCGTGACCGAGGGCCGGTGCGCCGGTTCTGCCGCGACTTCGTCGACTCGCGGCGCAACGTCGCGGAGTTCCTGCTGCCGGCGCTGGTGGTGATCCTGGTCCTGCCGGCGCTCAGCTTCATCCCCACCGCCCTCAACGCGAGCGTGACGCTGACGCTGTGGATCCTGGTCATCGTGCTGACCGTGATGGACACGTTCTTCGTGTCGTGGCGGGTCAGGAAGGAGCTGGCGATCCGGTTCCCCGACACGAACACGAAGGGCGCTCGGCTGTACTCCGTGATGCGCAGCTCACAGATGCGCTGGTTGCGGCTGCCGAAGCCCCGGCTGAAGCCCGGCTCGGCGCTGCCCAGCGACTACCGCTGACCGGCCGCACATACGCGCAACCTCGACGGACGGGGCCGCACCCCCCACTCGCGCCGACATTGCACGAATGCACCAACCGCCAGCACGCACATACGCGCAACCTCGACGGGAGGGGGCGGGCCTGACCACATCGCCGGCCGTTCGGCCTTGGCGGGCCTGGCTAGGGTCGCCGCATGGAGTTTCGAAATCTCGGATCGAGCGGTCTCAAGGTCTCGGAGATCGCCTACGGCAACTGGCTGACCCACGGCTCGCAGGTCGAGGAGGAGCAGGCACTGGCCTGTGTCCAGCAAGCCCTCGACGAGGGCATCACGACGTTCGACACCGCCGACGTCTACGCAAACACCAAGGCCGAGTCGGTCCTCGGCCGGGCGCTCACCGGCGTCCGGCGGGAGTCGACCGAGATCTTCACCAAGGTCTTCTGGCCGACCGGCCCCGGCGGGCCCAACGACTCCGGCCTGTCGCGCAAGCACATCCACGAGTCGATCAACGGCTCGCTGTCGCGGCTCGGCACCGACTACGTCGACCTCTACCAGGCGCACCGGTTCGACTACGGGACGCCGCTCGAGGAGACGATGGAGGCCTTCGCCGACGTCGTACGCCAGGGCAAGGCGCTCTACATCGGGGTGTCGGAGTGGCGGGCCGACGAGATCCGCGAGGGGCACCGGCTGGCCCGCGAGCTCCACATCCCGTTCGTGTCGAACCAGCCGCAGTACAACATGCTGTGGCGGGTCATCGAGAGCGAGGTCGTGCCGGCCAGCGAGGAGCTCGGGGTCGGTCAGATCGTGTGGTCGCCGATTGCGCAGGGCGTGCTGACCGGCAAGTACCAGCCGGGCGAGCCACCTCCGGCCGGCTCGCGGGCGACCGACGAGAAGGGCGGAGCCGACACGGTCGCGCGGTTCCTCTCCGACGACGTGCTCACCCGGGTGCAGGAGCTGGCGCCGCTGGCCGACCAGGCCGGGCTGTCGCTGGCCCAGCTCGCGGTCGCCTGGGTGCTGCAGAACAGCAACGTCTCCGCGGCGATCATCGGCGCCTCACGACCCGAACAGGTGACCGAGAACGTCAAGGCGTCAGGAGTACGGCTCGAGCCCGACCTGCTCAAGTCGATCGACGAGATCCTCGACCCGGTCGTGGAGCGCGACCCCGCCAAGACGAAGTCACCCCGCTGACTCAGGGGTTGTGCAGGCTCATCGGGCCGTAGACCTCGCGGTCGTCCTCGAGCAGCGTGACGCCGTCGACGCCGGCGTCGAGCAGGTCGCGCCAGACCTCGCCGAGCCAGCTCTCGGCGTCGCCTTGGGCATGGAAGTCCTGGCCGTCGAGCTCCGGCACGCTGACCGGCTGCCGGTCAGCGTCCTCGAACCGCCACGTCCACGTCATCTGCTGTCCCGTCTCCTCGGATGTGGCGAGCCTAACGGCCGGCCAGCTTTGACGCGGCACACGTCGCCATGGGACTGTCTCAGCAACGACAACCATGACGGGGAAAGCCGGTCCGAATCCGGCGCTGACCCGCAACCGTAGGCCGTGCCCGAGCACCACGCACGGCGAGCCGGAACACCCGCCGTGGTTGCGGCTCCACTCAACCGTCGAGGTTTGCGGATTGGAGCCGGTCGCGATCCGCGCAGCGGTAGGTGCCGCGTCGGTGAGCGGTCCGGTTGCGACGCGGGCCGCGCCCACAGCGAAGGACCACCGATGTCCCTGCTCCGCAGGATCGCCGCCCTCACCGCCGGCATCGCGTTCACCCTCATCACACTCGCGTCGCCGGCCCACGCAGCCGACGGCTTCACCTACTGGGGCTACTACCACCTCGCCGACGGCGCGTGGGTGCCCGCCGACACCGGCCCGGACGGCTTCACACCCGAGGACGGGTCGGTCGAGGGCTGGCACTTCGCGACCACCGCCGAGGCGCCGTCGCGTCCACCGCGCACCGACGCGTCGTTCGACGAGGTCTGCAAGGGCACCGACGCCGCCGACGGAGA
The DNA here is from genome assembly GCA_009379735.1 of Propionibacteriales bacterium. GTDB lineage: Bacteria > Actinomycetota > Actinomycetes > Propionibacteriales > Nocardioidaceae > WHTB01. The sequence goes on from WHTB01000069.1 coordinate 16,491, forward strand.
GAAGCGGGTGGCCGTTCTGGTCGACTTCGGCGTCGCCGAGGAGGCACCGGACGGGGACACGCCACCCGACCCGGAGGCGTACTGCGCGGTCGCGCCCGCCGACGCCAACGGCCAGCAGGTGCTGGAGTCGGTGGCCGAGGTCCGGGTCGACGACGGCCTGACCTGCGGCATCGACGGCTACCCCACGACCGCCTGTTCGGTCACCGTCGCCGACGCCACCGTGCCGGAGACCGAGGAGCCGGTCGAGTTCGCGCTGCCGGCGGCTGCCACCGAAGAGACCGCCACCAAAGAGGCCGCCAGCGAGTCCGACGGGGACAGCGATGCGCCCTGGGCGCTGATCGGCGTGGGTGCCCTGCTGGTGGTGATGATCGCCGGCGGCGCGGTGGTCGCCAAGCGCCGCGCCTGACCACGATG
>WHTB01000308.1 GCA_009379735.1 Propionibacteriales bacterium
GGAGCCACGTCGAGCGCCCACGGCAGGATGAGGGCGACCGCAGCGAGCACCTCCGCCGTCCCGATGGCCTTGATCGCGCCGGCCGAGAAGTCGTTGGTCCAGGCCATCTGCGGGTTGGCGACGAGCTTCTCGCGGGGGGTGGCCAGCTTCGTACCACCGGCAACGAGGTAGACCCCCGCCAGCAGGATCTGGACCACCCAGAGGACGACGTTCATTCCGTACTCCTGTCTGTGTGAACCCTCATACACTAGGGCACGTTGCTGCATCTGGGTGAGCGCTACAAATGTTGGGGGTGTCGTGAAAGCCACGACCGAGATTCGCTGGCTCGACGACCGCGAGCAGGCCGTGTGGCGCGCCTACCTGCACTTGACGGTGCTGGTGAACGAGCAGCTCGAGCGCCAGCTGCAGCGCGACGCCGCGATGCCGATGAGCTACTACCTCGTGTTGGCGATGCTCTCCGAGGCGCCCGACCGAACCCTGCGTATGCAACAGCTGGCGCAGCTGCTGCGGGTGTCGCAGAGCCGTACGTCGCATGCGATCTCCCGGATCGAGGAGAAGGGCTGGGTACGCCGTCGACCGAGCTCGTGTGACGGCCGGGGCACCGAGGTGCAGCTCACCGACGACGGCTTCACGCGGCTGGTGGCGATGGCGCCGGACCATGTCGAGGCAGTCCGCCGGGTGCTGTTCGACGCCCTGAGCCCGACGCAGGTCACCCAGCTGGGCGCCATCTGCGACACGGTGCTCCGGAGACTCGACGACAGCTGTGGTGGCCCCAGGCCGTCCAGCGCCGTAACTGACCTCGGGGAGGGGGTGGGGTGAGCCCTACCCCCGGAGGGGTGCAATCCCTATTCACGTCGCCGCTCGTCGTGCCTAGCGTGGAGGGAAGGAAAGTGGCCGGACTACGGGGGGACCCATGCTGGACATCGCCGCACCCGTCAAGGGCTGGATCGGTCGACGGCTGTTGGCCAGGGCGACCCGCAACGGACTCGACCTGACCTCGCTGCGAGCCGTGCCGGGGCCGCTCGAGATGCCGCTGCAGCGCCACGGTGTCGACCCGGTTCCGCAGCTGGGACTGACCCGAGCCGCCGAACCGGTCACCCGGCTCAGCCATCTGTTCGGCATGAACGTCTGGCTGGTGACCGGATATGACGAGGCGCGCGCCGTACTCGCGGACACGTCGGCGTACAGCAACGACATCCGACCGCTGATCGGCACCCAGGGGGTCACGGCTGCGGGGTCGATCGGCGGGCTGGGGTTCACCGACCCGCCGGAACACACGCGGCTGCGCAAGCTGCTGACCCCGGAGTTCACCCGGCGCCGGCTGGCGCGACTGGAGCCGCAGGTTGCGGGAATCGTGGAGCACCAGCTCGACCTGATGGCGGCGTCGGGTCCCGTCGTCGACCTGGTGCCGGCGTTCGCATTTCCGGTGCCGTTCCAGGTGATCTGCGAGCTGCTCGGCCTCCCGCCAGAGGTGCGCACACGGTTCGAGCAGCTGGGCCCGGCCCGTTTCGACGTATCGCGCGGAGGGGTCGATGCGTTCGGAGCGGCGTCGGAGTCACGCGAGTTCCTGTTCGGGGAGGCCGCGCGGCAACGGAGCGCTCCCGGGCCGGGCCTGATCGGGCAGCTCGTGATCGAGCACGGCGACGAGATCGACGACGTCGAGCTCGGCGGGCTGGCCGACGGGGTGTTCCTCGGTGGGTACGAGACCTCGGCGAGCACCCTCGCCCTCGGCGTACTCGTGCTGCTGGACAACCCCGACGCGATGGCCTTGCTGCGTGACGACGACGACGCTGCCGACAGTGTGGTCGAGGAGCTGCTGCGCTATCTGTCGGTCGTGCAGGTCGCCTTCCCCCGGTTCGCCAGGCACGACCACGAGCTGTTCGGGAAGCAGGTGTCGGCCGGAGACGTGGTGCTGTGCTCGCTCAGCGGGGCCGACCGCGATGACGCGTTCGGCGCGGCTCCGGAGCAGTTCGACCCGCGCCGGCCGGCGATGTCGCACCTCGCCTTCGGGCACGGTTTCCATCGCTGCGTCGGTGCCGAGCTGGCCCGGATGGAGCTGCGGGCGGCGTTTCGTGCGCTGGCCCGGAGGTTCCCGGACATGACGCTCGCCGTGCCCCGCCAGGACCTGCGCTTCCGCGACCTCTCCATCGTGTACGGCATCGAGTCTCTGCCCGTTCGGCTCGGCCCGCCTACCGAGTGGCCCGCTTCAGTCGAACGCGAAACCACCCGGCCGACCGCGACGGTCGGCGACCAAGCCCGCCACGGTGGCGAGGGCGATCTCCGCCGGAGTGCGTGAACCGATGTTGAGCCCGATCGGCCGGTGCACCCGCTCGACCATGTCGTCGGGCACACCGAGTGCCCGCAAAGCCGGCCGGTGCGGGGCGGGGTGCCGTGGGCTGCCCATCACCCCAATCCACCGCGGCTGAGCTCCGAGCACGTCGCGGAGGACCTCGCCCAGCTCGGGGCGGTCATGGTCGGTGACGACGACGTCGGTCAGGGCGCCGAACCGGTCTGGGTCGGCCGTGCTGAGGACGTCATCGGCGTACGACACGGCGTGGGTCGCCGAGTCGACTCCGCGCGGCTCCAGCAACGCCGTGCCGAAGCCGCAGTCCCGGGCGAAGTGCAGCAGGTGTGCCGCCACTGGCGAGTCGAAGACCGCGACCAGCCGCCGTCCGTCCCCAGCGACCGTCGCGGCCCCGTGGGCGACCGCGCACGCTGGGTCGGAGTCGGGAGTCGAGCCGGCGCTGGTCACCGCTCCAGCCTAGGCCGCGCGTCGCACCCGTGTCCCGGGAGATGCCGGTGTCCCGGACCCCCACCCTCCGCGAGCAGATGTGCAACCTCGGCGCGAAGGACAGGGGGCAGCGGGGCTCCGGGGTGCCCGGACAGTTTCAGGTGGTGGACCGGTACAGAATCGCCTTGAGCAGGCGCGTACAGTGTCATCGTCACGCGGTGCGTCATCGCCGTGACGCACAGTAACACCGTAAAGGCGCTCGATGTGGCCTTGTGTGTCGGTGACGCCGTGCGTCACATTGGTGGCAGTCCGTGCACAACGCTGGGGGCTGCGGCGCTGGCCAGTGCTGCGCACCTCAGTGACCGAGGAGGTGTACTGCTCATGGCAGGTCTGACGATGATCGTGGCCGCGGCCCCGGACATCAACAGCGACGGAATGGTCGAATGGGGAGTTCGGAACATCATCCCGATCGTCTTGCTAGTGATCGGAATCGGCATTATCGCCGGAGCGCGCAAGGGCCAGATGAGCCAGAACGCGTTGACGCTCACCAACGTACTGCTGGGGTGCGGCGTGATCGCCGGCGCAACCGTGATCTACGCGTTCGCCGACAGCATCACGACCTTCGTGTTCCAGAGGTGACCGACTGTGCTGCTGCGCCCCGATGACGAGGTGTATCGGGTCGATGCGATCTGGCTGGGGCCGAAGGGCCTCACCCTCCCGTGGTCGGCCCGATATTCGGCGTACGGGATCTGGCTGATCCTCTTCGTCACGGTGCTGCTGGTCGAGAGCGCCCTGCCGATGGGGGTGACCATCCCACCCGTCTGGGAGGTCGTGCTCACGGTCCTCGCCACGTACGCCCTGACCGGCCTGATCGACCACGATCGGCCGGTCCGCAGCGTCTGGCAGCTGTTTCGGGCCGAGCTCACCGCACCGCGGGAAGAAGATCTGGACCGACCCATCCGATTCTCCCCATCCTCCGTGCGAGTAAAGGAGGCGCCATGCTCCGCCGACGACACAACGGCCGCGACCTGACCACCCGGGCCAAGCTGGCCCTGCGTGACATCAACGGCAACCTCTGCTTCACCGACGATGAGGTATGGGCCTGGTTCGTGCTGCCCACCCAGCCATGGGCGTTCCGGTCCGACGCCCAGCGCGAGCGGCTGCTGCTCGGTTCCGGTGACGCGCTGGCCTGGCTGGCCGGACACCGGGTACACCTGAGGGTCACCACCCGGCCGTATCCCGCCGCGGAGTGGGCCCGCCAGCTCGACCAGATGACCCCGACGCCGCTGGCCAGCAGCAACGGGTCGACGTGGTCGGACCACCTGGTCGCGGCGCAGGAGCACCTGCGGCACCAGACGATGGCGGAGAAGGAGATCTACCTCGGCGTACGGCTGGACAACCGATCCACCGGCAGCAAGCTGACCGCGGGGGTCTTGCGGCGTCCGGGTACGCGTGAGCACACGCGGTTGAAGACGGCGGCCGAACGCGTGGCCGAGACGGTGTCGCTGCCCGGCCTCGAGGGGCTGCCGGCGACTAGCGCCCAGATGGAGTGGCTGCTGCGCCGCTCCGTCGGTCTTGGCCTCCCGGCTCCGTCGACGCTGTCGCCTGCGAACGTCGAGAGCTGGGAACCCGACGACCTGCACAGCTTCACCGAGTCGGTCGACTACGCCGCCATGCCGTTCGGCCGTACGGTCCGGGTCACCGGCCGCGACGACGAGCGCGCTGTCGAGCGGCACGTCGCGGTGATGTCGGTGGGCCGGCTGGAGGAGATCGAGGCGCCCGACCCCGGCCACGAGCCGTGGCTCGCGCACACCGACCGGCTGGCGTTCCCGGTGGAGTGGACCGCCCAGTTCGACATCTTGTCCGGCGGGGAGGCGCGGCAGTCCATCCAGCGCAAGCTGCTGGTGGTGCGCGACATGCAGCGGCACTACCGCGAGCACGACCTCGACGAGCCGCTGGCGTTGGACCGGCAGGCGCGTCATGCCCGCCAGGTCGAGGACCAGATGAGCCGTGGCGTCGACGTCGCCGCCGCTCGGCTCCATGGCTGGTTCCGGCTGGCGGTCGCCGCGACCACCGAGGAGGACTGCCTCGAGCGGGCCCGCCGCGTGACGGCCAGCTTCCGCGGGCGCCGCATCTCGATCGAGCACCCGCGCGGCCAGTACGGCCTGCTCCGGGAGTTCATCCCCGGCGAGCGGGTGTCCAC
>WHTB01000299.1 GCA_009379735.1 Propionibacteriales bacterium
CGCCGCCGCCTGGATCATCTCGACGGCGTCCTGGGTCAGTGGAGCGGTCACCGCGACGGCGAGGGGGTCGGGGTGTTGGGCGCGGACATCGGCGGGCGTCCGGTGGTAGCGGCGGAAGGGGCCGAACTCCGGGTGGGACAGGGCCGTTACCGCGCCGGTGACGCTGTCATAGGTCGCCAGCGGGAGCCCCTCCGGGTCGGTCAGCTCGATCCGGCCCTCCGCGATGTCGGGCAGGGCCAGCGCCGGCGGCCCCTCGACGACGCCCAGCAGCACCAGCTCGAGGTCGTCCAGCTCGCGGGCGGAGGGAGTCCACTGGGTCGGCACCCCTCGGATTGTAGGGTCGCGTCCGTGACTGCTCCCGTTGTTGTGGCCGATGTCGTCCGCTCCGGCTTCGTGGAGGGTCACCACTACGGGTCGGTCGTGGCGCTGGGACCGGACGGCGCACTTCTGTGGTCGGTCGGTGACGTCACGTCGCCGATGTTCCCGCGCTCGTGCAACAAGCCGTTCCAGGCCGTCGGCATGCTGCGGTGTGGGCTCGACCTCCCGCCCGAGCTGCTCGCGCTCGCCGCCGCATCCCACTCCGGCGAGGACTTCCAGATCGAGGGGGTACGTCGGATCCTGGCCGGGGCCGGCCTGGACGAGTCCGCCCTGCAGACGCCGCCCGACCTGCCGGTCGAGGACTGGATGCGGGAGGAGGCGGTCCGCGCCGGCACCGAGCGCTCACCGATCCTGATGAACTGCAGTGGCAAGCACGCCGCGATGCTGGCGACTGCGATCGTCAACGGCTGGGACATCGCGACGTACCGCGACCCCGACCATCCCGTGCAGCAGGCGATCCGCGGTGCGATCGAGGACCTGACCGACGAGCCGGTCCAGGCCGTCGCGGTCGACGGCTGTGGCGCCCCGCTGCTGTCGATGTCCCTGACCGGGCTGGCCCGCGGGTTCCACCGGCTCGCGCTGGCTAGGCCCGGCAGCAACGAGCACCGGATGGCATCGGCTTACCGCGAGTTCCCCGAGTACGCCTCCGGTTCACGTCGTGACGAGGCGCGACTGCTGCGCGCGCTGCCCGGCGCGATCGGCAAGGCCGGCGCCGAGGCGTGTTATGCCGTCGCGTTGGCCGACGGTCGGTCGGTGGCGCTGAAGATCGACGACGGCGGCACCCGGGCCCGTCCGGTGGTGATGGCGGAGGCGCTGCGGCGTCTCGGCGTCGACCACCCGGTGCTCGACGACATCGGCACGGTCGTGCTGCTCGGTGGCGGCCAGCCGGTCGGGCAGATTTCGCCAACTCTGTAAGACAAAACCGCGAGGACGTCGACGTGTGGGGGAGGTCACGCCGCCAGCGCTTGCTAGAGCAAGCAATTGCTAGCAGACTGACGGTATGGCCAAGTTGAACGTGGGCAAGACCGTCGGCACCCTGGGTGACTACCTGCGCGAGCAGCGCAGCCAGGCCCGGCTCTCGCTGCGCCAGCTGGCCGAGCTCACCGGTGTCTCGAACCCGTACCTCAGCCAGATCGAGCGAGGACTGCGCAAGCCCTCCGCCGAGGTGCTGCAGCAGCTCGCCAAGGCGCTGCGCATCTCCGCCGAGACGCTGTATGTGCGCGCCGGGATCCTCGATCTCGACGACGAGGGAGAGCGCTCCGTCCAGACGGCCGTGCTCGCTGACGCCGCCATCACCGAGCGGCAGAAGCAGGTGCTGCTCGACATCTACGAATCGTTCCGTCGTGAGAGCGACGTCCCAGGAGGAAACTGACATGGCTGCACCCAAGATCAAGGTTCCGCACGTGAAGAAGCCGCAGCTCAAGGTCCCCGACGTGAAGCTGCCCGAGGTCAAGATCCCCGCCCAGCTCAGGACCGAAGCCCCGACCGTCGTCTTCGCCGCCGTCGGTGCCGCCGACCTCGCCGTCGAGACGCTGCGTGGCATCAAGCTGAGCGACCTCAAGCTGGGCGACGTCAAGCTGAACGACCTCAGGCTGCCCGACGTCAAGCTGCCCGTGTACGCCGACCTGGCGACCCGGGGCAAGGACCTGGTGGCCAAGATCCGCAAGCAGCAGGCCACCCAGGATCTCGAGGCCCAGGTCAAGAGCACCAAGAGCCGCGCCAAGGCGACCGCCACCTCGGCCAAGAAGACCGCCGGCGCCGCCAAGAAGGCCGCCGCCGCGACCGCCGAGAAGGTCGGTCACTGACCGGCCCACCCCGCGCCACCAGGAGCCGCCACCCGAGTACGGGTGGCGGCTTTCTGCGTCCGGGTACCCTGCAGGTGTGTTCAACCCGTTCGTGATCGAGAACAGCATCCTGCTGATGCTGACCTTCGCCCTGTTCGCGCTGAAGGCGGTCGCGTTCGTCGACGCCACGACGCGGCAGCCCCAGGTGTTTCCCGCCGCCGACCGACAGACCAAGAAGTTCTGGTTGCTCATCCTCGGCCTGTTCCTCGTCGAGCACATGATCTTCTGGAACGTCCTCGGACTGCTCAGCCTGATCGGCACCATCGCGGCCCTCGTCTACGTGCTCGACGTTCGGCCCACGGTGAAGTCGCTCACCACCTGACGTGCCGCTGCTGTCCACCGGTGACGCGCAGGTCGAGTACGTCGTCACGGGTACGGGCGACCCGGTCACGGTGTTCGCGCACGGTCTCGCCGGGTCGATCCCGGAGACCCGGCCGTTCGGCAGCGGCGTACCCGGCTCCAAGGCCTTCCTCCACTTCCGTGGTCACGGCGCGTCGTCGGCGCCTGACACGCCCTGGACGTACGCCGCCCTCGCCGGTGAGCTGCGGGCGGTGGCCGACCAGGTCGGCGCCACGCAGGCGCTCGGCGTCTCGCTCGGTGCGGACGCGCTGACCCGTCTCGCCGCCGACGACCCGCAGCGGTTCTCCCGCCTGGTGCTCGTGCTCCCCGCCGCCCTCGACCGGCCGCGGGCCGATCCGGCCGTGCTCCGGTTGCGCCAAATGGCCGACCACGTCGTGCGACGGGACCTCGACGCGCTGGCCGACCTGCTCGTGCTGGAGCAGCCGGTGCAGGCCCGCGGGCGGGCGGACGTCCGGGTCTGGGCCGGGCGGCAGGCGGCGCGGCTGGCCGGGACCGGGGTCGAGCGGGCGCTCCGGGAGCTGCCGACGCAGCACCCGGTGGACGACCGCGCGGCCTTGGCCGCCGTGACCTGCCCGGTGCTGGTCATCGGGCAGCAGGGCGACGACGCGCACCCGGCCGCGATCGCGGCCGGGCTGGCCGACGCCCTGCCGTCGGCGACGCTGACGATGTTCGACGCCGGCGGGGTGCTCTGGACGCACCGCCGCGAGCTGCGCGGGTTGATCGGCGCGTTCCTCGGTGGACACTGAGCAGATGGAGATCTCGGTCGTCCGCGGCGACATCACCACGCTCGCCGTCGACGCGATCGTCAACGCCGCGAACAACGCGATGCGCGGCGGTGGTGGGGTCGACGGCGCGATCCACCGCGCAGCCGGTCGGTCGTTGCTGGCGGAGTGTGTGCGCCGGTTCCCCGACGGGCTGGCGACCGGCGCCGCCGGGTGGACGGACGCCGGCGACCTGCCCTGCCGCTACGTCATCCACGTCGTCGGGCCTAACCGTACGATCGGGCAGACTGACCCCGACCTGCTGGCGTCCTGCTACCGCGAGGCGTTGCGGGTCGCCGACGGGATCGGGGCCCGTACCGTCGCTTTCCCGCTGGTCTCCGCCGGCGTGTACGGGTGGGATGTCGACGACGCCGCGAGGATCGCGGTGCAGACGCTGCGTGGCACGCCGACCTCCGTACACCAGGCTCAGCTGGTCGCGTTCGGCGAGCGTGCGGAGGCGGCGCTGACCGGCTGGGTTCGGTCGACGGCACTGTGATCTGAGTCGCGGCGACATTTTGCGATCTGGCCAGAATCCCGTCAAGGTCGAACGGTGACTGCGAACGGAAACGCCGACGCGGCGTCGATCGTGATGGGCTCGCTGTCCGAGCGGGGCACCCTCGAGCCGTCGCGTCCGACGGTGATCTTCTGGGGCGTCCTCACCGGTGCGGTGGCGGCGATCATACTGGTCATCGGTGGTGGCGGCGCCGACGCACTGATCGGGCTGAAGGACCTCACCATCGTGGTGGCCGTGCCGTTCGTCCTGGTGATGCTCGGCATGTGGGTCTCGCTGATGAAGGACCTCCAGCGCGACCCGCTGATGCTGCGCGGCGAGAAGGGCGCCGCCGTCGTCGAGGCCACCGTCGTCGAGGGAGTCAGCTCCCATGGCGACGACTTCGGCCTGGTGGTGACCGAGGCAGGCCAACCCGCCAAGCGCGACCGAGTCTGACGCCTACCCCCCGTCCCCTCGCGTCGAGGTTGCACATCCGTTCCGTTTCTTTGCGTCGAGGTTGCGCTTCCGTTCCGCTTCTTCGCGCCGAGATTGCAGGTCCACGGCGTTCCGGGCACTAGCCTGAGCCGATGCAGCGTGCTGCCGCCGGATCTGCCGCGTTTTTCGTGCTCGCTCCCGGATCGACCGCGGGGCTCGTGCCCTGGTTGCTGACCGGTTGGCGTCACCCGCACGGCTTCGGTCTCGTTGACGGTGCCGGCGCGGTGTTGGCCCTGGCGGGTCTCTCGGTCGCCGTGGCCGCGTTCGTGCAGTTCGTCCGCGAGGGGCGCGGAACGCCGGCGCCGGTCGCACCGACCCAGGACCTCGTCGTGGGCGGCCCGTACCGGTACGTGCGCAACCCGATGTACGTCGCCGTCGCGTCGATGATCGCCGGCCAGGTAGTCGTCTTCCGCAGCGTCTCCGTGCTCATCTGGCTGGGTGTGTTCGTGGTGGCCGTCGTCTCATTCGTGACCTGGTACGAGGAGCCGAAGCTGCTCCGCGTCTACGGGGAGAGGTACGAGCGATACCGCCGCGCGGTGTCCGGGTGGTGGCCCCGCCTGCGTCCGTGGCGGCCATAGCCCAAGGCGCGATCGCCGACCGCTGACCCGCCGACTTCCGTGCCGCAGGTCGCGCGGCTGAGCTTGCGTCGTGGTCCAGTCAAGATGGGAAACTCGCGGACGCGTGTGCAATGTCGGCGCGAGTAGGTGGGACAGATCTGCAACGTCGGCGCGAGTAGGTGGGACAGATCTGCAACGTCGGCGCGAGGGGGTGGGCACTTTCTGCAACCTCGGCGCGAAGGGGTGGGGGTGCGTCAGGGGCGGCGGGCCTTGCC
>WHTB01000131.1 GCA_009379735.1 Propionibacteriales bacterium
GCGGCCAGGACGAGGACGAAGTACGCAAGGAGATGCTGGAGTACGCCAAGTGCATGCGCGACAACGACGTGGAGAAGTTCAAAGACCCCAAGCCGGGCGAGGGTATCGACATCGGCCCCGAAGTCGTCGAGGACCCCGACTTCAAGGCCGCTGAAGAGACCTGCAACGAGGAAGTGTTCGGCGGCCAGCCCGACACACAGACTCAGGGGCGCTCATGAGCGAGGACATCATGGCGGCACCCGTCGACCAGGACTACGACCTCGAACCTCTCCGCCGCCGGCGCCGCGGACTGTTGTGGCTAGCGCTGGGTGTTGTGTTCGCGGCTGGAGCCGGGGCGGGGTACTGGTTCCTCGTTCGAGACTCGGGCTCGCAGACGCCGGACGAAGCAACCGGCCCCGCGGCCATCGACCAGGTCGCGCGTGAGACGATCTCCGACACCGAAACCTGGAGCGGCACGCTCGGGCACGGGTCGCCGTTCACGGTTGGCGTGTCCGGCCAAGGCACAATCACCTGGCTGGCCGACCAGGAGTCCAAGGTCAAGCGAGGCACCGAGCTCTACCGCCTGGACGAGCAGCCGGTCCTGGCGCTGTACGGATCAACCCCGATGTATCGCGACCTCAAGATCGGTGACACCGGGGCTGACGTCAAGCAGCTGGAGACCAACCTCGCCAAACTCGGTTACGACGGCTTCGACGTCGACGACGAGTTCACCTGGTACACAGCGCAGGCCGTTGAAGAGTGGCAAGACGACATCGGCGCGGTAGAGACCGGTTCGGTCAAGGAGTCGGACGTGGTCTTCATCCCCGGTGCCGGCCGCATCGACAACCTTCAGGTCGAGGTCGGTGACGAGGTCAGCCCAGGCACCGATGTTCTCGACATCACCGGCTCGGAGCAGGTCGTCAGCATGGACGTCGAGGTCGCGGACCGCGAGTTGGTCGCCGTCGGCACCGACGTCACCGTCAGGCTGCCCGGCGGCAAGGAGGTACCCGGCACGGTCACCGCCGCGACTGTCGTGGAGGACACGTCCGACGACGGCGAGGGCGGCGGCGGAGGCGACGGCGACGACGAGGACCCCGGCGCCGACGACACCATCACCAAGGTCGAGGTCACGCTCAAGAAGAAGGCCAATACCTCACTGCTGGGTTCACCGGTCGACGTGGTCGTGGACGTTGATGAGCGCAAGGACGTCCTCGTCGTCCCGATTAACGCGCTGCTGGCGCTGAGCGAGGGCGGCTTCGGGCTTGAGGTCGTCGCCAAGGAGGATTCGACATCCATCATCCCGGTCGACACTGGCCTCTTCGCCGACGGCAAGGTTGAGGTCAGCGGCAAGGGAATCCGCGAAGGCACCGTGATAGGGGTGGCCGGCCGATGAGCATGCAGACCGAAACGGCGGCAACGTTGTCGCCAACCGCCGTCAACGATCCGGTAGTCCTGCTCGAGGACGTCCGACGCGTCTATCCAGGGCAACCCCCCGTGCGGGCGCTGGACGGCGTCAGCTTGGAGATCAACGCCGGTGAGTTGGTGGGCGTCGTCGGGCCATCAGGGTCTGGCAAGACCACCATGCTCAACGTCCTCGGCACTCTCGACCGAGCCGACGCGGGTCTCGTGCAGATCGACGGCTACGACGTGAGCAGCCTCAGCGACCGGCAGCTGTCGGCCATCAGGGCGCGGCGAGTCGGGTTCGTGTTCCAGCAGTTCTTCCTGGCGCCTGGAGTGTCGGCCCTGGACAACGTGGCTGACGGGTTGCTCTACTCCGGGCTGTCTCGGCACAGACGGCGGGCTCGAGCCCGGCAGACGCTCACGCGAGTCGGCCTCGCCGACCGCATGCACCACAAGCCCAACGAGCTCTCCGGCGGACAGCGCCAACGCGTCGCTGTGGCCAGGGCTCTGGTGGGCAAGCCGTCCCTGCTGCTCGCCGACGAGCCCACCGGGGCGCTCGACTCGACGTCGGGCGCCGCTGTGCTCAAGCTGCTCCACGAGCTGCGTGACGGCGGCACGACGATCGTCGTCATTACACACGATCACAACGTGGCAGCCGAGCTGCCTCGGCAGGTGCACATCCTCGACGGCAAGATCGAATCCGACGAGAGGGTGAGCCAGATATGAAGGCAGCCCCAGCTCCCTCGCGGTTGCGGCCGCGCGACACGCTTCGGGTGGCATCGTCCGGGGTACGCACCCGGCCGTTGCGCGCCGTGCTCTCCGCCCTCGGGATCGCCGTCGGCATCGCGGCAATGGTCACCGTCGTCGGCGTCTCCGCCAGCAGCCGTGAGCAAGTGAACGAACAACTCCGCAACCTCGGCACCAACCTGCTGACCGTTTCGGCCGGCCAGACCCTGGCCGGCGGGGAATCCAAGCTCCCCGAAGACAGCGTCGATATGGTCGCGCGGATCGGACCCGTGACGACGGTCAGCGCCATCGGCACCATCAACGACATGTCGGTCTACCGCAACCAGCACATTCCGGTGGAAGAGACCAACGGACTTGCGGTGAACGCCGCCCGCACCGACCTGCTCGACACCGTGAGCGGCACCCTCGCCTCCGGACGCTGGCTCGACGACGCCCTGGCCAAGTACCCAACCGTCGTGCTAGGTGCCAACGCCGCCGAACGCCTCGGCATCACCCAGACCGACGGCAGTGTCGAGGTCTGGCTGGGCGACGAGTGGTTCACCGTCGTCGGCATCCTTGACCCGGTGCCACTCGCCCCAGAGCTGGACTCGGCAGCCATGATCGGTTGGCCGGTCGCCGCCGATGAGCTCGGGTTCGACGGCTCGCCTACGACGATTTACGAACGGTCCGACGAGTCCGCCGTCGAGGACGTTCGAGTGGTGCTGCCCGCCACGGTCAACCCAGCCAACCCCGAGGAAGTCTCCGTCAGCCGCCCATCAGACGCATTAGCCGCACAGGCCGCGGCGGACGAAACCCTCACCACACTGCTCCTCGCACTTGGTGGTGTGGCATTGCTCGTGGGTGGTATTGGCGTTGCCAACACCATGGTCATTGCCGTCTTGGAGCGTCGCTCAGAGATCGGCCTGCGCCGAGCTCTAGGCGCCACCCGTCCCCACATCCGCCGCCAGTTCCTCGGTGAGTCGCTGCTGTTGGCGGGACTCGGCGGCGTCGGAGGCGCTGCGATGGGTGGCGTGGCGACCCTTGCGTTCGCCACCTATCGCGACTGGCCACCAGCGATGCCGCTGTGGGTGCTAGGCGGGGCCGCCGCCGCAACCATCGTGGTCGGCGCCATCGCCGGCGCCTACCCCGCCGCACGAGCAGCGCGGCTGCCACCCACGGCCGCTCTCGCGACGATCTAGCATTAGCCAGGACGGCAGCACCATCGAGGGCCTCGATGCGGTCGAGGCGGTTAGCCGCGGCCGCGTGCTCGTACGAATCAACGATGTACGCCGGAGTCTCGGCGTCAAACAGGACGGGCCAGTAGCCAGTCGACGTATGCGCGTCGCGGAGACGACGCCACCACTCAATCGCCTGCTCACCCCGCGCATCAAAGCCGGACACGTGGGATCCCCGCGGGCGTCGTGATCAGATGGCGAAGGGTCGGGATGCCAGCTCGGCGCACCGCCCGCTCCAGCGCCCGGCTGAAGTCGCGGTGGCTGGTGAACCGCAGCCGGCCGCCCTTGGCGTACTGGAGGCGTAGCTTCTGCACCGGGGGCGCTTGCTGCACGGGCTGGTCTGGCACGGCTCCGACACTATCCGGACGGTGGTCGGGACAGGTCCTCCAGGCGGACCAGCATCTTGCCGGTGTTGGCGCCGTCCAGCAGGTCGAGGAACGCCTGCGGTGCGTTGCGCAGCCCCTCGACCACCGTCTCGCGGTAGCGGATCGTGCCGTCGGCCACCAGCGGCGCGACCTCGGCGACGAACTGCTCGCGCAGTGACCAGTGATCGCCCACCAGGAACCCCCGGATGGTGAACCGCTTGGCGATCAGCTGTCCCAGGTTGCGCGGCGCCGGCGTGGGCTCGGTCGTGTTGTAGAGCGAGATCATCCCGCAGACCGCGATCCGGCCGTGCAGGTTGAGCGAACCGATGGCCGCCTCGAGATGCTCGCCGCCCACGTTGTCGAAGTACACGTCGACGCCGTCAGGTGCGGCCGCGGCAAGCTGTTCGGCCACCGGGCCGTCCTTGTAGTTGAACGCGGCGTCGAACCCCAGCTCGTCGGTCAGGTGACGGACCTTCTCCGCCGAGCCGGCACTGCCGACCACACGGGCCGCGCCCTTGACCCGTGCGAGCTGCCCGGCCATCGAGCCCACCGCCCCGGCGGCGCCGGACACGAAGACCGTGTCGCCGCGCCGGAGCTCGGCCACCGCGGTGAGGCCGACATACGCCGTGAGGCCGGTCATGCCGAGGACGCCGAGGTAGCACGAGACCGGCGCGGCCTGCGGGTCGACCGGCACCGCCTTCCGCTCCTCGAGTACGGCGTGCGAGCGCCAACCCTTGTCGTGCAGCACGACATCCCCGGGCCTGAGCGCGTCGACGGTGGACTCGACCACCTCGCCGATCGCCCCACCCGTCATCACGGCACCCACCCGGTAGGGCTCGGCGTACGACTTGGCCCGGCTCATCCGGCCGCGCATGTACGGGTCGACGCTGAGCACCAGGTTGCGCACCAGGACCTGACCGGCCCCGGGCTGCGGGCGCTCGACGTCGACCGTCTGGAAGTTGGCCAGGGTGGGTCTGCCGTGCGGGCGGGAGGCGAGCCGGATCTCGGTGGCGGTGTCAGCGGAGTTCATGTCGACCATCCTGTCGTCCCGTCCCAACGACTGGCGCGTTGCGTAGGCCTGGCGTCCGGTTTGTCCCTACGCAACGCGCCAGTCGATGAGGTCGGGTGCCGGTCCCGTACCCCAGCGCGCGGCACGACGTCCGAAGCCTGGAGCCCTCCACGGCCCTGTTCTTCGGACGTTGCACCCCGGCAGTGAGCCAGGCAGGTCGGTTCGCCGGGCGGAGATTATCGGCGCCGGTCCGAGTCGTCCACCGCCGTAACCGACGAGTTTGCGGTCAACCGCGGCTCGCGACAACAAACTCGTCGGTCGCAACCGTCACGCGCGGCCGGACCGGACGAAGACCACCCGCGAGGCGGCGAACCGGACCGCTGGCGGCCGCGGCCCTCATCGCCCTCACCCAGCTCAACCTCGGCGGAGCGCCGCGTCGACGGTTGGCCACCTCCTGGGACAGCGGAGTCGGTGCGGTCAGACGGGCTGCGTCACGCCCGCGATCGGCAGCAGCTTCTGGCCGGTCGGGCCGACCTGGATCTCCGTACCCAGCTGCGGGCAGACGCCGCAGTCGTAGCACGGCGTCCAGCGGCAGTCCTCGACGTCGACGCTGTCGGGGTCGAGCGCGTCCTCCCAGTCCTCCCACAGCCAGTCCCGGTCGAGCCCGGCGTCGAGGTGGTCCCAGGGCAGGACCTCGGAGTACTCGCGCTCGCGCACGGTGTACCAGTCGAGATCGACCGGCTCGTCGGCCAGCGCCTGCTCGGTCGCGGACACCCACGCGTCGTACGAGAAGTGCTCGCTCCAGCCGTCGAACCGGCCGCCGTCGCGCCACACCTGCTCGATGATCCGGCCGACTCGGCGGTCGCCGCGGCTCAGCAGTCCCTCGATGATGCCGGGCTTGCCGTCGTGGTACCGGAAGCCGATCGCGCGGCCGAACTGCTTGTCGCTGCGCACCGAGTCGCGCAGCTTGGCGAGGCGGGCGTCGGTCGTGTCGTGGTCGAGCTGCGCTGCCCACTGGAACGGCGTGTGGGGCTTGGGCACGAAGCCGCCGATCGACACCGTGCAGCGGATGTCCCGCCGCCCCGAGACCTTGCGCCCGGTCTCGATCACCTTGCGGGCCAGGTCGCCGATCGCGAGCACGTCCTCGTCGGTCTCGGTGGGGAGCCCGCACATGAAGTAGAGCTTGACCTGGCGCCAGCCGTGAGAGTAGGCCGTGGCGACGGTGCGGATGAGATCCTCCTCCGACACCATCTTGTTGATCACCTTGCGCATCCGCTCGGAGCCGCCCTCCGGGGCGAACGTCAGACCGGACCGGCGACCGTTGCGCGACAGCTCGTTGGCGAGGGTGATGTTGAACGCGTCGACGCGGGTCGACGGCAGGGACAACGAGACGTTGGTGCCTTCGTAGCGGTCGGCCAGGCCCTTCGCCACGTCGCCGATCTCGGAGTGGTCGGCGCTGGACAGCGACAGCAGGCCGACCTCCTCGAAGCCGGACTGCTCGATGCCGCCCTTGACCATGTCGCCGATCGTGCTGATCGAGCGTTCCCGCACGGGCCGGGTGATCATGCCTGCTTGGCAGAACCGGCAGCCGCGGGTGCAGCCGCGGAAGATCTCCACGGAGTACCGCTCGTGCACGGTCTCGGCCAGCGGCACCAGCGGCTTCTTCGGGTATGGCCAGGCGTCGAGGTCCATCAGGGTGTGCTTGCTGACCCGGTACGGCACGCCGCTGCGGTTGGGAGCGACTCGCTTGATCCGGCCGTCCGGCAGGTAGTCGAGGTCGTAGAACTTCGGGACGTACACACCGCCCGAGGCCGCCAGCCGCATCAGCAGACCGTCGCGCCCGCCCGGTCGACCCTCGGCCTTCCACTCCCGGACCACCTCGCTGATCGCCAGCACGACCTCCTCGCCGTCACCGAGCACGGCGGCGTCGAGGAAGTCGGCGATCGGCTCGGGGTTGAACGCGGCGTGCCCGCCGGCGAGCACGATCGGGTCACCGTCGCCGCGGTCGACCGCGTGCAGCGGCACCCCGGCCAGGTCGATCGCGGTCAGCATGTTGGTGTAGCCGAGCTCGGTCGAGAACGACAGCCCCAGCAGGTCGAACTCACCGACCGGCCGGTGGCCGTCGACGGTGAACTGCGGGATCTGGTGGTCCCGCATGACCTGCTCCATGTCGGGCCACACGGCGTACGTGCGCTCGGCGAGGATCCAGTCCCGCTCGTTCAGGATCTCGTACAGGATCGCGACGCCCTGGTTGGGCAGGCCGACCTCGTACGCGTCGGGGTACATCAGTGCCCAGCGCACGTCGGCCGAGTCCCAGTCCTTCACCGAGGAGTTGAGCTCGCCCCCGACGTACTGGATCGGCTTCTGCACGGTCGGGAGCAACGGCTCCAGACGCGAGAACACTGACTCGACAGGCATGGGGTGGCGGCTCCGGATCTTGGGTGGGGACATACCAGGGTACGCCGGTCAGCGGACCCCACCGAATCCCCCGGTGAGGGTCAGAAGCGCGAGCGCAGCACCCGGGACCGCACGACGCCGAGCCCGAGACCGAGCGGACGGTCGGTGCGGAGGTGGACGTTGAGCAGCAGCCCGACCGCCATCACCGAGGCGAACATCGACGTGCCGCCGTACGACACCAGCGGCAGCGGGACCCCGGTGACCGGCATGATGCCGAGGCACATGCCGATGTTCTGGAACGCCTGGAAGCCGAACCAACAGATGATCCCCGCGGCGGCGAGCCGGCCGAACATGTCGCTTGCCCCGAGCGCGATCCGCAGCCCACGCCACAGCAGCAGGACGTACAGGCCGATGATCGTGGCCGCGCCGACCAGCCCCAGCTCCTCGCCCGCCACGGTGTAGACGAAGTCGGTGTGCTGCTCGGGGACGAACCCGGCCTGGGTCTGGGTGCCGTCGAACAGCCCCTGACCGGTCAGGCCGCCGTTGCCGATCGCGATTCGGGCCTGGGTGGTGTTGTAGCCGGCGCCGCGCGGGTCGAGGCCGGGGTTGACGAACGCCCCGAAGCGGTCCAGCTGGTACGGCTTCAGCACGCCGAGCGCGACCGCCGCCAGCGCAGAGCCGACGGCACCCGCCACCAACAGCGCGAGCCAGCGCTTCGGCGCACCGGCGACCGCGACCACGCCGAACACCGTGGCACTCAGCACGAGCATGGTGCCGAGGTCGGGCTGCAGCATGATCAGGACCGCCGGCACCGCGGCGATCGACAGCATCGCGAGCACGTCGCGGTCACGCAGCGACTGGCCGATCTTGCGGCCCTCGAACCGCTCCGCGACCAGCAGCGCCATCGTGACGACCACGCCGAGCTTGGCCAGCTCGGCCGGCTGGATGCTCATGCCGCCGACGTCGATCCACGACAGCGAGCCGTTGATCTCCCGGCCCACCCCGGGGACCAGGACGAACCCCAGCCCCACGATCGCGAGCGCGTACACGACCGGGGTCCAGATCCGCACCCACCGGTGGTCGGTGGCCGCCACGACGATGCCGAGCACGGCCCCGATCCCGGCATTGATCAGGTGCCGCAGGCCGTACGCGTAGGACGTGCCGTCGGTGAGGTCGACGCGGTGCAATGTCGCCGACCACACCAGCAGCGTGCCGATGCCGACCAGCCCGGCGACGGCGAGGACGAGGAGCCAGTCGACCCGGCTCCAGACCGAGCGCCGTCGGGTCGGTGTCACCTGCGGTCGCCGGGCGGCCGGCCGAAGATCGGCGGCGAGCGTCATCGGGCAGCTGCCTTGCGCGGGGCCTCGATCGACCCGTCCGGCAGGAAGCGCGGCAGCTTGGTCGGCGGCCTCGCCCCCGGCTGCGCCGCCTTGGCCGTGCGGACGTCGGTGCCCGTGACGCCGTACAAGGACTCCCAGATCTTGCGTACGGCCGGGCCGGACGTACCCGAGCCGGTGCCGCCCTGGCTGACCATCATCACCACGGCGTACTGGTTGGTGTAAGACGCGAGCCAAGACGTGCTCTGCTTGCCGTGCACCTCGGCGCTACCGGTCTTGGACCGGACCTTCACCTCGTCGAGCGGGAAGTCGAGGAACCGCCACGACGACGTCCCGGTGCGCGTCGTGCCCTTCAGCGCCTCGTCGATGTAGCGCAGGTCGCCCTTGGAGACCGGCAGCTTGGAGGCCTTCTGCGGCTTGATCCGCTTCACCAGGTCGCCCTCGGGGGACACGATCGCCTTGCCCACCCGCGGCTTCCAGAGCGTGCCGCCGTTGCCGAGCGCGGCGTACGCGGTGGCGAGCTGCAGCGGGGTGACGATCGTGTCGCCCTGACCGATCGCGAAGTTGACAGCGTCGCCGGCGCGGAACTGGTAGCCCTCGACGCAGAACTCGCGGGCGAAGCGATGGATGAAGTCGTAGCCGTCCTCCTTGCCGAGCTTGCAGTAGTAGTCCTTGTTGGACTTCCAGTACTGCAGCTTCCAGCGCCGGTCGGCGATCCGGCCGGACGCCTCGCCGGAGACGTCGACGCCGGTCTCCTCACCGAAGCCGAACGCCTCGGCCATCCGGACCAGCGCGTCCTTCGACGTGACGTCCTTAGGGTCCGCACCGGCGCGCTGCCAGAAGTCGTAGCCGACCCGGTAGAAGAACGTGTTGCAGGACAGCTGCAGCGCCTGGTCGAAGCCGATCGGGCCGTACGCGCCGGACTCGTAGTTCTTGAAGTCCCGGTTGCCGACCCGGAACGACGACGAGCAGTTCAGCCGGGTGTCGGTGTCGTACCCGTTCGACAAGGCGCCGGCGGTCATGAACGGCTTGAACGTCGAGCCGGGTGCGAACTGCCCCTGGGTCGCGCGGGACAGCAACGGCGTCCCGGCACCGGTCGAGTAGAGGCGGTCGAGCTCGCCGTCACCGATCCCGCCGACCCAGACGTCCGGGTCGTATGTCGGGAAGCTCGCCATCGCCACCACGCCACCGGTCTTGACGTCGAGCACGACGGCCGCCCCGGCGTCGGCGACGTACTTCCGGCCGGTCACCTCGTCGACGATCTTGCGGGTGTCGAGGATGGTCTTCCGCAGCTGCTTCTCGACCACCGACTGCACCTTCGCGTCGATGTTGGTCACCAGCGTGTCGCCCGGCGACGGCACCTGGACGCCGACGGTGTCGAGCACCCGGCCACGGCTGTCGACGGCCTTCTTCTCCACGCCGGGGACACCCCGCAGCCAGGTGTCGTAGCTGCGCTCGAGCCCGGCCCGGCCGACGACCGACACCGGGTTGAGCGAGGTGTCCTTGTCCTCCTCCGCCTTCGCCAGCTCCTCCTCGGTGATCGGCGAGAGGTAGCCGAGCAGGTGCGCGGCGTTGACGCCCTCCGGCGTGGGGTAGGCGCGCACCTGCCACGGTTCGGCGACGACGCCGGGGAAGTCCTCGGTCTGCTGCTGCACCGAGACCGCGACCTCGGGGTCGACGTCCTGGGCCACCGGCACCCCCTGGTAGGGCGAGCCGTTCCAGCAGACCGGCGGCGGCTTGGCGCCCGCCTCCCCACAGCGCTTCGTCCTGGCGACGATCGTCCAGTAGCGGATACCGGTGGTCTGCGCGACCCGGCGCAGGACCTCGGACCGCTTGGCGGCGGCCATCTTGTCGAGGGTCGTACGGTCGACCGTGATCACCCAGGACGTACGGCTCGCGACCAGCGTGCGCCCGGCCGAGTCGACGATCAGTCCGCGTTCGGGCGGCGTGATCACCTCGCGGACCGCGTTGTCTGCCGCCTGCGCCTGGTAGGAGTCGCCGGCGACGACCTGGATGTACCAGAGCCGGGCGAACAGCGTGACGAACAGGGACAACACCAGCACCCGGACGACGAGCAGGCGGAGCCGGCGGTGGTCGGTCATGCCCGACCCGCCGCGAACCCGGGGGTGCCGAACCGGGCGGCGACCGGCTCGAGCCGCCGCATCACCGCGAGCACCACGGGTACGACGAACGGCGTGAGGATCAGGTCGTACACGACGGCGAGCGGCACGACCGCCGCCACGCCCGACACGGTGACTCCGGGGTCGTCCAGCACCAGCCCGGACAGCGCGAACAGCGACGTGCCGACGAACGAGCCGGCCGCGACGACGGCCACCGTCGCCCCGGTCGACCACGGCGCGTCCCGCCGGGCGAGTCCCGCCAGGTAGGCGACGACGACGAACGCCAGCGCCCACCGACCGGCGGTGTGGTCGGCCGGCGGAGCCAGATCCAGCAGCAGGCCGGCGAGGAAACCGACCACGGCGGCGTACTCGGGGCCGCGCGACAGCGCCAGCGAGATCACCACGAGCAGCACCACGTCGGGGACCACCCCCGCGATCGCGAGCGACGGGAACAGGCCGAGCTGCAGGGTGAGGGCGACCACGACCATCGCGGCCACGGCGGCGGCGCGGAACGACGTCATCGGCCCTCACCCGCCGCCCGGTCGACGACGCCTCGCGCGCCACGGCCGTCGGTGCCGACGACCACGCCGACCAGGTCGAGCGCGGAGAAGTCGACGAACGGCTCCACCACCGCGGTCTTGGACAGCTGGCGCGGGCTGCTGCGGACCTGGGTGACTGTGCCGATCGGCACGCCCGCGACGTACGGCGCGTCGTCGCGGGACCCCCACGTCACGACGGTGTCGCCCTTGCCGGGCTCACGCACGTCGTCGACCAGCTCGAGGGACAGCCGGCCGTCGTAGCCGATATCGCCGTCTCCGTTGAGAAAACCGAGCTCCAGGCTGCTGCCGAGCCGCCC
>WHTB01000279.1 GCA_009379735.1 Propionibacteriales bacterium
ACCATCGCCTCGACGTGCCGCGCCATCGACTCCCGCGCCCGCTCGGTGAACCCGGCCGGGTCCTTCTCCCGCGCCGACACCCAGTCGTCGAAGGCCACGCCGGACGGCAGGTACATCAGCGGGTCGTGCGCCGAGGTCTGGTCGGTGACGATGTCGATCGGCGCTGACATCGCCAGCAGCTCAGGCAGCAGGTCGGCGGCGTTGCCGAGAACGCCTATGGACAAGGGCTTCCGGGTGCCCCGCGCCTCTACCGCCAGCTCCAGCGCGTGGTCGAGCGAGTCGGCCCGCACGTCCAGGTAGCGGTGCTCGAGACGGCGCTGGATCCGCGACTCGTCGACCTCGATGCAGATGCAGACGCCGTCGTTCATCGTCACCGCCAGCGGCTGCGCGCCACCCATGCCGCCGAGCCCGGCGGTCACGGTGATGGTGCCGGCCAGCGTGCCGTCGTACTTCTTGGCCGCGACGGCGGCGAACGTCTCGTACGTGCCCTGCAGGATGCCCTGCGTGCCGATGTAGATCCACGAGCCGGCCGTCATCTGGCCGTACATGGTGAGCCCGGCGGCCTCGAGCCGGCGGAACTCCTCCCAGGTCGCCCACTCGCCGACCAGGTTGGAGTTGGCGATCAGCACCCGCGGCGCCCACTCGTGGGTGCGCATCACCCCGACCGGCCGGCCGGACTGCACGAGCATGGTTTCGTCCTCGCGCAGCGTCTGCAGGGTGCGCACCATCGCGTCGAACGACCGCCAGTCGCGGGCCGCCTTGCCCGACCCGCCGTAGACGACGAGCTCCTCGGGATGCTCGGCGACCTCCGGGTCGAGGTTGTTCATCAGCATCCGCATCGGCGCCTCGGTCTGCCAGCTGCGGGCGGTCAGGTCGGTGCCGCGGGCGGCCCGGATCGTACGACTCATCTCAGTTCCTTTCGCTGACCGTGACGTTTCCGACAGACACGCCAGCGTGTCGCGTCGAGAACGTCACACTCATCAGTCCAGTGGGCCGGTGACGGACTCGGCGGCGGCGGTGAGCTGTCCGCCGGCGACCAGCTCGACGGTGGCGGCGATCTCGGGTGCCAGGTGGCGGTCCGGGCCTGGCCCCGCGACCCGTTCACGCAGGGTCGCGAGTACGGCAGCCGTGGCTGGTGCCAGCGTCAGCGGCGCACGCAGCTCGAGGCCGCGGGCGGCGGTGAGGATCTCGATCGCCAGCACCTGACGCAGCCCGTCGATCGACCGGCGTAGCTTGCGGGCCGCCGACCAGCCCATCGACACATGGTCCTCCTGCATCGCGCTGGAGGGGATCGAGTCGACGGACGCGGGTGCCGCCAACCGCTTCAGCTCCGACACGATCGCCGCCTGGGTGTACTGCGCGATCATGTGGCCGGAGTCGACGCCGGGATCGTGCGCGAGGAACGCCGGCAGACCGTGGTTGCGGGCCACGTCGAGGAACCGGTCGGTGCGTCGCTCCGACATGCTCGCCACGTCGGCGACCGGAATCGCCAAGAAGTCGAGGGCGTACGCCAGCGGGGCACCGTGGAAGTTGCCGTTCGACTCGACCCGACCGTCGTCGAGCACCACCGGGTTGTCGACCGCCGACGCGAGCTCGCGAGCAGCGATCAGCCGGGTGTGCTCCAGGGTGTCCCGCGCCGCCCCGAGCACCTGCGGCGAGCAGCGCAGTGAGTACGCGTCCTGCACCACCGTGCAGTCGGGTCCACGGTGGCTCTCGATCACTCCCGACCCGGCCAGCAGCCGCCGCAGGTTGGCCGCGCTGACCGCCTGACCGGGATGCGGCCGCAGCACCTGCAGGTCCTCGGCGAAAACCCGGTCGGTGCCCAGCAGCCCCTCGACGCTCATCGCGGTCGCGATGTCGGCGACGACGAGCAGGTCCGCCAGATCGGCCTGGGCCAACACCAGCATGCCGAGCATCCCGTCGGTGCCGTTGATCAGCGCCAGGCCCTCCTTGGCGGCCAGCTCGACCGGCTCGACCCCGATCTCCTTGAGCACCTCGGCGGCAGGCCGCAACGTCCCGGCGGCGTCTCGGACCTCGCCCTCGCCCATCAGCGCCAGCGCGCAGTGCGACAGCGGGGCCAGGTCGCCGGAGCAGCCCAGGCTGCCGTACTCATAGACGACCGGTGTGACGCCCTGGCTCAGCAGGTCCGCGATCGCCTGCGCGGTCTGCGGCCGGATGCCGGTGTGACCGGTCGCCAGCGTCGACAACCGCAGCAGCATCAGGGCCCGGACCACCTCGCGCTCGACCTCGGGCCCGCTGCCGGCCGCGTGTGACCGCACCAGCGACTTCTGCAGCTGGGCGCGCAGCTCGGTCGGGATGTGCCGGGTGGCGAGGGCGCCGAACCCGGTCGAGACGCCGTACGCCGGGGTGGGCGCGGACGCCAGCTCCTCGACGGCGGCGCGCGAGCGCTCGATCGCGGTCAGGGCCGCGCCGCCGAGTGTGACCCGGGCACCGCCTCGGGCGACGGCGACGAGCTCCTCGAGAGAGACCGGGCCAGTGCCGATCTCGACGGTCGTGGTCATGCAGCCATTTCACCGCTCGCCCGGCGATGGCGCCATGCCCGATGCCGACAACCTGTCCCATATTTGGGACACTGTGCGGCATGACCAACGGCGCCGGCGGCGTGCTGCGCATCCTGCGGTTCCTGGCGGCGCAACCGCACCCGCTGCCGGCGAGCCGGATCGCCGCCACCGTCGGACTGCCACGGTCGACGGTCTACCGGCTGCTCGCCACCTTGCGGGCCGAGGGGTTCGTCGTGCACCTCGCCGACGACCGGGCGTGGGGACTCGGCGTGACGGCGTACGAGGTCGGCAGCGGCTATACCCGCCAAGCTCCGTTGCAACGGCTGGCCCGGCAGTCGATGGCGCGGCTCGTGGACACGGTCGGGGAGTCGGCGCACCTGGCCGTGCTGTACGGCCGGGACGTCGTGTACGTCATCGAGGAACGCGCCACCGGCCGGCCCTCACTCGTCACCGACGTCGGCGTACGCCTGCCCGCGCACCTCACCGCCAGCGGCCGGGCCATGCTCGCGGCGCTGCCGCCGGCCCAGGTGCGGGCGCTGTTCCCGGATCGCAGCGCCTTCGTGCACCGGGCCGACGCCGGGCCGGCGACGCCGTCGGCGCTGCGGGCCGTGCTCGCCGAGACCCGCCAGCGCGGCCACGCCCGCGAGGACGGCGAAATCACGCCGGGCTTCGCCTCGGTGGCCGCCGCCGTACTCGACCACAACGGCCACCCGGTCGCGAGCGTGGCGGTCACCTACCCTGGTGACACACTCGTCGACCCCGACGACCTCGCCCGGCCGGTCATCTCCACGGCCGCCGCACTGAGCCGTCGCCTCGGCGCGCCGTGACCGCGGGCCCGAGAACGAGGCGTAACCGCGTGTTCCCCGTACAACCCGAGCCTTGCAAGACGCGGACCGTACGAACACCAGGTGGGGTCGGTCGGATCGGACGGACGCCGATGTGGCGCCGCTCTCATCACCGGCCCGAAGTTACCCAACGGTAGTATCGTCACCCCTGCCCCGCCCAGGGCCGACGAGTACGCCGACAGTGCGTACGCTCGCTGCTACCCCTGGAACCGTCTCACCGCGCTAGGAGCACAGGCCGCATGCAGACCCTCGCGATCGTCGTGTCGTTGGTCATCACCGTGGTGGCCGTGGCGCTGTTCGCCAAGGCAGCCGGCACGATCGTCGGCGTCGTCACGATCGGCCAACCGGTCGTCGGCCGCACCGACCAGCCCCGCAAGCGCTGGGTGACGATGCTCAAGGAGACGCTCGGCCACACCCGGATGCTGCAGTGGAGTGCGGTCGGCGCGGCGCACTGGTTCGTGTTCGTGGGCTTCGGGTTCCTGTTCTTCACCCTGGTGACGGCGTACGGCCAGCTGGTCGACCCCGACTTCGCCATCCCGCTGATCGGGCACTGGGTGGTCTACGACTGGGTGACCGAGCTGATCACCTGGGTGATGCTGTTCGCGATCGTCGCCCTGGCGGCGTACCGGGTGCTCAAGGGGTCACGCACCCGGGGCAGCCGGTTCTTCGGCTCGACCATGTGGCAGGGCTACTTCGTCGAGTTCGTGGTCTTCGCGGTCGGCGTATGCATCGTGACGCTGCGCGGCCTGGAGTACGCCGTCGGTCAGCTGCACAACGAGGACTGGGCGACCACGACCCACTTCCCACTGACCGCGTGGATCGGCGAGACGTACGCCGGTGTGGCCGAGCCCGATCTGCACAACGTGATCTGGCTGGTCGCGATGACCAAGATCGTGGTGTCGATGGCCTGGGCGATCGTGCTCGGGCTCAACACGACGATGGGCGTCGCGTGGCACCGCTTCACCGCCTGGCCCAACATCTGGTTCAGGCGCGAGGCCGACGGCGGCACCGCACTCGGCGGCCTGCAGCCGATGATGGCCGGCGGCAAGCCGATCGACTTCGAGAACATCGACGAGCTCGACGAAGACACCGCGTTCGGCGTCGGCAAGGTCGAGGACTTCACCTGGAAGGGGATCCTCGACTTCTCCACCTGCACCGAGTGCGGCCGCTGCCAGAGCCAGTGCCCGGCGTGGGCGACCGAGAAGCCGCTGTCGCCCAAGCTGTTCGTGCTCGGTCTGCGTGACCATGCGCACGCCAAGGCGCCGTACCTGCAGACCGCGGAGGAGGCCCGCGGCGACCTACCGGAGGAGCTGCAGAAGGAGGCCGACCGGCCGCTGATCGGCGACGAGGCGGCGTACGGCGTGATCGACCCCGACGTGCTCTGGAGCTGCACGTCCTGCGGCGCCTGCGTGCAGCAGTGCCCGGTCGACATCGAGCACGTCGACCACATCATGGACATGCGGCGCTACCAGGTGCTGGTCGAGTCCAACTTCCCGACCGAGCTCAACCAGCTGTTCAAAGGGCTGGAGAACAACGGCAACCCGTGGAACATGGCCCCCAACGCGCGGATGGACTGGGCCAAGGACCTGCCGTTCGAGATCAAGCAGGTGGGCACCGATGTCGAGACGCTCGACGAGGTCGACTGGCTGTTCTGGGTGGGCTGCGCCGGCGCGTACGAGGACCGGGCGAAGAAGACGACACGTGCCGTCGCCGAGCTGCTCACCATCGCCGGCATCGACTTCGCCGTACTCGGCGACGGCGAGACCTGCACCGGCGACCCGGCCCGCAGGGCAGGCAACGAGTTCGTTTTCCAGCAGCTGGCCATGCAGAACGCCGAGGTGTTCAAGGAGACCAAGGCCAAGCAGGTCGTCTCCACCTGCGCGCACTGCTTCAACACGCTGAAGAACGAGTACGGCCAGCTCGGCGTGGAGCTGGAGGTCGTGCACCACACCCAGCTGCTGAACCGGCTCGTCCGCGAGGGCAGGCTGACCCCGGTCGCGCCCGACGCCGGGTCGGTCAACGGCCGCACGATCACCTACCACGACCCGTGCTACCTCGGCCGCCACAACCAGGTCTACACGCCGCCGCGCGAGCTGCTCGAGATCATTCCGGGTGCGGAGTTCAAGGAGATGCCACGCAACTCCGAGAAGTCCTTCTGCTGCGGCGCCGGCGGCGCCCGGATGTGGATGGAGGAGAAGATCGGCGAGCGGATCAACAACAACCGCACCGCGGAGGCGGTCGCCACCGGCGCCGACCAGATCGCCACCGGGTGCCCGTTCTGCCGGGTGATGCTGTCCGACGGGCTGACCGCCCAACAGGCCGCCGGCCAGGCCCGTGAGGAGGTCGCCGTGCTCGACGTCGCCCAGCTGCTGCTCGAGTCGGTCAAACGCGGCGACGGCGGAGCCGCCGCCGAGGCGACTGCCGCCGACCCCGAGCCCGCCCCCACCACGTGACCCCACCACCTGACCGGCGGCGGTCAGATCCGCCCGCCGGTGTGCGCCAGGATCTCCCGCACCCGTTGCTTGGCCGACTCGCAGTAGTCGCGGGCGGCCTGCCGAGCATCCGCGGCATCGGCGCGTTCGAACGCCTCGGTCAG
>WHTB01000229.1 GCA_009379735.1 Propionibacteriales bacterium
CGCGCCTACGGCTTCCACTCCCCCCAAGCAGCACTCGCCCTGGTGCTGCTCACCTGCGGCCCCATCACCTTGAACCTCCCCCACGAAACCACAGCCCAATGACCCACATTCATGCCCGGAGAAGCACATTTCTGCAACCTCGGCGCGAAGAATTGTGCAACTTCTGCAACCTCGGCGCGAGGATTTGGGTCAGGGGAGTACCGGGATCCAGGTGGGTGCGGCGGAGGCGAACGCGTCCGGCGTGAGCTGTCCGGCACCCGCCGGGATCCGGCCGAGCAGCGGCAGCCCGGTCACGGCGGGAAGGTCGTCGACGTTGCACCGCTCGGCCAGGTCGGGGTCCGCCGGCCAGCAGCCGATCACCAGGCCGGCCGGCTCGAGGCCGCGCCGCCGCAGCACCTCGACCGTCAGCGCGGCGTGGTTGAGGGTGCCGAGCCCGGCGCGGGCGACGACGACGACCGCCACCGGCACGTCCGCCCGGCACAACGCCAGCGCGAGGTCCGCGATCGTGCCACTGCGGTCGTCCAACCGCACCAGCAGTCCACCGGCGCCCTCGACCAGGGCCACCTCCGTGTCGAGGCCGGCGATCCGGTCGGCGTGCGCCTGCACGGTGGGCATCGCAGTCCCGGCCCGTCGCCCCGCCGTGTCGGGCGCCAGCGGCTCGGGCAGCCGGACGTGCTCGACGACGTCACGGACGCCGCTCAGCCGCGCGATGACGTCGACGTCGCCGGCCTCGCCGGGCAGCACCCCGGTCTGGGTCGGCTTGAGCACGGCGACCCGCAGGCCACGGTCGGCGTACCCGCGCGCGAGGGCAGCGGTCACCACCGTCTTGCCGACACCGGTGTCGGTGCCGGTGACGACGACCGCCCTCATCCGACGATGTCGGCCAGTGCCCGAGCCGCCGACGCGACCTGGTCGTCGGTCCAGCGCGCCGACGCGGTGATGCGCAGGCGGCTCACCTGGTCCGGCACCGACGGCGGCCGGAAGCAACCGACCCGCAGCCCGGCGTCGGCGCAGGCGGTCTGCGCGGCGAGGGCGTCTTGCGGACCAGGCATGGGTACGGAGAGCACCGCGCCGGCCGGTGCGGGGACACCGACCGCGTCGGCGAACACCGTGGCGCACGCGCGGGCCCGCTCGGTCCGCTCCGGCTCGGACTCCAGGACGCGCAGCGCCGCCAGCGCGGCTCCGGTGGCCGGCGGGGCCAGCCCGGTGTCGTAGATGAACGGTCGGGCCCGGTTGACCAGGTGACTGATCACCTCGGGCTGGGCGAGCACCGCGCCGCCCTGGCTGCCCAGGGCCTTGGACAGGGTTACGGAGACGATCACCCGAGGGTTCTCGGCCAGCCCGCCGGCATGGACGAGACCGCGTCCGCCCAGGCCGGCGACGCCGAGGGCGTGTGCCTCGTCGACGATCAAGTTGGCGTCGGTGAGCCCGCAGATGGCGGCGAGCTCGGGGAGCGGCGCAGCGTCACCGAGTACGGAGTAGATCGACTCGACGAGGATGACGGCGCGGCGTTCCTGACGCCGCACCAGGGCATCGGCGACGGCGTCCACGTCGTTGTGCGGCACCACCTCGACCCGGGACCGGCTCAGCCGGCAGCCGTCGACCAGCGAGGCGTGCACGTGGGCGTCGGAGACGATCAGCGTGTCGGCGTCACACAACGCCGTGACGACGCCGAGGTTGGCGTGGTAGCCGGTCGAGAACGTCAACGCCGCCGGCCGGCCGCAGAACGACGCCAGCGCCGCCTCCAGCTCGGTGTGCAGCTCGAGGGTGCCGGTGACCAGCCGCGATGCGCCCGAACCCGCACCCCAGGTGTGCGCGGCGACGGCGGCGGCGTCGGTCACCCGGGGGTCGGTGGACAGGCCCAGGTAGTCGTTGCCGGCCAGGTCGAGCAGGTCCTCCTCCGGGCCCCGGGGGCTGAGCTGCCGCACCAGGCCGGCGTCCTCCCGCTCCTCGGCCCGCTCGGTCAGCCATTGCTGCAGGCTCATCGCATGGTCCTCCCCTCCCCGACCGGGGGTACGGCCGCGAGCAGCGCGCGGCAGATGGCGTCGACGTCGTCGTCGGTGCTGATATACGGCGGCATGGTGTAGAGCAGGTCGCGGAACGGCCGTACCCACACCCCATGATCGAGTGCGACGGCGCCGGCCGCCGTGATGTCGAGCGGCGTGTCCACCTGGATTACCCCGACGGCGCCGAGCGTGCGTACGTCGACGACGCCGGGCAGGTCGCGGGCGGGGGCGAGCCCGGCCGCGAGGCGCCGCTCGATCCGGCGTACCCGGGTCTGCCAGTCCGAGCCCAGCAGCAGGTCGATGCTCGCCGTCGCCACGGCGCACGCGAGCGGGTTGGCCATGTAGGTCGGGCCGTGCATCAGCGCGCCCGACTCGGAGGCGTCGACACCTGCGGCGACCCGGTCGGTGCACAGCACGGCCGCCAGCGTGAGGTATCCACCGGTCAGGGCCTTGCCGAGGCACATCACGTCGGGAGTGACACCGGCGTGCGTCGCGCCGAACAGCTCGCCGGTGCGGCCGAAACCGGTGGCGATCTCGTCCAGGATCAGCAGCAGGTCGTGTCGGTCGGCGAGCTCCCGGAGCAGGCGCAGGCACTCCGGCGGGTAGACGTGCATGCCGCCCGCTCCCTGCAGCACCGGCTCGACGATGATCGCCGCCAGGTCGTCCGCATGCTCCTCGGCCAGGGCGACGGTCTGCGCCGTCCAGTCGGTAATGTCCGCATCGAGCCCGGCCGGCGGGCGCGGCGCGAAGACCTGCGGCATCAGCACGTCGGTGAACATCGTATGCATCCCGCCGACCGGGTCGCAGACACTCATCGCGCCGAACGTGTCACCGTGGTAGCCGCCGCGCACCGTGAGCAGGCGGGTACGACGGGGGCGGCCGCGGCCCCGCTGCCACTGCAGCGCCATCTTGACCGCCACCTCGACCGAGACCGAGCCGGAGTCGGCGAGGAAGACCTTGTCGAGCCCGGCCGGGGTGATGGCGACCAGCCGCCGGGCCAGCTCGACCGCGGGCTGGTGCGTCAGCCCGCCGAACATCACATGCGCCACGCGGTCGACCTGGCCCATCAGCGCGGCGTCGAGCACCGGGTGCCGGTAGCCGTGGATCGCGGCCCACCACGACGACATCGCGTCGACGACCTCGCGGCCGTCGGCCAGGCGGAGCCGTACCCCCGACGCAGACTCCACCAGGTGCACCGACGAGTCGCCGTTCATGGGCGCGTAGGGGTGCCACAGGTGGTCGCGGTCGAGGCTGAGCAACTGCGGTGTGGTGGGTCTGGTCGACGGCGCCGAGGTGCGGGCCGAGGAGGGTGCTGCCATGGCTTGCTGAGGGTACCGTGGCCGCCGGGCGGCGAGACCGGCGTGCCCCACGACGTGGACTCTCGGTACATTGCGCCGGTGACCGATGTGCTGCAGACCGCCCGTACCCAGGTGCTCGAGGACGGCCAGGGGCTCACCGAGGACCAGCTCGTCGAGGTGCTGCGGCTCCCCGACGACGCGATCCCGGCGCTGCTCGAGGTGGCGCACGCCGTGCGGATGCGCTGGTGTGGACCCGAGGTCGAGGTCGAGGGCATCGTGTCGCTCAAGACCGGCGGATGCCCCGAGGACTGCCACTTCTGCAGCCAGTCGGGCCAGTTCCAGTCGCCGGTCCGGTCGGTGTGGCTCGACGTCCCTGAGCTGGTCCGGGCGGCGCAGCAGACGGCAGCGACCGGGGCGTCGGAGTTCTGCATCGTCGCCGCGGTGCGCGGACCCGACGAGCGGCTGATGTCACAGGTCCGGGCGGGGATCCTCGCCATCCAGGAAGCCGTCGACATCAACATCGCCTGCTCGCTCGGGATGCTCACGCAGGAGCAGGTGGACGAGCTGAAGTCGATGGGGGTGCACCGGTACAACCACAACCTCGAGGCGGCCCGCTCGTACTTTCCGCAGGTCGTGACCACGCACTCGTACGACGAGCGCTGGGACACCTGCCAGATGGTGCGCGACTCCGGCATGGAGCTGTGCTGCGGTGGCCTGGTCGGCATGGGCGAGTCGCTGGAGCAGCGGGCCGAGTTGGCCGCCCAGCTGGCCGGTCTGCAGCCGCACGAGGTGCCGCTGAACTTCCTCAACCCACGCCCGGGTACGCCGTTCGGAGACCAGCCGCTGATGTCGGCGTCGGACGCCCTGCGCACGATCGCGGCGTTCCGGCTGGCGATGCCGAGGACCATCCTGCGGTACGCCGGCGGGCGCGAGCTGACCCTCGGTGACCTCGGCACGCGGGACGGTCTGCTCGGCGGGGTCAACGCGGTGATCGTCGGCAACTACCTCACCACGCTCGGCCGCGAGGCGGATGAGGACCTCGCGCTGCTCGTCGAGCTGGAGATGCCGATCAAGGAGCTGTCGAAGACGCTGTGAGTACGCCGGTGTTCTGCGACCACTGCGGTGAGCGGCTTTCCGCGGGATCGCATGACACCTGCCGGGCCCGGCGCCGGCTCGAACCGCCGCGTTACTGCAGCCAGTGCCGCCGCCGGATGGTCGTCCAGGTGATCCCCCAAGGCTGGACCGCCCGCTGCGTGGAGCACGGCGAGACCACGTCCGCCTGACGCTGCGCGTGGTCGCGGGCTCGGCACGCGGGGCCGTGGGTCCGCGGTGCGTCGGCCGGCCGTCCGATGAATTCGTCACGCGGGCAAGTGCAGATTCATCGGGTCAATTTAGGGATCAGGGTGCGCCAACCCCTTGCCAGCAGCCGTACACGGTGCAACTGTTTCCCACAGTGATCGGGTCGTTGCGGTCGCGTAACAGGTGGAGGCGACGGCAGCTCGGGGTCTGACTCACTAGAGATCGGACGTCTCCGTCGCACGCCGGGAGCACTCGTGAGAGCACCAGACCGCCGACATGTTCACGTCCAGGCCTTCGCCGCGATCGTCACCGCGGCCCTGGTCGCCACCCTGGTCGCGCCGTCCGGGGCTCCGGTCAATGCCGCCGCGGCCGCACCAGCGCCCGCCGTCGGCAGCGAGGCGATGACGCTCTGGTACGACCAGCCGGCGACGAGCTGGGAGTCGCAAACCCTCCCGATCGGCAACGGTGCGCTCGGCGCCGCGGTGTTCGGCGGCATCGGCACCGAGCAGCTGCAGTTCAACGAGAAGACGCTGTGGACCGGCGGCCCCGGCTCCCCGAACTACGACTTCGGCAACTGGAAGACTCCCCGCCCCGGCGCCCTCGACGAGGTCAAGCAGCGGATCGAGGACGAGCTGCGCGTCTCACCGGAATGGGTCGCCGACACGCTCGGCCAACCCAAGACCGGGTTCGGTGCGTACCAGACCTTGGGCGACGTGCGGCTGACCATGGACCACCCCACGACCGGGGCGACGGGCTACCGGCGCGACCTCGATATCTCCGACGCGACGGCGAGCGTGGCGTACGACGTCGACGGTGTGCGCTACACGCGGGAGTACTTCGCGACCGCGGCCGACGACGTGCTGGTGGCGCGCCTCACGGCCGACGAGCCCGGTGCGGTCGGCTTCCGCACCGCAGTCACCGCGCCCAACAACCGCTCCAAGACCGTCACCGCCGACGCCGGGCGGATCACCTTCGCCGGACAGCTCAACGACAACGGCATGCGGTTCGAGTCGCAGATCCGGGTCGTCAACGACGGGGGCACGCGCACGGACAACGCCGACGGCACCGTCACGGTCGAGGGGGCGGACTCCGTGACCCTCGTCCTCGCGGCGGGCACGGACTACGCCGGCAGCTATCCGACGTACCGCTCCGGCGAGGACCCCCACGCCGCGGTCACGCAACGGGTCGACGACGCGACGGCCACGTCCTACGACGAGCTGCGCGCCGCACATGCCGCCGACTACCGGGAACTCTTCGACCGGGTCGCGCTCGACGTCGGCCAGCAGATGCCTGACATCTCGACCGACCGGCTGCTGGCGTCCTACCGCGACGGCTCCGCGACACCGGAGGCGCGCAAGGCCCTCGAGGTGCTGTTCTTCCAGTACGGCCGGTACCTGCTGGTGGCGTCGTCCAGGGCGGGCTCCCTTCCCGCCAACTTGCAAGGCGTCTGGAACAACTCGACCAGCCCACCGTGGTCGGCCGACTACCACGTGAACATCAACCTGCAGATGAACTACTGGCCGGCCGAGACGACGAACCTGTCCGAGACCACGGCGCCCTTGTTCGACTATGTCGACTCGATGTTGCCCGCGGGCCGGGTCACGGCCGACGAGATGTTCGACAACCGGGGCTGGGTCGTCCACAACGAGACCAACCCGTTCGGCTTCACCGGCGTACACGACTGGGCGACCTCGTTCTGGTTCCCGGACGCCGGTGCGTGGATGGCGCAGCACTACTACGAGCACTACCTGTTCACCCGCGACGAGACGTTCCTGCGGGAGCGGGCCTATCCGCTGATGAAGGAGCTCGCGGAGTTCTGGATCGACGAGCTCGAGGTCGACCCGCGCGACGGCAAGCTCGTCGTCACCCCGAGCTACTCACCGGAGCAGGGTGACTTCTCGGCCGGCGCAGCGATGTCCCAGCAGATCGTCTGGGACCTGATGACGAACACCGCCGAGGCGGCCGACCGCCTCGGCGTCGACGACGACTTCCGCGCCGAGGTGCTCGGCATCCTGGAGCGCCTCGACCCGGGCACCCGCGTCGGCTCGTGGGGTCAGCTGCAGGAGTGGAAGGAGGACTGGGACGACCCGAACAACGAGCACCGCCACGTCTCCCACCTCTTCGGCCTGCACCCCGGTCGTCAGCTGTCGCAGGAGACGACGCCCGAGTACGTCGAGGCGGCCGAGGTCTCGCTCGACGCCCGTGGCGACGGTGGTACCGGATGGAGCAAGGCGTGGAAGGTCAACTTCTGGGCCCGGCTGCTCGACGGCGACCACGCGCACAAGATGCTGTCGGAGCTGCTCAAGAACAGCGTGCTCCCGAACCTGTGGGACACCCACCCGCCGTTCCAGATCGACGGCAACTTCGGCGCGACGGCAGGAGTCGCCGAGATGCTGCTGCAGAGCCAGCACGGCGTGGTCGACGTGCTGCCCGCGGTGCCGACCTTCTGGGGCGACGGTTCCGTGAAGGGTCTGCGCGCCCGCGGCGATGTGACCGTTGACGCGACCTGGGCGAGCGGCGCGGCGTCCGAGATCGCCCTGACCCCGGGCCGGTCTGGCGACCTGTCCGTACGCAACGACCTGTTCGACGGCCGCTACGACATCGTGGACGCCGCCTCCGGGAGGAAGGTCGAGCACATCCGCGATGGCGACACCATCACGTTCGACGCCGAGGCCGGGCACCGCTATGTCGCGAGCACGCAGGCCGCGGTGTCGCTGTCGGCGCCGGACAAGGTCGACGTCGGCCAAGAGTTCCCGGTCGCGGTCACCGTCTCGGCGCCCGGCGACCGTACGGTGCCCGCCGGCCAGCTGTCGCTCGAGCTGCCGCCGGGCTGGACCGGCGAGCCGGAGTCGGTCCAGACC
>WHTB01000256.1 GCA_009379735.1 Propionibacteriales bacterium
GAGCCGCTCGCCTGGACCGAGGTCGACCGGGTCGACGAGTTCGACGTGGTGGTCTTCAACGACCCGACCGACCCCGGCGCGGAGACGTTCGGCGCCTGGCTGGACGCGCTGGACGCGGCCCAGGTCAGCGGCGTGTTCGCGGCCGACCGGTTCTCCGGCGACGGCGGCGTGCGGCTGCTGCGCAAGTACACCGGCAACCCGGCGGCGATCGTCGGCGTCGACGACAGCGAGGGCGACGTCAGCTACCGGGCGGTCGACCCCGACCATCCCGTCTTCGCCGGAGCCGGCGCCGAGCCCGCCGTCTTGCGGGCGGACCGCTTCGGCGCGGTGATCGAGGGGTACAGCGGGCTGCCGCTGGCCGACCTGGTCACCGAGACCGGCGGCGACCGTGGTGTCGGTGCGACGTACCAACCGCGCACGACCGGCAGCGTGCACCTGCTGCTCGGCGGCCTCACCGCCACCATCATCCAGAACCCGCCCGACGACTGGACCGACGCCGGCGAACGGCTGTACGCCGACGCGGTCGCCTGGGCTGCGGACCCCGGGCTCGGCGGCGTCGAGGGCGCCGTCACCGGCGCGGAGGGAGCGCCGGTGTCCGGCATGGTCTCGGTCGTCGGCACCGAGCAAGAGGCGGCGACCGGGGCCGACGGCAGGTTCACCCTGCCGCTGCCGGCCGGCTACTACACGCTGCGGGTGCAGGCGTTCGGCTACCAGACGGTCGAGCGCTCGGTCTCCGTGGACGCGGGCGGCACCACCACCGCCGATGTCGCGTTGACCCCGCTCGCCGACGTCGGGACGGTCACCGGCACCGTCACGGTCGACGGTGCACCCGTCGCGGACGCCGCGGTGCGGCTGGTCGGCCAGCCACGCACCACGACCACCGGCCCGGACGGGACCTACCGGCTGGACCTGGTGGAGCCGGGTGACTACGAGATCGAGGCCACCGCCGCGGGCCACGTCCGCTACCGGGCCGACGTCACGGTGTCCGCGTCGGCGACCGTCACGCACGACGTCGGCCTGCGGACCTCACCACGGGTCGGCGTGCTCGACGACTTCGAGGGCCGGTTGAGCGGCTACCTGACGTACTGGGGCTACCAGCCCGAAGCCATCGGCTGGGCCGACACCGACCGACTCGCCGAGCTGGACCTGGTCGTGGCCAACCTGGCCTCGTCGTCCGGTTTCGACCCGGGCGCCGACGCCTACGCCGCCTTCGACGAGGCAGCGCTGCGGGCCGAGGTCTCGGTGGTCTGGCTGGACCAGTTCGGGCGTGGGTCGTTCCGCTACCTGCAGCAGTACGTCGGCAACCCCGGCGTCGCGGAGGAGGGTCGCAACGACGGCGTCGTAACCGCGATGGTCGACAACCCCGACCACCCGGTCACTGCCGGTCTGCCGGCAGCGTTCGAGCTGACCGGCGCGGACGCGGAGTACTCCTGGTTCGACGAGTTCGACGGGACCACGCTGGCCCGGGTCACCGCCGAGGAGGCCGAGGGCGGCGGCCTGGTCGGCGTCCAGGACCGCGGCGCATCCGGCGTCGACGTACTCCTCGGGACGCTGTCGGTGAGCACCTACGGCTACCCGGCGTACGGGTCCGAGCCCGGTCACGAGTGGACGCCGGAGGCCGAGCGCCTGCTGCGCAACGCGCTGGCGTACGCCGTGGACGCACCCGGTGGCGGCGCCGAGGTGGAGGGCACCCTGCGCAGCTCGGCCGGCCCGCTGGCCGGCACGGTGACGGTGGTCGAGACCGGCCGCACGTACGACGTCGACGCCGACGGCGGGTTCCTGGTGGCGCTCGCCCCGGGCAGCTGGACGCTGCGCGGTGACACGTTCGGCTACACCGCGGCCGACGTCACGGTGACCGTCGAGCCCGGCGAGTCGATGCAGCGCGACATCGTGCTCGACCGCGACCCGTTGGGCGTGGTCGCAGGTACGGTGACCGACCCCGACGGTGCGCCGATCGCCGGCGCCGAGGTGCTGCTGGATGGCACGCCGCTGTCCGCGACTACGGAAGCCGACGGAACGTACCGCATCGACGACGTACCGGTCGGGGACTGGCCGCTGCAGGTGTCCGCGGCCGGCTTCCAGCGCGACCGCCGCACGATCGAGGTGACCGAGGGTCAGACGACGACCGCCGACGCGCAGCTGCGTGAATCGGTCGCCGTTGCCGTCGTCGGTGACTATCGGTCCGCGGTGCAGGGACTGCTGACCGACGACGGCTACGCCGTGACGCCGTTCACGACCAGCCAGCTGGCAACGCTGGCCGGCCGGGTCGCGGACTTCGACGTGGTGGTGATGAACGCCGGTGTCTCGAGCTCGAACCTGCCGGTGTTCGGCCAGGTCGTCGACGCGGCGGCGCAGGCCGAGGTGTCGGTGCTGTTCGCCGGCCAGTGGGGCGGCGGGGCCATCGGCAGCCTGAGCGACCTGCGGGGTGACCCGGAGACGATCGACTCGAGCTTCGTGCCGAGCCCGGTAGCGTACGTGCCGACGTCCGAGCACCCGATCTTCGCGGGCTTCGCGGTCGGCGAGCCGGTCGAGCTGATGCGCCACCCGACGGGCGGCAACCAGCAGTACCTCAGCTACGACGGCTACAGCGGCACGACGGTCGGTGGTCTGCGGTCCGTGGCCGACGGTGCCGACCTCGGGTCCGGCGTCGGCTACACGTTCAGCTCGAAGGGCAGCGTCGAGGTCGTCCTCGCGACGCTGGCCGCGGCCACCTACGGCTACCCGGGCGAGCGGTGGACCGGCGATGCCGAGCGGATCTACCTGAACGCCGTGGCCTGGGCCGCCGACGCGCAACAGGGCTCGGTGACCGGCGCCGTCACGAGTGACGGCCTGCCGGTCGAGCGCGCGACCGTCACCGCGGTCGAGCTGGGTGCGAGCACGCCGACCGGAGAGGACGGCACCTACACCCTCGGACTGCCAGACGGCACGCACACGATCCGGGTCGAGGCCACGGGCTTCGCCACCGAGGAGCGGTCCGTCACCGTCAGCGACGCGGGTCAGGTCACGCTCGACGTGGAGCTGACGGCGTTGCCGCGCGGCGACGTGTCGGGGCTGGTCAGCGGTCCCGACGGGACACCCGTCGCGGGCGCCGTACTCACGGCCACCGGACCACAGAAGTGGGAGGCCACCACCGATGCCGACGGCCGCTACGCGCAGGCGGACCTGCTCGAGGGCGACTACCAGGTCTCGGTGACCGCGGCCGGCTACCTGCCCGGCACGGCCGAGGTGACTGTCGTGGAGGGCACGCCGGCGGCCGTCGACGTGACGCTGCAGCCACTCGACGTCGGCGTGCTCGGTGACGCCGACGGCGCGCTGGTGGGCTTCCTGCGCGACCACGGCGTGGCCGCGGGCGAGGTCGCGTGGGCGGCCGAGCCCGACCTCGCGGCATACGACGTGGTCGTCGTCAACGGGCCCGGCCCACGGGCGAGCGCGCCGGGCCAGGCGGTCTTCGACGCGCTGGTCGCCGAGGCGGACGCCGAGCAGGTCAGCGTCGTCTACACCGGCACGTGGGGTGTCGGACAGGGCGGCGTGCGCCTGCTCGAGCAGTTCACGGACCGGGTCGACGTCGGCGCGCAGGGGTACGGCGAAGGGCCGTTGCAGCTGACCGGCTTCGACGGCGCGCACCCGCTGTTCGGTGAGCTCACCGACCCGTCGACGATCGTGTCGGAGGGTGGCTACTACAGCGTGCTCACGGAGTACGACGGTGCGCCGCTGGCGCAGCTCGCCGTCGCCCGCGAGGACGCCGACCCGCGGACCGGTCTCGCCGCGGCCTACTCCTGGCGCACGACCGGCAGCATCGAGCTGGTGCTGTCGGCCAGCGCGGTGACCGGCTCCCAGGGTCCGGGTCTTGGCTGGACCGAGGACGGTGGTCGGCTCGTGCTGAACGCCGTCGAGTGGGCGCGGGACGCCACGCTCTCCGCACCCGCCGTGCCGACCCTCGACGTCGACGAGACGCTGACCACGGCGGACTCCGTGCTGGCGTCCGGCACGGCGGCCTGGCCGTCGACGGTCAGCGTCCGGCGTGACGGCACCGAGGTCGCCACCGCCGAGACCAGGGTCGACGGCAGCTGGTCGGTGTGGGTCCCGCTGGTCGAGGGCGACAACCCGCTGACCGCGGTCGCGGCGAACGCGGCGGGCGGTTCGGCGCCCACCGAGGTCGTCTCCGTGGTCCGCGACACGACCGGGCCGGAGGTCGACTGGCAGCAGCCCGCGGATCTCAGCGGCACGTTCGAGTCGTCGGTGACCGTGTCGGGCCTGGTGACCGATCCGTTCGCCGGCGTCGCCGAGCTGCGGCTGGGCGACACCACGGTCAAGGTCGGGGAGGACGGCAGCTTCTCCGCCGACGTACCCCTGGCCGAGGGCGAGAACGTCCTCGCGCTGACCGCGGTCGACGTGCTCGGCAACCAGACGACGGTGAACCGCACCGTGCTGCATCGCGACTGGTCGCCACGGTGGCAGGTCCCCGGCAACGGCAGCACCCGCCCGGTCATGCTCTGGCTGGACGGTGCGCCCGCCGGTGAGCCCGCCGCGTCGGCGGAGGTGGTCGTGACCGCGGCCGACGGGTCCCAGGTGGACCGCGTGCCGCTCACCTGGCGGGACGACGACCACTACCAGGGCATCGTGCTGCGGCTGCCCCGAGGAGAGCATGACCTGACCGCCGTACTGATGGTCGACGGGTACCGGATCGCGACGCAGGGGCCGCGGATCCGGGTCCGTTAGGTGGGGTCAGGCGGTTCGTGCGCTCCTGCGCACGAACCGCCTGACACTTATCTGGATTGCCGCCGTGTCCGCATCGCTGCGAGGATCCGACCCATGACTGACGACGGGGGAGAGGTCGACCCGGAGGAGCAGGAGTTCCTCCGGCTGTACGGGCCGTGGCAGCCGTGGGAGGTGGCCGAGGCGGTCGACGCGCTCAAGGGGATCGACTCGCCGTGGTGGGTCGCCGGCGGTCACGCGATCGAGGCGTTCACCGGCGTCGGCCGCCCGCATGACGACATCGATGTGGCGTTGTTCGTCGACGACCTCCCCGCGTTGCGCAGCCACTTCGCCGGTCGCTTCGACCTCTGGTCGGCCGGCGGCGGCGCGCTGCGGCCGGTGACCGACACGTGGCCGGACCTGCACGAGCACTCGCAGCAGGTGTGGCTCCGGGAGCACGCCGGTGCGCCGTGGGTCGCCGACCTCGTCATGTCCGAGCGCCGAGACGGCGCCTGGGTCTTCGCGCGTGACCCGGACTACGCCGTACCGCTGGGGGATGCGACGTGGGTGGACGACGCCGGCGTCCGGTTCCTCAAACCGGAGATCGTCCTTGCGTACAAGGCAAAGTTGACCCGTCCGAAGGACGACGACGACTTCGCCGCGACCTGGCCGCTGCTCGACGAGAGGGCCCGCGGCTGGCTGCGCGACGTGCTCACTCGCCTCTATCCCGACCATCCCTGGCACCACCGGATGTCGGCACCCGCCGAGCCCGTGGGGCGGGCCGGGCAGCTGGTGCGGCTGCGGGAGGCGACGCTCGCGGACGCGGTACTCGTCGATGCCTGGGACAAGCCGGCCGCGCAGAGCGAGTTCAACGACTTCGGCCTGCCGCCCCCCGACCCGCTGGCCGAGCAGCTCGCGCACGGCCGGCGGATGGTCGGCTCGACGAAGGGCAAGCTGCTGGTCGAGCGCTGCGCGGACGGCGTACTCCTCGGCGATGTCGGCTGGCACCAGGTGAGCTACGGCCCCAACCCTGAGTCGAAGGCGGTCAACATCGGCATCTCGCTGGTTCGGGAGGTCCGGGGCAAGGGGTACGGCGCCGAGGCGCAGCGGCTGCTCGCCGCCCTGCTGTTCGACCTCTACC
This sequence comes from Propionibacteriales bacterium, assembly GCA_009379735.1. Lineage (GTDB taxonomy): Bacteria > Actinomycetota > Actinomycetes > Propionibacteriales > Nocardioidaceae > WHTB01. The sequence continues at coordinate 5,837 of WHTB01000256.1, forward strand.
GCGATGTGGTCCGAGTCGAGGCGAGCACCGACGTCGAGAACCTCCCCGAGCAGCGGGCGCTGGAGAAGGCCGGGTTCAGCCGCGACGGCGTCATCCGGCAGGCGCAGTTCCGACGCGGCGGCTACCACGACATGGTCGTCTACTCCGTGATCCGAGACGACCTGCCAAGGGGCTGACCGGGCCCGACTACCCTGGAGCGGCTATGACCGTGCCGACTTCGTACCTCGACCACGCCGCGACGACCCCGATGCTGGCCGAGTCGCTGGCCGTGACGACCGAGCTGATGAGCCAGCTCGGCAACGCCTCCTCGCTGCACGCCGCCGGCCGCGAGGCTCGTCGCCTGGTCGAGGAGGCCCGCGAGAAGGTGGCGGCTGCGGTGGGTGCCCGGCCCAGCGACGTGGTCTTCACCTCCGGCGGCACGGAGTCCGACAACCTCGCGGTGAAGGGCCTGTACTGGACCCGCCGCGTGGCCGACCCGCGCAAGCGACGGATCCTGACCACCGCGATCGAGCACCACGCCGTGCTCGACACGGCCGAGTGGCTGGCCGGCGCCGAGGGTGCCGAGGTCGAGCACCTGCCGGTCGACCGGTTCGGGCGGCTCGATGTCGA
>WHTB01000324.1 GCA_009379735.1 Propionibacteriales bacterium
CCCGCCGAGGTTGCGCGTATGTCCGGACACACGCGCAACGTCGACGCGAGTAGGTGGGACATACGCGCAACCTCGGCGCGAAGGTTCCGGACATACGCGCAACCTCGGCGCGAAGAATCCGGGGGACGGGGGCCTGGTCAGGGGATCGGGTGGCGGGCGTCGTAGGTCAGGAAGCGACGCTGCAGCAGCACGGTGATGAGCACGCCGACCACGCACGCCAGGCCGCCGATCATCAGCGCCCCCCGTTCGCTGGTCACCGACGCGACCGAGCCGAGCACGAAGTCGCCGGCCCGCGGCCCGCCGGCCACCACCACCGTGAAGACGCCCTGCAACCGACCGCGCATCGCGTCCGGCGCGGCCGCCTGCAGCATCGTCGAGCGGTACGCCGCGCTCACCATGTCCGCCGCTCCCGACACGGCGAGGAACGCGACCCCGAACCACAGCACGTCGCTCAGCCCGACCGCACCGACGGCCAGGCCGTACACCACGACCGCGACCACGATCGCCCGACCGTGCAGCCGGATCCGGCTGACCCACCCCGACAGCAGGAACGCCACCAGGGCACCGATCGCGGGCGCCGACTGCAGCAGACCCACCGTTGCCTCGGTGCCGGCGTACACGGTCAGCGCCATCGCCGGGAAGAGTGCCCGCGGATGGGCCAGCACCATCGCGCACATGTCGGCGATGAAGGATGTCCGCAGGTTCGGGGCGGTGCGGAGGAACCGCAGCCCCTCGAGGACCGAGGCGAGACCGGCCCGGCGAACGGCACCCTCCGGCGGGATCGGTGGGAGCCGGAACAGCGCGTACAGCGAGGCCGTGAACGTCACCGCGTCGACGCCGTACGCCAGGGCGAAGTCGCCCACGTGGATCAGGTAGGCACCGACCAGCGGGCCCACCGTGAAACCCAGGTTGAACGACGCCATCGACAGCGCGTTCGCCGCCGGCAGCAGCTCACGGGGCAGCAGCCGCGGGATGATCGCCGACCGGGCCGGGTTGTTGACCGCGAAGCAGGCCGACTGCACCGCGACCACCACGTAGAGCAGCCCGACATGGTGCAGCCCGAGGACGGCCTGCAGGACGAGGACGAGCGACAGCAGCCAGAGACCGGTCGACGCGACCAGCGCGAGTCTCCGGCGGTCCATCGCATCGGCGATCGCACCACCGTACAGGCCGAAGAACACCAACGGGACAAGGGAAAACAGCCCCACCAGGCCGACCGAGAACGACGACCGCGTGATGTCGTAGACCTGGATCGCGATCGCGACCGTCGCCATCTGCTGACCCAGCTGCGCCACCGTCGTGCCGAACCAGAGACGCCGGTAGTCGGGCGACACCTGCAGCGGCCGGATGTCGGTCAGCAGGGCACTGAGCCGGCCGCGGATCGTCACCCGGGTCAGCCTGCCACGCCGCTATGGATAACGCCTTGTCCGGGGGAGAAGGGCGGCCGTAACCTCGGGGGTACACGAGAAAGGAGGTGGTCTGGCAGATGATTTCTTTGCGGACTCGTGAGGTGGCTGCCCGCTAGCAGCACACCGGCCATGCCGCCGAGACGCGGCTGGCGACACTCAAGCAGTCACCCGACCCGTGGGCGCGCCGGATAGTCCCCCGGCTGCCCTGCCCTGATGGCAGGAAGCCCACGGGTCGCTGCTTGTCCGTGGACGTCAGGGAGCCAGCCGCTCGACGGTCCAGCCTTCAGGGGTACGACGGAAGCGCAGCCGGTCGTGCATCCGGCCCGGCCGGCCCTGCCAGAACTCCACCGTCGCCGCCACCACCCGGTAGCCACCCCAGTGCGGCGGGCGCGGCACGTCGCCGGGGAAGCGCCGGCTCACCTCGTCGTACTCCTCGTCGAGCACCTCCCGGCCCGACACGACCGAGGACTGCGGCGACGCCCACGCGCCGAGCTGCGCGCCGCGCGGTCGGCTGGCGAAGTAGCTGTCGCTGGCGGACTCGTCGAGGCGGGACGCCGTACCCTCGATCCGGACCTGGCGCTCCAACGGGTGCCACGGGAACAGCAACGCGCAGCGGCCGTCGGCCTCCAGGTCGGTGCCCTTTCGCGAGGCGTAGTTGGTGAAGAACACGAACCCATCCGGCCCGAAACCCTTCAGCAGCACCATCCGAGATGACGGGACGCCGTCTCCCGAGACCGTCGTCAGCACCATCGCGTTGGGCTCGTAGAGACCGGCCTCTTGGGCCTGCTTGATCCACTGTCGGAACTGGGTGAACGGGTCGGCGGCCAGCTCCTCCTCGGTCAGGCCGGATGAGGTGTAGTCCTTGCGTGAAGCCTCCAACGTCTTGTCGTCCACACCGGCGACCCTAGGGCACAATGCACGACATGTCTGAGGTCATGCACGGCCTCGAGGGTGTCGTCGCGTTCGAGACCGAGATCGCCGAGCCGGACAAGGCGGGTTCGGCCCTGCGCTACCGCGGCGTCGACATCGAGGACCTGGTCGGGCACGTACCGTTCGAGAAGATCTGGGGCCTCCTGGTCGACGGCGCGTTCGAGCCCGGTCTGCCGCCGGCGGAGCCGTACCCGATCCCCGTGCACTCAGGCGATATCCGGGTCGACGTGCAGAGCGCGATCGCGATGACCGCGCCGGCGTGGGGCCTGCAGCCGCTGTACGACATCGACGACGCGCAGGCGCGCACCGACCTCGCGCGGACCGCCGTGATGGTGCTGTCGTACGTCGCCCAGGCTGCCCGCGGCGTCGGGCTGCCGATGGTGCCGCAGGACCGGGTCGACCAGGCCGCGACGATCGCCGAGCGGTTCATGACCCGCTGGCGCGGCGAGCCCGATCCCCGGCATGTCAGGGCGGTCGACGCGTACTGGGGCTCGGCCGCCGAGCACGGCATGAACGCGTCGACGTTCACCGCGCGGGTGGTCGCGTCGACCGGTGCTGACGTGGCGGCGTCGCTGTCGGCCGCGGTCGGCGCGATGTCCGGGCCGTTGCACGGCGGTGCTCCGTCACGGGTGCTGCACATGATCGAGGAGGTCGAGCGCCGCGGCGAGGCGGCGCCGTATGTCAAGCGGCTGCTAGACGGCGGGGAGCGGCTGATGGGCTTCGGGCACCGGGTCTACCGGGCCGAGGACCCGCGGGCGCGGGTGCTCCGGCGTACCGCCCGCGAGCTGGCGGCGCCACGGTACGAGGTCGCTGAGGCGCTGGAGCAGGCCGCGCTCGAGGAGCTCCGGTCCCGGCGTCCCGACCGGGTGCTCGAGACCAACGTGGAGTTCTGGGCGGCGATCGTGCTCGACTTCGCCGAGGTGCCGGCGCACCTGTTCACGTCGATGTTCACCTGTGCCCGTACGGCCGGCTGGAGTGCACACATCCTCGAGCAGAAGCGCACCGGCCGACTGGTCCGCCCGTCGGCGCTCTACTCCGGCCCGGCGGGCCGCCCGCCGTCAGATGTCGACGGCTGGAACCCCGCCTGGTCCTGACCGACGCCCCCACCCGCCCGCTTTTTTCTGGTACGGGGGCGCCCCGTTCCAATAGGTCTGGAACGGGGCGCCCCCGTACCAATCAACGACGGGACCAACGCCGCCCAGTCAGCGGCGCCAGACCTCGGCCTCGGTCACGAACGCCGACGACGACGGCCGGGTCGGCGTGCCTCCCACCTGCGGCGTGCCCGGCAGCCGGCGCCCGCGCGACTCGATCCGCCCCCGGTCGCACGGACCGATCACCAGGCTCAGGCTGTGCGGCACGCCGCCGAGCGGGAAGTCGTCGGTGGCGAACGCTCGACGGTCCAGCACGTCGGACATCTCTACCGCCACCTCGCCGGCCCGGGCCCGCATCCCGCGGGCGAGGTCGATGTCCACGTGGACCGGCCGCTCGTGCAGCGACGGCTCGGGCCACGGCAGCTCGGCGACCTCCGGGAAGAACCGGGTGAACTCGCGTTCGAGCCAGGACGCGAGCACGAGGTCCGCCCCGTACACGTGCACCTCCCCCTGATGCCACAGCACCAACGCAGTGCCGGCGCCGTGCGGCGACCAGTCCACCCGCCAGGTCGACACGTACGCAGTGACCTCGTCCCCGTCGAACAGCTGTAGGCCGGGGTTCGCGCCGACGATGACCACCTCTCGGGTCGCCGGATCGGAGGCTGTGGCCGCGCTGGCCCGGCCGGTGAGGCCGGTCAGCGCCGCGAGGCCGACTCCGGCGGTGCCGGCTACGAAGGCCCGGCGGCCGAGCCCGGCAGGGGTGAAGTGGTCATCGTGGGTTCCTCTCGTGGGATGTGCGGTGAGCCAACGCCCACCCGGCCCGCGGTACCACTGATTCGAGGAGGCTCGAACCCGCCCCTTGGACATGAGAGCCTCGGTACGTACGACGGGGAGGAGCACGCGTGGGCGTCTACATTCCGATGTCGCTCGAGAGTCTCGGGCGGTCGCGGTTCTCGATCACCCCCTCGGTCGAGATCATCGCCGGGCTCCGGGCGTACG
>WHTB01000092.1 GCA_009379735.1 Propionibacteriales bacterium
GACGAACTGCAACGCCTCCACCTCGTCACCCTGCGCACCGCCGAAGGCACCATCGCCCAGCGCAGCGAGCTCACCGCCCGCCACAAGCAGATCCTGCGCGACCTGCATCTCCCCGAACCACCCCGCTTCTTCGACTTCACCCCCAGGAACCCATAAGCAAGATCATTTGTAGACACACGACCACGATCAAGGCCGTGCAGCAAAACCGCAGCTCAACACCCAAAAAAGCTTGATCATCTGCCTACAAGCTGCGGAAGTCAGGTATCCCGAGCGCCACCCGGTGAACACATTCCTGGAACGCTCAAGCGGATTCATCCCCGGCGACGCATGGTCGGACGACGGCCCCATGAAAGAACTGTTCGCCTCTGCCGAGCTGACGGCGTTCATCGCCGAGAGCCTGGAGATTCCCCAGCTGTACTGCTACGCCGACCCGCTCGCCGGACTTACCGCCAACATCCTCGATCCCGGTCAGGAGTTCAGCTGGCACTTCGACACCAACGATTTCGCCGTGACCCTCCTCATCGACGAACCCGATGGTGGAGGGCTCTTCCAGTACGTGCCAGGCATCCGATCGGCCACCGAGGAAGGCTTCGACGCGATCCAGGCCGTGCTCGAAGGCGGTGCCCTGCTCGACGGCCAGCTCGGCGTACGCACCCTGCAACTGCGACCGGGCGACATGCAGATCTTCCGCGGCCGCTACTCCCTGCACCGGGTCACCAGGGTCAGCGCCGACTCCACCCCGCGACACGCCGCCATATTCGCCTACACCGAGCAACCCGGCGTCATCGGCCGGCTCGCCCGCACACGCCAACTCTTCGGCCGAGCCCTCCCTGAGCACATCGAAAGCGAGACCACACGCGTCCGCTCAGACGCGCTGCTGGACTAGGGACTGACGGTGTCGACGTCGACCCGGACGTGCCCGCCAGGGTCCAGCCGACCGTCAAGCAGCAGGTCGGCGAGCCGGTCGTCGACCTCGCGCTGGATGGTCCTGCGTAGCGGCCGGGCGCCGAACTCGGGCTGGTACCCGTGTTCAAAAATCGCCGGGTGCGCCGAGGGCGGAGTTATCTTAGGCTGAAGTATTCTTAGTGCGTAGCTAATTTGTGAGGGGGCGGTATGGCACGGCGCCCGACCGCGCAGTCGGATGCGGTCGATCTGATGCTTGAGCAGTGGCGGCGCGAAAGGCCAGACGTCGATGCGTCGGCCCTGGCCGTGTTCGGCAGACTGCACAGGTCGTTCAACCGCTATCAGGAGCAGCTGGCCAGGCTTTTCCTTGACTTCGATCTGTCGATCTCGTCGTTCAGTGTGCTGGCAGCGTTGCGCAGGCAGGGGTCCCCTTACCGGTGCACCGCGGGTCAGTTGGCGGACACGAGTCTGGTTTCGACCGGTGGCATCACCCAGCGCGTCGATCGCCTGGAAAAGGAAGGTCTTGTCCGCCGTGACCGTGACCCGGATGACCGCCGGGTCGTCTACGTGGCGTTGACGGACAAGGGGCTCGCTGTCGTCGACGAGGTCGCCGAGGCGCATTTCGCCAACGAGGCACGAATGATCAGTGCGCTCACCTCGACGGAGCGCACGCAGCTGGCCAGGTTGCTTAGCAGGCTAGAGCAGTCGCTCGATCTCGCTGAACTGCAGAATCGCGAGGAGCGCTACCCGGCCGCCCAGGGCAAGGGTTCCGGGTCGAGTCCGAAGTAGACGCTCTTCTGGCGCATGTACGACAGGATGCCGTCGCGTCCCTTCTCGGTGCCGATCCCGCTCTCCTTCAGCCCGGAGAACGGCGTCGCGATGCTGAACTGCTTGTAGGTGTTGACCCACACCGTGCCCGCCTCGATGCGGCGGGCAAGCGACCACGCGCGGCGGTAGTCGCGGGTCCAGATGCCAGCGGCGAGGCCGTACACCGTCCCGTTGGCCTGCGCCACCAGGTCGTTCTCGTCGGTGTAGGGCAGTAGCGCGCCGACCGGACCGAAGATCTCCTCCTGGCAAGTCTTGCTCTCATTGGCCAGCCCGGCGAGCAGCGTGGGTAGGTAGTACGCCCCCCTGGCCAGCTCCGGGTTCTCGGGGAGTCCGCCACCGCAGAGCACGTCGGCGCCCTCCTCCCGCGCTCGGTCAACCATGGCCGCCACCCGGTCGCGATGCGTGAAGGTGGCCAGTGGCCCGACCTGCGTCGCCGGGTCGGTACCCGGCCCGGTGACCAACCGTCGGGCACCGGCGACCAGCCGGGCGGTGAACTCGTCGTAGACGTCGGAGTGCACGAAGATCCGTGAGCCCGCGATACAGCTCTGGCCGGTCGACGAGAAGATCCCGTACAGCACGCCTGCCACCGCGTGGTCCAAGTCGGCGTCGGCGCACACGATCGTCGGCGACTTGCCGCCCAGCTCCATGCTCACCGGCATGATCTTCTCCGCGGCGATCCGTCCGATCAGCCGCCCGGTGCCGGTGCCGCCGGTGAAGGAGACCTTGCCGACCCGTCGGTGACGCACGATCGCGTCACCCACGACCGCGCCCGGTCCTGGCAGCACCGACATCAGCCCGGCTGGCACGCCAGCCTCGAGGATCAGCTCCGCCAGCGCGAGGGAAACCAGCGGCGTCGCCTCGGCCGGCTTGACCAGCACGGCGTTGCCCGCGGCGAGCGCGGGGGCGACCTTCTGCGCGTCGCTGGCGATCGGCGAGTTCCACGGGGTGATGGCGCCGACGACTCCGATCGGCTCGTACCGGCTCATCGCGATGTGCTGGCCGCGCTGCGGGGTGAGCGCACCCTGCATCGTCTCGCACGCCGCCGCGGTGAACCGGAACGTGCCCGCTGCGCTGGCCACGAGCGCGCGGGACTCGGCAAGGGTCTTGCCGGTGTTGCGGGTCTGCAGTGCGCTCAACCGTTCGGCGTCTCGCTCGATGAGGTCGGCGACCCTGACGAGGAGCCGCGCTCGCTCATGCGGCAGCAGGTCAGCCCACGACGGCTCGGACGCCGCGGCGGCCGCTCGCTCCGCTGCCGCGTGCACGTCTGCGACGTCCGCCGCGGAGACGGCGGCGAAGACCTCTCCGGTCGCGGGGTCGACGCAGTCGAGCGTCCCGCCGCCTCCTGTCAGCCATCGTCCAGCCCCTAGCAGCTCGCCGTTTCGCGTCATCATGACATAAAACCTTAGCGCTAAGGTAACTGCTTGCCAAGACGTGTCACTGAAGTCGCTTGTCAGTCGGATGTTCGTGGTAATTTTGCGCTGGGGATTGCGTCCATCACACCTTAGTGCTAAAACAGTCTGCGAAGTTCGTTTAGACCTAAGAGATTTGAAGAGGTGCAACCCGATGAGCGCTCCGACCACGACCGGCCACCTGGAAGAGCTGATCGACTCCTGCATCGCGAGCAGGCGGTCGCGGCACGAGGACTGGGACACGCTCGGCTTTCAGGCCGAGGCGGGCGACGAGTTCCGTCGGGCGCAGATCCGCTACATCGGGTCTGGCGCAACCGGGAACCACGACGGCGACGACCGCATCCTGCCCGCGGAGCACTTCACGTTCTCCAACATGCGGCTGCCGGTCGGCGCCAGCGGGCCGGAGCACACCCACCACGACGTCGAGGAGGTCTTCTTCGTCCTGGAGGGCACCCTCGAGGTCACGGTCCACGACGTCGAGGACGGCACCAAGACCGCCAGCCGCGAACTCGGCTACCGAGACCTGATCCGCGTGCCGGCCGGTGTGCCGCGCAGCCTGCGCAACATCGGCGACGTCGACGCGCTGTTCTGCGTGGTCATCGGCTCGCCGACGCCCCAGCTGCCCACCTACCCGCCGACCTCGCCGATGCACGGCGTGACTCGGCACTGACCGGACGTCGAGATCGGGGTGAGGACATGTCCACGACCGTGCGGGTGCACCGGACGACCTGGCTGGCCGACGGCGTCGTGCGGCTCGAGCTGTGCGACCCCGGCGGCGCCGAGCTGGGCGGCTGGGAACCCGGCGCGCACCTGTCGCTCCACCTGCCGAACGGCCTGACCCGGCAGTACTCGCTGTGCGGCGATCCTGCCGACCGGCACACCTGGACCGTCGCTGTGCTGCGCGAGCCTGCGTCGCGCGGCGGCAGCTCCTGGGTGCACGAGCGGCTGACCGCTGGCACGGTGCTCGAGGTCGACGGCCCGAGGAACAACTTCGCCCTCGCCGGCGCCGAGGAGTACCTGCTGATCGCGGGCGGCATCGGCATCACGCCGCTGTTGGCGATGGCCCGGTCGCTCACAGCGCAGGGCGCGTCGTGGCGGATGTTCTACTGCGGCCGATCCCGAAGCTCCATGGCCTTCCTCTCCGAGCTGGACATCGACCGGCTCACCGTGCACGCCGACGACGAGCGGGGTGGCCCGCCCGACCTCTCGACGGTCCTGGCAGGTGTCTCCGCCGGTACCGCGGTGTACTGCTGCGGTCCCGAGCCGTTGATCGCGGCGGTGGAGGCCGCGGCGCCGGACCCCGCGCAGGTGCACGTCGAGCGGTTCAAGCCAGCCGCGGCGGCCGCACCGTCCACAGCGGACTCGGCGTTCGACGTCGTCTGCGCGGGGTCGGGGACCAGGGTGCGGGTCGAGCCCGACGTGTCCGTACTTGACGCGCTGACGCTCGCCGGGATGGACGTGCCGTTCTCCTGCCAGGAAGGCGTCTGCGGCAGCTGCGAGACCAAGGTGCTGGACGGCGAGCCGGACCACCGCGACTTCGTGCTCAGCGATGCCGAGAAGGCGGCCAACGCCACGATGCTTCCCTGCGTCTCCCGGTGCCGCTCCGCCGAGCTCGTGCTGGACCTGGGGTGAGCGTCATGACCACCGTCGTCCCGCCCGGCTGACCGAGCTCGGGACCCAGACCCTCGCCCACGCCTCGTAACCACGGAGAACCCCATGCCGCTGAACAACAACGGGGTCCAGACCAGGACCCGCCCGACCACCAGCTACGAGGACGCCTTCGCCGACGAGCTGGAGGCCGTCTACGCCCGCGGCGTGCACGACCTGGCCGGGGTCGTGACCGCGCTCAACTCATCGGGGGTGCGGCCCGCCGACGGCGCCGACTGGACCGAAGCCACGTTCACCGCCGAGCTCGCCCGGCTCGGCGCGAAGGAGGCCTGACCGACATGACCAACCACCTCCACACCCCCGACGGCCTGCTCGAGCTGGGGCTGCGCGACCGGTGGTACCCGCTGTGCCCGTCCGCCCAGGTCCGGCGCGGCGAGCTGACCCGGCTCGAGCGGGCAGGGGAGCAGCTCGTGCTCTGGCGCGACGCGTCCGGTGCCGTGCACGTCCAGGAGGACCGCTGCCCGCACCGCGCGGCGCCCCTGTCGCTCGGTGTGCACATGGGCGACCGGATCGCCTGCAACTACCACGGTGTGCAGGTCGACGCCGACGGTGTCGTGGTCTCGGTCCCGGGGAGCCCCGGCTGTGCGCTGGAGGGACGGCGTGCGCTGCGGACGTTCCCTGCCGAGGAGCACGCCGGAGCGGTCTTCGCCTGGTTCGGCCTCGACGAGCAGGCGGAACCAACGCCGCTGCGGCTCCCCGATCCCATCGCTGGTGGAGACTGGGAACACTTCCTCTGCTACATCGAATGGGACTGCCCGTACCTGTACTCGCTTGACAACGTGCTCGACCCGATGCACGGCGCGTTCCTGCACCACAACAGCCACACCATGCACAGCGGCAAGCGGGAGGCGCAGTTCCAGATCCGCGACACCGACACCGGCTTCGTCTTCGAGAAGACCGACCAGCGTGACGTGAACTTCGACTGGGTCGAGTGGGTCGACACCGGACTGCAGGCGGTCACACTGGATATCCCGTACCCGGACAGCGCGGGCCCCGGCGGCTCGTTCACCATCGTCGCCTGCCTGACCGCGATCAACGAGAACCAGCACGTGGGGTTCTTCTGGCGCTGCCGCAATGTCAGCGGCTGGGAACGCGACAGCTGGCGGTTTCTCTACAAGCACCGCCTCGAAGCCAGACACTGGCAGGTCCTCGAGCAGGACAGGGTGATGGCCGAGGCCATGCCAGCCGACGCCTGGGATCGGGAGAACCTCTACCAGCACGACGTCGCGCTGGTGCGGATGCGCCGGATCCTCAAGCGCGAGGCGCAGCGCCAGGCCGCCGCCCTCGCCGAGCAGACCACCACCCGCCCCGCGCTTGCCGCGGCCCGCTGACGCCAGGAGCCCGACGATGTCGAACCACCCCCCGATCGCGCGGCCGCACTCGCTGCGCTCGGTCACCCTGCGCTCCATCGCGCATGCCGACTCCGCGGACTTCTATCACGAGGTCTGGGGCCTGCAGCCGGTCGAGCACGGCGAAGGGTCCGTCTGGCTGCGCGGTACCGGCAGCGAGCACCACGTGTTGCAGCTCCAGCAGGCCGAGCAGAACGCCCTCGGCAAGATCGCCTTCGCCGTCCGCACCCCGCGTGAGGTCGACGATGCGGCGTCCCGGCTCGCCGCACACGGCGTCGCCCTTGTCACCGAGCCGGGCAAGCTTGACCAGGTCGGCGGCGGCTACGGCCTGCGGTTCGCCGACCAGGAGGGCAGGCTCGTCGAGCTGTCATCGGACACCGACGCCGTCGTCCCCCGTGACCCGGACGGCCACCCCGCAGTGCCCCGCAAGATCGCGCACGTGGTGCTCAACACCACCGACATCGACGCCGCGTGCGAGTTCTACACGCGTGTGCTTGGGCATGCGCATCTCCGACTGGTCGGAGCACCAGATGGCGTTCCTGCGCTGCAACGCCGACCACCACGTGATCGCGTTCAACCAGGCCGAGTTCACGTCGATCAACCACGTCGCCTACGAGATGCCGTCGTTCGACCACTTCATGCGCGGCATCGGGCGGTTGCGCCACCACGGCATCAGCCCGCTGTGGGGTCCCGGCAGGCACGGGCCAGGTAACAACACCTTCAGCTACTTCGCCGATCCGGCCGGGCTGGTGTGCGAGTACACCTCCGAGGTCGAGCAGATCGTGGAGGATGCCTGGCTGTGCCGCGTCTGGCGGCGCACCCCTGAGCTGTCCGATCTGTGGGGCACCGCGGGGCCGCCATCGAAGGACGTCCGCGCGCACATGCGTGGTGTCCCGGATCCGGGCTACACGGCGTGGTGGCTGTCATGAGGGTCGGCGTGATCGGCGCGGGCTCGATCGGGTCCGTCGTCGCAGCCGCGTTGCGGGACGGCGCGGTGCCCGGTGCACGGCTGACCGGAGTCTCGGACCCCGCTCAGCCGGACGGGCTGCCCGTGCTGCCCGTCGGCGAGCTGATCGAGGCATCGGACCTGGTGGTGGAGGCCGCAGGGCATCAGGCGTTGGCCGAGCTCGGGCCGCAGGTGCTCGACGCGGGGCGGGACCTCCTTGTGGTGTCCGTTGGCGCGCTCGCCGACGAGGAGCTGCACGAGCGGCTACGTGCTGCGGGACCCGGTGTGCCGCACCTGTCGACCGGCGCGATCGGCGGACTTGACCTGCTGCGGGCCGCCGCGCGGATGGGGCTGCACCATGTCGAGCTGGTCACCACCAAACGCGCGGCGAGCCTGGTGCAGCCGTGGATGAGCGATGCGGAAGCCGAGCGGCTGCGCACGGCTGACACCCCTGTCGAGCTGATGCGCGGCCCCGCACGCAAGGTCACCGCCGCGTTCCCGAAGTCGGCCAACGTCGCGGCGTCGGTGGCGCTGGCCGCGGGGGACTGGGACGTCGTCGAGACCGCGGTAGTCGCGGACCCCTGCGCCGAGACCACCTCGCACGTCATCACCGCCGAGGGCGCGGCGGGCCGCTACCGCTTCGAGATCCGCAACCACCCTTCGCAGGAGACGCCGACGAGCAGCCAAGTCGTGCCCTATGCCGTGCTGTCGGCGATCGGCGCGCTGGCCACTCCGGAGGGAGCGTTCCGATGAAGATTGACGGCATCCACCTCCGGCACGCCGGGACGTCGGGCAGCCCCGTGCTGCTGCTGCACGGCATCGGCGGGTCGAGCCGGTCTTTCACCTCCCAGCTTCCCGCCCTCGGCGAACGTCATCGTGTGTTCGCGTGGGACGCTCCCGGTTACGGCGGCTCCGCCGACCCGGTGCAGCACTCGGGCATGTCCGGCTACGCCGACAGCGTCGTGGGTGTGCTGGACGTGCTCGGGCTTGAAGGGGCACACCTGGTCGGGGTGTCGTGGGGCGGCGTCATCGCGACGCGTGCCGCCCTGCTGCACCCCGACCGGGTGCGCTCCCTCGTGCTGGCCGACTCTACCCGCGGCTCGGGCACCACACCGGAGTCCGCGAGCCGGATGCACGCCCGGGCCAGGGAGCGGGCCGAGCTGGGTCCGGCCGAGTTCGCCCGCCGCCGTGGCCCCCGGCTGACTGCCCCTGACGCCGACCCAGGGGTCGTCGAGCAGGTCGTGACGATCATGAGCGAGCTGCGGGCGACCGGCTACGCGGCCGCCGTGAACTCCATGGCCGCGACCGACCACTCCGACGCACTCCAGCACGTCAGCGTGCCGACGCTGGTGCTCGTCGGGGCACAGGACGCGGTCACCGGCGTCGACGAGAGCCGCGCGCTGGCGACGGGCATCCCCGGCGCCGAATTCCGGATCATCCCCGGCGGCCACGCCGCCAACCAGGAACACCCAGCGGCGTTCAACTCCGCCGTCGCCGATTTTCTATCCACAGTAGATAGTGCTGCTCCGGTGGGAGGTGCCTGATGTCCCTACACGGCAAGCGGATCGTCGTCACCGGAGCCGGCCGCGGCCTCGGGTTCGCCATCGCAGCGGCGATCGGGGAGGCCGGTGGGTCGGTGGTCGTCGCCGAGCGCGACCCCGAGCGCGCCGGGCACGCGACCGCCCGACTCGAGGCACTCGGTGTGCCGGTCACCCGCCTCGACACCGACGTCGCCGACCCGGACTCCGTCCAGCGGCTGGCCGACCGGGCGGCCGCGACCGGGGGCCTGCACGGGCTGGTGAACAACGCCGCGCTGGCCGACGGCGTCGGCGGCAAGCATTTCGCCGAGATCGACGTCGCCGACTGGGACCGCCTGATGGCGATCAACGCTCGCGGGCCATGGCTGGTCTCCCGCGCGCTGTACCCGCAGCTGGCGGCGACCTCGGGGCGGATCGTCAACCTCGCATCGGACGCCGCGCTGTACGGCTCGCCGCGACTGGCGCACTACGTCACGTCCAAAGGCGCGGTCATCGCCATGACCAGGGCGATGGCACGCGACGGCGGGCCGGACGGGGTGACGGTCAACGCCGTCGCACCCGGACTCACCGAGGTCGAGGCCACGGAGGCGATCCCACGGGAGCGGCACGACCTCTACGCCAGCAACCGCGCGATCGCCCGCACGCAGCAGCCGGAGGACCTGGTCGGAGCGGTCACGTTCCTGCTCTCCGACGCCGCCTCCTACATCACCGGCCAGACCCTCGTCGTCAACGGCGGATTCATCTTTCACTAGAAAGCACGGTGTCCTCATGGACCTCGCACTCGCAGGCAAGACCGTCGTGGTCACCGGCGCCAGCTCCGGCGTCGGACTGGCGACGGCGAAGGCGCTGCTCGCCGAGGGCGCGCACGTCGCAGCGTGCGCCCGCGACAAGACCCGGCTCGCCGCTGCCCTTGCCACGTTGCCCAAGACGGACAAGGCGCGGGTGTTCACCGCCGCGTGCGATGTGCTCGACGCCGACGCTGTGGCGTCCTTCGTGGACACCGCCGCCGCGGACCTGGGCGGTATTGACGGGGTCGTGAACAACGCGGGCCGGTCGCTGCTCGCACGCATCGAGGAGACGTCGGACGCGCAGTGGCGGGCCGAACTCGAACTCAAGATCTTCAGCGTGCTGCACGTCGTCCGCGCCGCCGAGCACCACCTGCGGCGGTCAACGGCGCCAGCCGTCGTCAACGTCAACGCGATCCTCTCCCGCCAGCCCGAGTCGAAGCTCGCCGCCACCTCCGCGGCGCGGGCTGCCCTGCTGAACCTGTCGAAGACCCTGGCGGCCGAGCTCGCGCCCTGCGGCATCCGGGTCAACTCGGTATGCCTCGGTCTGGTCGACACCGGCCAGTGGCGTCGCCGCTACGAGGACTCCGACACCAATCTGACCTGGGACGACTGGACCGCCGAGCTCGCGCGGGACCGTGGCATTCCGCTCGGCAGGCTCGGCACGGCCGACGAGGTCGCCTTTCCGATCCTCGCGCTGCTCTCGCCGCGCGCCTCCTACATCACCGGCTCCGCCATCGACGTCGGCGGCGGCGTCGCTCGCTACGTCTAGAAGGGAACGATCATGCCTCATCCGACAGGCGGCGACCTGCTGGTGCACCTGATGCGCGAGCACGGCGTGGATACCGCGTTCGGCGTGGTGAGCGTGCACAACCTGCCGCTGGTCGAAGCCGTTGCCCGCGAGCTGCGCTTCGTGCCGGTGAGGCACGAGGCCGCCGCGGTGAACGCCGCCGACGGCTACGCCCGCGCCCGCGGTGGGGGTTCCCCCGCCAATGAGGACGTAGCCGGCGGGGGAGGGCTGGGCGTGGCGATCACCAGCACCGGCACCGGAGCGGGCAACGCCGCTGGCTCGCTGGTCGAGGCGCTGACCGCTGGCAGCCCGGTGCTCCACGTGACCGGGCAGATCGACTCCGAGTTCCTCGGTCATGGCCGCGGCGTGCGCGGTGTTATTCATGAAACCCGCGACCAGCTGGGCATGCTCACCGCGATCTCGAAGCACGCGGCGACCATGACCGCCGCGGCAACAGGGGAGAACACCCTGCGCGACGCGATAGCCGCGGCTCTTGCGGTGCCAACCGGCCCTGCGAGCGTGGAGTGGCCGATCGACCTGCAGTACGCCCGCCACGAACTCGGCGCCCCGGCGCCGCGGGTGACGTCGCGGCCTGCCACGCCAGACCCGGATGCCGTGCGCCGCGCCGCCGACGTCATCGCAGCGGCACACCGACCGGTCATCTGGGCGGGCGGCGGCGCCACGGCGGCCCGCGAACAGCTGCGCGCGCTGGCCGAACGGCTCGGGGCTGCGGTCTTCACCAGCAACTCCGGGCGCGGCAGCATCGACGAGGACCACGACCTGGTCGTCGGCAACTTCGCGAGCAGCCAGGACGGCGCCGGGCTGCTTGCCGACGCCGACCTGCTGATCTCCGTCGGCACCCACTTCCGGTCGAACGAGACCAGGCACTACGGACTCGAGGTGCCCCGCGAGCACATCCAGATCGACGTAGACCCGGCGGCGATCGGCCGGGTGTACCCCGCGACGGTCGGCCTGCACGGCGAGGCCGCTCCGACGCTCGACGCACTGCTCACCGCGCTGGGCGAGCCGCGTCCCGAGCCCGGCTGGCGCGAGCGGGTCGTCACCACTCGCCGCGCGGTCCGCGAGCAGCTGCGGGCGGTGATCGGGCCGTACGCACTCATCTGCGACGCCCTGCGCGAGCAGCTGCCCCGCGAGTCCGTCATCGCGCGGGACGTGACGATCCCGTCCAGCCAGTGGGGCAACCGGCTGCTCGACATCCACCACCCGGCAACGAACCTGTTCCCGGTCGGCGGCGGGATCGGTCAGGGCCTTGCCACCGGCATCGGCGCTGCCATCGCGAACCCGGACGCCCCGACGGCCGTTATCGCGGGTGACGGCGGGCTTGCCGTGCATCTCGGGGAGCTGGCCACCCTCGCGCAAGAGCGGCCGTGGCTGGTGCTCGTGCTGTTCAACGACGGCGGCTACGGCGTCCTGCGCAACATGCAGGACCGGCACAGCGAGCGGCGCAGCGGCGTCGACCTGTACACCCCGGACTTCGGTCAGTTGTCCCGCTCGCTCGACCTGCCGTACCTGTTGGTGCGGCACGCGGAAGACTTCGCGGACTCGCTCGCCAAGGCGCTGTCGCAGCACGGCCCGGCAGTCATCGAGGTCGACGTCACCGCGCTGGAGCCCACACCGGCACCGTTCGTGCCTCCGGTCCACGTCCCCGCAGCCGACTGAGCGTGAAGGAGCCATCGATGTCCGCACCGGCAACCGTGGCCGAGCGCCACCATCACGCACACGGCCCCGCCAACCGGCGCAGGCGGGTGCTGGAAACGGTCGCACCGCTGTTCGTCCGCTTCCCCGACCGGCTCGCCGAGACCGCCGTCGTCGTCCTCCACGACGCCTACGGACTCACCGCACCGATCGAGGACTGCTGCCGCGAGCTCGCCCGGCACGGGCATCTCGCCGTCGCACCGATCCTCTACTACCAGACCGGCGGGCGGGCGTTCACCACAGACCAGCCTGATCTCGCCAGGTCGGCGTGGCGTCGGTTGCGACACGCCGACCTTGTCGCCGACGTGGCAGGCGCCATGGACTATCTCGAGCGCCGATGCGGTGTTCCCGCATCCTCGACCGCGCTCCTCGGCTTCGGCGAGAGCCCTCATCTCGCGGCCGAGATCGCGACCGGATACAGGCTCGGTGCCGTTGTCGGCGCTGAAAACGTGTGCGGACTCTCCCAGGACTGGGCCGCCGTTCGCCATCGGGCGGCCGAAGTCCACCGCGCACTGTCCCCCACTCACCACCGCAGGGAGCAACAATGACAACGATGTCATCGTCACCCGCCACGCGCGCCGGTATCGCGGCCCGCATCGAACGGCTGCCGCACTCGCTGTGGCACGTCAAGATCCGCCTGCTCATCGGCGTGGTCACGTTCTTCGAGGCGTTCGACCAACTCCTCGTGGCCTACACGCTGCCGGTCATCGGCGAAGAGTGGTCGCTGACGCCGTTCATGATGACCGCGGCGGTGACATCGGGCTCCGTCGGCATGCTTCTCGGCGCGCTCGGAGCGGGCTGGCTGGCCGACCGGATCGGCCGCGTCCGGGTCGTCGTCCTCGCCATGGTCGTTACCGCGATCGCCAGCCTGCTGCTCGCCGTCAGCCCTGGCTTCGCCGCCTTCGTGGTATTCCGGTTCGTGCAAGGTATCGGTATCGGTGGCGAGGTCCCCGTCGCCGCCGCCTACATCGGCGAGCTGGCCAAGGCGAAGGGACGCGGGCGGTTCGTGCTGCTGTACGAGCTGGTGTTCCCTGCGGGGCTGCTGTTCGCCGCGGTCATCTCGGCGTGGGTGGTGCCCAACTTTGGTTGGCGCTGGCTGTACCTGATCGGCGCGGTCCCAGGGGTGCTCGCCCTGCTGATCGTCAAGGCAGTCCCCGAATCACCACGGTGGCTGCTCGCGCACGGCGACCTGCAGGGTGCGGAGAAGTCGCTCGCGTGGATCGAGTCGAACGTCGCCGCGTCCACCAAGAAGCCGCTGCCCGAGCCGGTGCAGAACGCCGCCCACGGCAAGGTGGAGCCCAAAGGCAGCCTGCGCGATCTGGTCACAGGGAAATACCGACGGCGCACCGTCGTTGTCTCCGCGCTGTGGTTTTTCGGGTTCCTGGCCAACTACGGCATCACAGCGTGGCTGCCGACCATCTACGTGTCGGTGTACGGCCTTGAGCTGTCGACGGCGTTGAACTACTCGCTGCTCGCCATGGGGTCCGGCTTCGTCGGGTGCCTCGCGGTGGCCCTGCTGATCGACAAGCTCGGTCGCCGCGTGTGCCTGTTCGGCGCGTTCGCGATATCCGCCGCCGCGCTGGTCGTCCTGGCATCGGTCGGTGCGCGGACGGGAACGGAGGTCGCGGTGTGGACGACGGTGGCAGCTGTCTTCCTTTTCGCCGCGAACATCAGCCTCTACCTCTACACCCCTGAGCTGTACCCCACCCGGGTGCGTGCCCTTGGCGCCAGCCTCGGCGGGGCATGGGCACGCCTCGGCATCATCACCGGCCCGGTGATCGTCGGC
>WHTB01000300.1 GCA_009379735.1 Propionibacteriales bacterium
ACGGGGCCGAGCTGGCCTGCACGGTCTGTGGGGCGGCGATCCTGCGGGGGCTCAGCGCCGCGCCGTCCGACACGCGGTCGTCACGTATCGCCTGACGCTCGCTCGTGCCGCTCGTGCCGCTCGGCGGCGCGGTCACGGCGCGACACGATCGTGATCACGATCGCCAGCACGACGAACGGCCCGAGCGCGAAGATCGCCAGCGCGTAGCCCTCGGCGGCGTGCAACGAGCCGAGATGCCCAGCGACGTGCGTGGCGACGGCCGGCAGGGCCGCGTCGAACAAGGCCATGCCGCCACCCTAAGCCGCCCCCTTCGCGCCGAGGTTGCACCCATGTCCCAAATCCCCGCGCCGAGGTTGCACCTATGTCCCAGACCCTCACATCGAGGTTGCACCTATGTCCGGCTTCTTCGCGTCGAGCTTTGCGCATCCAACTGGCCCTGGCGCGTACAGGGGCGGCAAGCGCAGACATACGCGCAACCTCGGCACGACCCCGGAGCCCGGACACAAGTGCAACCTCGACGCGACGGGGTGGGTTAGCCCAGGGGGAGGATCTGCCACTCGCGGATGCTGGCCACGGTGGCGGCCGGCTGGCCGCTGAAGTACGGGTCGTCGGCCAGCACGGCGTCGAGCTCGGCGCGGTCGGTCACTTCGTACACGAGCAGCGCCCCCGCACCGTCCGCGAACGGGCCGGCCGATCGCAGCCGCCCCTCCCCGGTGAGCCGCTGGAGGTAGTCGCGATGCCGCGGACGCACCTCGAGCCGGCGCTCCTCGTCCTGGTCGAAGTCGAGCTGAACTGCGAAGACAGTCATTGTCATCCCATGTGGGGGTACCGGTAGTCCTTCGGCGGGTTGAACGTCTCCTTGATCGAGCGCGGCGACGTCCAGCGCATCAGGTTCTGCGCGGCGCCGGCCTTGTCGTTGGTGCCCGACGCCCGCGCGCCGCCGAACGGCTGCTGGCCGACGACCGCACCGGTCGGCTTGTCGTTGATGTAGAAGTTGCCGGCCGCGAACCGGAGCTTGTCCTGCGCGCTGGCGACGGCCGCGCGGTCCTGGGCGATGATCGCTCCGGTCAGGGCGTACGGCGCGAACGACTCCATCTGGTCGACGGCCGTGTCGTAGTCCTTGTCGTCGAACACGTGCACGGCGAGGATCGGCCCGAAGTACTCGGTGTCGAACATCTGGTCGGTCGGGTCGCTCGACTCCACCACGGTCGGGCGGACGAAGTAGCCGACCGAGCCGTCGACCTTGCCACCGGCGAGCACCTCGAGGTGCTTGTTGCGCTTGGCCCGGGTGATCGCCAACTTATGTTTCGCGAACGCCCGGTCGTCGATCACGGCGCCCATGAAGTTGCCGAAGTCATTGACGTCCCCGACGCTGATCCCCTCCACCTCGGAAAGGAAATCGTCGCGCATCTTCGCCCACACACTCTTGGCGATGTACGCGCGGGACGCGGCCGAGCACTT
This sequence comes from Propionibacteriales bacterium, assembly GCA_009379735.1. Classification (GTDB taxonomy): domain Bacteria; phylum Actinomycetota; class Actinomycetes; order Propionibacteriales; family Nocardioidaceae; genus WHTB01. The sequence goes on from WHTB01000300.1 coordinate 1,462, forward strand.
CTGTCCCTGGTACTCGAACGCACCACGCAGCAGCGCCACTCGGGTCACGTCGGGGTCGGCCGACGGGTGCGCCACCACGAAGTCCTTGCCGCCGGTCTCTCCGACGATCCGGGGGTACGAGCGGTAGCCGCTGATGTGGGCGCCGACCGTGCTCCACAGGTGCTGGAACGTCGCCGTCGAGCCGGTGAAGTGGATGCCGGCCAGGTCGGGATGCTCGAGGACGACGTCTGACACCGCCAGCCCGTCGCCGGGCAGCATGTTGATCACGCCCGGAGGCAGCCCGGCCTCCTCCAGCAGCGCCATGGTGAAGTGCGCGGCGAGCTGCTGGCTGTGTGCCGGCTTCCAGATCACGGTGTTGCCCATCAGCGCCGGGGCGGTCGGCAGGTTGCCGGCGATCGCGGTGAAGTTGAACGGCGTGACCGCGTAGACGAAACCCTCGAGCGGGCGGTGGTCGGTGCGGTTCCAGATGCCGGGCGAGTTCGCGATCGGCTGCTCACGGAGGATCTGCTGGGCATAGTGCACGTTGAAGCGCCAGAAGTCGACCAGCTCACAGACGGCGTCGATCTCGGCCTGGAACGCGGTCTTCGACTGGCCCAGCATGGTCGCGGCGTTGAGCGTCTGCCGCCACGGGCCGGCCAGCAGGTCGGCCGCCTTGAGGATGATCGCGGCCCGGTCCTCGAAGCTCATCGCCCGCCAGCCCGGAGCCGCCTTTGCGGCGGCGTCGACCGCGGCCTTGGCGTCCTTCTTGGTGGCGTTCTTGATCACGCCGAGCACGTGCTGGTGGTTGTGCGGCTGCATGACCGGGATCTCCGCGCCACCGCCGCTGACCTTGCGGCCACCGATGGTCGCGGTCAGCCGGTGTTGCTTGGCCTGGAGGTCCTTCAGCCGTGTCTCTAGCTCCTTACGCTCGGCGGTGCCGGGGGCGTAGGTGAGGTTCGGCTCGTTGACCGGACTGGGAACAGTCGTGATGGCATCCATGCGAAGTCGGCTCCGTGCCTAGGCTGCGTCTGCGGGGGTGTCCCGACGTGCCGCAATCGTGGCACGCACCCCCGGTTACTCCCAAGTCGTCAGGCGAGCCGGTGTCAGGCCGACTTCTTGGCCTGCTTCTTGGCCGCCGGGCGCTTGGCCGCGGCCTTCTTGGCGGCTGCCTTCTTCGCCGCCGGCTTCTTGGCGGGTGCCTTCTTCGCCGCCGACTTCTTCGAAGCGGCGGCCTTCTTGGCCGGACCCTTGCCCGACTCGTCGGCGGCCTCACCACGCCGTTCCTTGGCCGCCGCGACCGACGCCCGCAGCGCCGCCACCAGGTCGACCACCTCGGCCCCGCCGTCGACCTCCTCCTCGTCCTCCTCCAGCGGCTCCAGACCGGACGCCTTGGCCTCGACCATCTCCTCGAGCGCCTCCCGGTACTCGCTGTGGTAGCGCGACGGCTCGAAGTCACCCTCCAGGGTGGCGATGTACGACTGCGCCATCGAGCGCTCCTGGTCGCGCACCTCGACGTCCTCCGGGGGTACGGCGAACGACGAGTCACGCACCTCCTCCGGCCAGAGCATGGTCTGCAGCACCAGCGCGCCGTCCTTCTCGCGCAGCAGCGCCAGCGCCTCACGAGTCCGGATCGCCACCTTGACCAGCGCGACCTGTCCGCTCGCGGTCAGCGAGTCACGCAGCAGGACGTACGGCTTGGCACCTACCGTGTCGGCGGCCAGGTAGTAGGCCTTGGCGAAGTAGAGCGGGTCGACCTGGTCGATCGGGACGAACTCCAAGACCTCGATCGCCTTGGCGGTCGGCAGTGGCAGCGCCGCGAAGTCCTCGCTGGCCAGCACGACCATCCGGCCGTCGGGCATCTCGTAGCCCTTGGCGATGTCGGAGTACGGCACCTCCTCCTTGCACACCTCGCACACCCGCTTGTAGCGGATCCGCCCGGAGTCGGCGTCATGCACCTGACGGAACGACACGTCACGCTCCTCGGTCGCGGAGTACACCTTGACCGGGATCGTCACCATGCCGAAGGAGATCGTGCCCTTCCAGATGGCCTGCATGAGTCAACGATCACCGATGGACGCATCCTGCACAAGCAACGCGACACAGTGGCGTCGGCTCATGACAGCAGGTCGCCGACCTCCTGAGTCGCGAACCAGGCCAGCTCGTGGGCCTCGCAGCTGTCCACCACGAACTGCTCGTCGTCGTCGCGCGGCCCGCCTGCCCGCACCACCGCCACCGCGGCCGTGACGTCGGCCTCGGCCTCGGCGGTGTCGGCGTGCACGGCGACCACCTCGCGATGCGCCACCGCGGCGTCGATCACCACAGCACCGCGACCCTGGGACTCGTCCGGCGTGGCGTTGCCGGTGTCGACGGCCAGCACCATCCGCTGCATCTGGTGGTCGTCGGCGGCGGCCAGGAACCGCAGCGCGGCCTGGGCGGCCAGCGTCATCGCGGCGTACTCCATCTCCTCCTCGTCGCCCGCGGCGTACCACTCGCGCAGCGGTCCAGTGACGGCGTACCCGATGATCGGCGGTGGCCCGAGCCCGCCGGACTCGACCAGCGCGCGGAGACCCGCCGGGGTCACCGGCACGTAGACACGCATGTCACCCGTCCCCCTTCGGCCGCGGCTTGGTGCGCCCACGCGGCGCCCGCGCCCGGCTCGTCGTCGTGGTCTCCACCAGCTCGTCGAGCGCCTCGGCGATGCACTGCCCGAGTACGTCGGCGTCCGGCATCGCGTCGTAGTCGGCGTCGATGCCGTAGAAGACCTTGCCGTCGTACGAGGTGACGCCGACGGCGACCGCCTGCCCCTGCAGCAGCGGGAGCACCGGGTAGCTCGCCAGCATCCGCGCGCCGAGCGCGTACAGCGGGAACTGCGGTCCCGGCACGTTCGTGATCACCAGCTGGAAAGCGCGGCGTGGGTACGCGGTCGCGACCCGGGCGCCCAGGGCATGGAACGTCGACGGCGCGAAGCCGCTGATCCGGGAGAGCTTGCGCGCCGCCACCGCGCGGCCGGTCTCCTTGTGCGCCTTCAGGGCGTACGACACCTGGTGCAGGCGCATCACCGGGCTCGCCTCACCCACCGGCAGCGAGAGCAGGTGCGGCGTGACGTGGCTGCCCAGGCTGGTCGGCTCGCCCTCCTCGTCGACCACGCTCATCGGCACCAGGGCGCGCACCCGGCTGCTGCCACGGACCGTTTCGGCCCGCGTCATCATCCAGCTGCGGAGACCGCCGGTGACGATGGCGAGCACGACGTCGTTGACCGTCCCGCCGTGCATGGCGCGCACCTTCCGGTACGCCTCGAGATCGGTCTCCAGCGTGACGAAGCGGCGCTGCTGCGACAGGACCGCGGCCAGCGGGCCGTCACCCGACGAGCGGGCCGGTGAGAGCGCGCCGGCCGCGGACTGCACGAACCCCGCCAGCCGGGCCGCGTGGTGAGCGAGCTCGCCGACTCCGCCTCGTACGGTCTCGACCACCTGAGCGGGACGGCGCAGGGCTTCGCCGACGGCGTCCGCGACCAGGGTCGCGGCGCGCGGACCTGGCTGCGGACTCCACTCGTCGGCGACAGTCTCCGGCGGCTCGGGGCTGACGTCGAGCAGCAGCTGGCCGAGGTCGAGCGTCGTGGCGCCGTCGACCAGCACCTGGTGGGACTTGCTCAGCACGGCGAACCGGCCGTCCTCCAGCCCCTCGACCAGGTAGGTCTCCCAC
>WHTB01000274.1 GCA_009379735.1 Propionibacteriales bacterium
GATCGAGCCGTAGCGCTTCTCGATCGTCGACGGCGTCGCGAGCTGGCGGACCCGGCCGATCAGCACGTCCTCGTAGTGCGACCGGTCGAAGATGCCGACCATGCCCGGGCCGGGCACCCGCTGCTTGATCCGCCACAGGAAGCCGCGCCGCTTCTCCTCCGGCGTGGGCGCCTTGAACGACGTGAGGTCGACGCCCTGCGGGTCCAGCAGGCCGACGCTGTGCCGGACCGTCCCGCCCTTGCCGGACGTGTCCATCCCCTGCAGGACGAGCAGGATGCTGGCCCTCCCACCGCGCCGCCCGTTCGCGTACAGCCGCTCCTGCAGCTCGGCCATCTCCGGTGCGAGCAGCGGCAGGGCCGCCTTCCCGGCCGCCTTGTCGCCGTCGAAACCCGGGTGCCCGTTGGCGTCGATCGACGCCAGGTCGACCGGGCCTGGCGGGAGCCGGAGCAGGTCACTGACCGGTGCGGACGCCCTGGACTTCGTGGCCCTCTTCGACTTCTTCGCCATGCCCCGCAGTATGTCCGATCACCCCACCCGTGAGGAGCCCTCGCGGGCCAGCGCGGTCAGCCGGCTGAGCGCCCGCAGGTACTTCTTCCGATACCCGCCCTGGAGCAGCTCGGGCGCGAAGACCTGGTCCAGGGGTACGCCACTGGCGACGACCGGGAGGTCGCGGTCGTACAACCGGTCGGCCAGGACGACGAGACGCAGCGCCACCACCTGGTCGTGGACCGTGCGCACGTCGGTCAGCGCGACCGCTTCGAGACCGTCCACCAGGGCGCCGTACCGGGACGGGTGCACGCCGGCGAGATGGCGGGTCAGGTCGACGAAGTGGTCGAGCGAGATGCCGGCGCGGCCGTTCGCGAACGCCGTGACGGCATCGTCGTCGTACGGAGGCGGTGCCGCCGGCAGGCCGCGGTGCCGGTAGTCGTCGCCGTCGATGCGGTGCACCGAGAACCGGGACGCCAGGCTCTGGATCTCGCGCAGGAAGTCCTCCGCGGCGAACCGACCCTCGCCGAGCCGGTCGGGCAACGTGTTGGAGGTCGCGGCGAGCCGTACCCCCTGCTCGCGGAGCCGGCTGAGCAGGGTCGACACCAGCACGGTGTCGCCCGGGTCGTCCAGCTCGAACTCGTCGACGCACACCAGCCGAAACCGGCCGAGCTCCTCGACCGCGTTGGCGAAGCCGAGCGCGCCGATCAGGTGAGTCAGCTCGACGAATGTCGCGAACAGCTTCGGCGCGGGCGCGACCTGCCACAGCGACGCCAGCAGGTGGGTCTTACCCACGCCGTACCCGCCGTCGAGGTAGATGCCACCCGCCCCGTCGTCGGGCCGCCGGCGGAACCACCGGCGTCGGCTGTCACCGGCCTCGATGCTCGCCGCGAAGGCCCGCAGCGCATCGACGGCGTCGGCCTGGCTCGGCTGCGCCGGATCCGGCCGGTAGGTCTCGAACCGCACGGCGTCGAACCGCGGGGGCGGCACCAGGTCGGCGACCAACCGCTCCGCCGGCACCCGCGGCCCGCGGTCGGTCAGATGCTCGGGCACGTCCGCAGCCTACGGCGGCGCCCGGCTGGCAGGATCGGTGTGTGCAGTCTCTCTACCCGACCGACCCGTCCACGCTGACCGACGACGACCTGGCCGGCCTCTACGCGTACCCGGTGGAGCGCACCTGGGTGCGGACCAACTTCGTCAGCACGCTCGACGGCGCGGTGCAAGGCCCCGACGGTCGCTCCGGCTCGATCGCCCCGCCGGCCGACCAGCGTCTGTTCGAGCTGCTGCGGACGCTGTGCGACGTGGTGCTGGTGGGTGCGGGTACCGCACGCACCGAGGGGTACCAACCGGTGCGGTCGCACGAGGTCGACGCCACCCAGCGCCGCCGCCTGGGGCTGACCGCGGTGCCCGCGATCGCGGTCGTCTCCCGGTCCCTCGGCATCGTCGACGAGCTGCTGGACGGCGGCGAGGCGCCGACGCTGGTGGTCACGTCGCGCGCTGCGCCGGCGGGTGAGCGGAAGCGGCTGAGCGAGCGTTGCCAGGTGGTCGTCGCAGGCGACGACGAGGTGGACGCCCGGACCGCCGTCGACCTGCTGAGCGGGCAGGGCTTCCACCGGATCCTGTGCGAGGGCGGCCCGCGGCTGATGCACGACCTGGTGGCATCCGGTCGTTGCGACGACCTGTGCCTCACCATCGCTCCCCACGTCGTCGGCGGCGACGGCTACCGGATGACCCGAGGTCCGCTGGTCCAGCCGCCGGCGGCGATGCTGCTCCGGCATGTGCTCGAGGACGAGGGCTCCCTGTTCTGTCGCTACACAAAGGTGCGAGGCTGATCCCATGGACCTTCCGGTCAACCCGCCGCTGTCGCCCATGCTCGCCAAGTCGGTCAAGGCCATCCCGGCCCCGGACAAGGTCGAGGGTGGCTACCTCTACGAGCCGAAGTGGGACGGCTTCCGCTGCATCCTCTTCCGCGACGGTGACGAGGTCGAGCTCGGCAGCCGCAACGAGCGGCCGCTGACCCGTTACTTCCCCGAGCTGGTCGAGGCCGCCAAGGAGTCGCTGCCCGAGCGCTGCGTCATCGACGGCGAGATCGTCGTCGCGACCGGCGACCACCTGGAGTTCGAGCGCCTGCTGGAGCGCATCCACCCGGCCGAGTCGCGGGTACGCAAGCTGGCCGAGGAGACTCCCGCCCGGTTCGTCGGGTTCGACCTGCTGGCGCTCGGCGACGAGTCGTTCGTCGACCGTCCGCTGGCCGAGCGCCGGGCCGGGCTCGAGTCGGCGATGTCGGGTGTCGTACCCCCGATCCACCTGAGCGTCGCGACGCTGGACGCCGCGGTGGCCGAGCAGTGGTTCGGCCAGTTCGAGGGCGCCGGGCTCGATGGCGTGGTTGCGAAACCGATGACGTCGGCGTACGAGCCGGGCGCCCGGACGATGCTGAAGATCAAGCACGTACGCACCGCCGACTGCGTGGTCGCCGGCTACCGGCTGCACAAGACGTCGAAGCCCGAGCGCCCACTGCTCGGGTCGCTGCTGCTCGGCCTGTACGACGCCGACGGCGGGCTGCAGCACGTCGGGGTGTCTGCTGCGTTCGCGGCCGCCCGCCGGGCCGAGCTGATCGACGAGCTCGCCCCGCTGCGGATCGCGCCGGACCAGCACCCGTGGGGCGACTGGGCCAGCGGTGCCGCGGAGGGCGAACGGAGACCGGGCGCGGTGTCGCGCTGGAACGCCGGCAAGGACCTCAGCTGGGAGCCGATCGACCCCGTCCTGGTGTGCGAGGTCGGCTACGACCACATGGAGGGCACCCGGTTCCGGCACACCGCGCAGTTCAAGCGGTGGCGGCCCGACCGGACCCCGGAGTCGTGCACGTACGACCAGCTCGACGAACCGGTCAGCTATGACCTCGCCGAAGTCCTCGGCGCGCGCTGACCACGCCTTACCGCAACGGTGGCAGGATGGAGTCACCACGTGCGACGACTGCAAAAGGAGCCGCCTCATGTATGACGTAGTCCTCCTGATCGAGAAGGCCCTGAGCAAGCTCGACGTCCAACAGGTCGCGTCCTTGCACGAGTCCATCGAAGAGACTGTCCACTACCACGTGATCCTCCCGGTCGAGGACGCCGCGACCCGCATCGAGACGGCCCTGGGCTCGATCGCCGCCAGCGAGGTCCTCGCCACGTCCGCGATGAACTTCCCGGAGACCGACCTCGAGCAGCTGCAGCGGGAGATCCGGGCCGAGGCCGAGGCGCAGCTCAACGCCAGCCTGGAGCTGATCCGCGCGTCCGGCCATGAGGTCAGCGGCACGCTGACACCGATCGACCCGGTCGACGCGCTCGCCACCGCAGTCGATGCGGAGGGCGCCGAGGAAGCCATCGTGTTGACCCGCCCCCACGTCGTCGCGGAGTTCTTCCACCTGGACTGGACATCCAAGGCACGTCGGCGCATCGGCGTCCCCTGCCTCCACCTGCTCGAGCGCGAGACCTTCGACGAGCAGGCCGGGCCGGGCGAGGGCGTCAGCGGGCTCTAGCAATCCGCACCCGAACAAGGAGCACTCCATGATTGGTTTCATCATCGCCGGCCTCGTAATCGGCGCACTCGCCCGGCTGATCAAGCCGGGACGTCAGAGCATCGGCATCATCGCGACTCTGCTGCTCGGTCTGGCCGGTTCGGTGATCGGCGGCACCATCGCGTGGCTGCTCGGCACCGGCAGCATCTGGGAGCTGAACATCCTCGGCTTCGTCCTCGCCGTGGTCGCCGCGCTGCTGCTGATCGGCACCGCCGAGGGTCTGCAGGCGTCCCGCGGCCGCAAGGCGCTGCCCCGGTAGCTACTCCTCGGGTCTCGCCCAGCTGGGCTGGACCGCTTCGGCTCGCCCGGCATCGTCGGGTGACGGGCGGGCGCCCTAGTCTCCTTGCGGAACGTCAGGAGACTCCGTGACGGCTTGCTTCTCGATCCGGTTGCCGTGTTCGTCCCAATGCTGGGCGACCTTCTTGCTGGGCTGCACCCGCGGAGGCTCGCCCGGCTGCTTGGGATAGTCGGGCGGCCAGTTCAGCTCGCCACCGGGCAGCGACTCCCACAGGTGGAGCAAGGGCTCAAGCGAGTGGGCCTCGGCTTCCAGGTCGGCCCACGGGTCACCATCGGAGAGATAGTCCGGGATCGTCATCAGATTGAAGTCGCGCGGGTCCTTGACCTCGGCCAACCTGGCCCATGACATGGGTGTACTGACGGGTGCGCCGGGTCTCGCTCGCAGACTCCAGGCGCTCGCAATAGTTCGGTCCCGAAGGTTCTGGTTGTAGTCCAGGAAAAGGCGAGAACCTCGCTCCTCTTTCCACCATGCGGTGGTTACGCCGTCGTCGCGGCGCTCCAGTTCACGACCGAGCCCGATGGCCGCGTGCCGCACGTCGTCGAAGGTCCAGTTCGGCAGGATGCGTACATAGATGTGAATGCCTCGGTTGCCGCTGGTCTTTGGATAGCCCCGCAGGCCGAGCTCCTCCAGCAAGTCCCGCGCGACCTCCGCTACGCGCTGCGCGTCCGAGAACGTTGTCCCTGGCTGAGGATCGAGATCGATACGCAACTCGTCAGGATGGTCCACGTCGGGTCGTCGCACCGGCCAGGGATGAAACGTGAGGGCACCCATCTGCGCCGCCCAGACCAGCGAGGCGGCTTCGGTGGGACAGAGCTCATCCGCGGTGCGCCCACTCGGGAAAGTGATCATGACGGCCTCGATGAACTCGGGCGCCCCCTTGGGCAGTCGCTTCTGATAGAAGCCATCGCCTTCCCGGTCCTGCGGTCCGGTGGCCAGCCGCATGCCCTCACGCCAGCCGTCCGGCCACCGTTCCATCGCCGTGGGGCGTTCACCTAGGGCCCGCATCAGGGGCCCTCCAACCGCCGCGAAGTACTGGCACACTTCCAGTTTGGTGAGAGGCGGAGTCCGGTCGGTGGCCTCAAAGACCACCCGATCGGGCGAAGAAACGCGTACCTCGCGCTCTCCGACCGCCAACATCACCGCTGCACTCTTCGCCACGGTCCCAACGTAGAGCACCCCACCCGCCTCCTTCGTGAACAGTTCGGGACAACTCTTCGGATTCCCCTTCCGCCAGGCCCCGACTCGGGGTAGAACCAAGCGTCACCCTCAGGAGGAACCGTGCAGCGTAGATCAGCCCTCGCCGGCCTCGCGGCCGCCGCGCTACCCATGGCGGCGCTGGTCGCCGTCTCACCCGCCCTGGCCGTCTCACCCGACGTGGTCGTCTCCGAGGTGTACGGCGGGGGCGGCAACGCGGGCGCGACGTACACCCACGACTTCGTCGAGCTGTTCAACCGCGGCACCGAGACCGTCTCGCTGGCCGGCTGGAGCGTCCAATACGCCTCCGCGTCCGGCACGACCTGGCAGGTGACGCCGCTCGGCGGAACGATCGAGCCAGGCGAGCACTACCTCGTGCAGCAGGCGGCCGGCGCCGGCGGCACCGTGCCGCTGCCGACCCCGGACGCCATCGGCAGCATCTCGATGAGCGGCACCAGCGGCAAGGTGGCGCTGTCGACCGCGGGTACGGCGTTGCCGTGCGGCGGCGACTGCGACACCGACGCGGCGGTCCGGAACTTCGTCGGCTACGGCACGGCGAAC
>WHTB01000193.1 GCA_009379735.1 Propionibacteriales bacterium
ACGCTGACCCCGGCGCGGGCCGCGACCGGCTGCGGCTGTCCAGCCGAGGACTGGCCGCGCTCTACGCCGGCACACCGATGGCAACGCTGCGGGTCGCGGGTATCGCCACGGGTGGCACTGTCGACGCCGACCTGCGCATCGACGAGGCGTTCGGTGGGCAGGCAGCGTTCATGCTCGACTACTTCTAGGGTGCGTCTCCTTACTCCCGACCGCGCAGCAGGTCAGCGGAGTAAGGAGACGCGCCCTAGCGGCGACGATGGTCAGGCCCGGGGATGCGCCTGCTCGAACGCACGGCGCAGCCGTTCTGCCGACACATGGGTGTAGATCTGCGTGGTGGCCAAGGACGCGTGGCCAAGCAGCTCCTGCACGCTCCGCAGGTCGGCCCCGCCCTCGAGCAGGTGAGTGGCGGCGGTGTGCCGCAGGCCGTGCGGTCCCAGGTCGGGAGCGCCCGGCACGTCCGCGAGCCGGGTGTGCACGACCCGGCGCACCGCGCGCTGGTCGACCCGGCCGCCGCGGGCCCCCAAGAACAGCGCTTGGCCGGACCGCTCGCCGGCCAGGGCAGGGCGGCCACGGTCGAGCCAGGCCTGCACCGCGGCCGCCGCTGGCCCGCCGTACGGCACGCTGCGCTCCTTGCGCCCCTTGCCGAACACCCGGACCACCCGCCGGTCACCGTCGAGGTCGTCGACGTCGAGGCCGCACAGCTCCCCGACCCTGATGCCGGTCGCATACAGCACCTCCAGCACGGCGACATCGCGAAGGCCGAGCGGGCTGCCGTCGAGGGCCCCCTCGGTCGCGGCGTCGAGCAGCTGGCGCACCTCGTCGTGGCCGAGGGCAGGTGGCAGGGTCCGCCGGGCCTTCGGTGACCCGAGCAACGCACCAGGATCCTCCTCGACCACTCCGGTGCGCAGCAGCCACGCGGTGAATACCCGGGCCGCAGTCGCCCGCCTGGCAACCGTCGTACGAGCCTTCCCGCGCGTCTGCTGGTTGGCCAGCCAGCTGCGCAGCAGCCGGAGATCGATCGCCCCGACCTCGGTGTGCCCGAGCCGAAGCGCATGCCGGAGCAGGGACGAGATGTCGGCGAGATAGGCCCGCACCGTGTGCGGGGTCAGGTCACGCTCCGAGACCAGGTGCCGCTGGTAGCGAGCCAGCATCTCGGCGAACGCCGCGGGCAAGGCGTCGTCGGGTGACCGCTCCTCACCGCCGTCAGATGTTGGCTCGTGCACTCCTCGACCATGCGCTACCGCCCGTCCTGGTCCAAGCGGGCGCGCCGCGCACCGCGGTGGCCGCGCGCCACGCACCCCGACCGACGACGGCGTCACGCCGGCTCAACGGGCGACGTCGCCACGGGCGGCGGTGGACAGCCGCCAGCGGTCGCCGGACCGCTCGACGAAGTCCTGCAGCATCAACCGGCCGAGCCTGAGCTCGGTGTCGTGCAGGGTGAGGCCGGCGGTGCGCGCGATGCGCTCGACGCCGACCGGACGCCCGGCGGACACCGCCTCGAGGACCCGCAACGTGGAGTCGTCGAGGTCGTCGCGTGGCCGCGTCTCGCCGAAGCGCAGCGGCAGCGTGTTGTCACCGATCTCGGAGATGGACGCGAGCACCTCGGACCCCTCGGTCACCAGCTCGGCGCCGCCGCCGCGGAGCAGCTCGTGCACCCCGGCCGACAGCGCGGACGTCACCGGGCCGGGCACACCCATCACCGGCCGCAGCAGCTGCTGCGCCCAGCGCGCGGTGTTGAGCGCGCCGGACCGCAGCTGGGCCTCGACCACCACCGTCCCACCGGTGAGGGCAGCGATCAGCCGGTTGCGGGTGAGGAACCGGATGCGGCTGGGGGCACTGCCGGGTGGCACCTCACTGACCAACAGCCCGGACTCGCAGATCCGCTCGAGCAGCTGCGCGTGCCCGCGCGGGTAGCTGACGTCGACGGCACAGGCCAGTACGGCGACAGTCGGCGCGTCGGCCGCCAGCGCACCCCGGTGGGCGGCGACGTCGATGCCGTACGCCGCACCGGACACGACCGTGACGGCGCGCCGGCCGACGGCGTACGAGATCTCACCGGACACCTCGGTGCCGTAGGCGGTGGCCGCGCGCGACCCGACGACCGCGACCGAGGTGGCGGTCTGCTGAGCCAGGTCGGGACTGCCCCGTACCCAGAGCGCGATCGGGGGGCCGCCGCGCCGCACCGCAGTCTCACCTCGGGCCCCGACCACCCGGCGACGCTCCAGCGACAGCACGCCGCCCAGGTCGTCGAGCCGCTCCGGCCACTCCGCATCACCGGGGCAGACCAGCCGGGCGCCGACGGCAGCGGCCCGGTCGAGGTCGGCGTCGGGGTCGTAGCCTTCCAGCCGCACCTGCCAAGCCCTGGCCTCCGCCCGCGCGAACGTCTCGCCGTCGCGCAGCCCGTCCACGACCGCCTTCGCACCGTGCGCATCGACGAGGTCGGCGAGTACGACGTCACCCGGCTCGGTGATCCTGGTCAGGGCCGCCCGCGCCCGCCGCTCGTCGGACGTGATCATGACGCCTGCCCGATCTCGACCCGGCCGGCGAGCGCACCGGAGGTCCGCAGCAGGAACGCCTCCGACACCTCGTCGATGTCAGGCCGGTCGCGGCCGGCCAAGTCGGCGAGGGTCCACGCGACGCGCAGCACCCGGTCGGCACCGCGCGCGGTCAGCCTGCCGTTGAGCACGGCGTCCTCGACCACGCGCAGCGCGCCGTCGGCCGGTGGGAACCGGCGCCGCAGCACCGGCCCCGGCAGCTCGCCGTTGCGTCGCCACGGCAGGTCGGTCAGCCGGGCGCGTTGGCGGTCCCGAGCGGAGGCGACCCGGGCGGCGACGGTGGCCGACCCCTCGGCGGTCTCCAGGTCCGCGCGCATCGCCCGGGCCGTCACCGGACGCACGGTGCGATGCAGGTCGATGCGGTCGCGAATGGGTCCGGACAGCCGCTCACGGTAGCGACGCAGGGTGACCGGCGGACATTCGCAGCGGGACCCCTTGCCGACCAGCCCGCCGCACGGGCAGGGGTTGGCCGCGAGCACCAGCACGAACTGGGCCGGGAAACGCGACCCCTTCTCGGCCCGGCCGATCACGATCTCGCCGCTCTCCAGCGGCTGCCGCAGCGCCTCCAGCACGTCGGAGCGGAACTCCGGTGCCTCGTCCATGAACAGCACGCCGCGATGGGCGAGGCTCATCGACCCCGGACGGATCACCCGGCTGCCACCGCCGACGATCGACGGCGCCGACGCCGTGTGGTGCGGGTCGAAGAACGGCGGCCGGGTGATCAGTGGGATCTCCGGCGGCAGGACGCCGGCGATGGAGTGCACGGCGGTGACCTCGAGCGCCTCGTCGGGGTCGAGGTCGGGCATCAGACCCGGCAGCCGCTCGGCCAGCATCGTCTTGCCGGCGCCGGGTGGCCCGTCGAGCAGGACGTGGTGGCCACCGGCGGCCGCGACCTCGATCGTCCGCCGGCCCTCCGGCTGACCCACCACGTCGGACAGGTCCAGCCCCACCGTGCGCTCCACGCTGCTGCCGACGAGCCGGGACTCACGGGGCAGTGGAGCGACCGGCGGCGCGTCCGGCACCGGGTCGCCGCACAACCACGCGACCACCTGCGCCAGTGACCGCACGCCGACCACCTCGACACCTGAGACCAGCCGGGCCTCGTCGGCGTTGGGCTCAGGCACGATCACCCGGTCGATGCCCTCACCGGCCGCGGCGAGGACGGCCGGGAGCACTCCGGGCACGGCGCGCAGGCGACCGTCGAGCGCCAGCTCACCGAGCACCACGACGTCGGCCACCGCCCGCGGCGGGATCTCGCCGGCCGCGGCCAGCACGGCGAGCGCGATGCCCAGATCGAAGTGCGCCCCCTTCTTCGGTAGCTCGGCCGGCGACAGCCCGATGGTCAGCCGCCGGTTGGGCCAGGGCAGCGCACTGTTGGCCACCGCCGCCCGGCAGCGGTCCCGGGCCTCGGCCAGCGACGCATCGGGCAACCCGACCAGGGTGACCTTCGGCAGCCCCTGCCCGATGTCGGCCTCGATCTCCACGAGGTGGCCCCGCACACCCTGTAGGGCGACCGACAACGCCTTGGCGAGGGACATCACGCCACCCCCCGCAGGTGCTCGACCACGGCGGCGCCCCGCGGCCGCACCAGGACGCCGACGACGTCGATACGGATCGCGTCGGGATGCATGCCGCTCTCGCGTACCCACTCGGCGGCCAGGCGCCGCAGCCGGGCCAGCTTGCGGTAGGTGACCGCCTCCAGCGGGCTGCCGAAGTCGAGGCCACGGCGGGTCTTGACCTCACAGATGACCAGCGTGTCGCCGTCTCGCGCGATGAGGTCGACCTCGCCGAACGAGCAGCGCCAGTTGCGGTCGAGCACCACCATGCCCGCCGCGACCAGATGACGCGCTGCCACGTCCTCGCCGTACTGCCCGAGCGCGCGCCCTTGCTGCCTGCCGGCCACCGAGACCACCTCCGCGAGAAGCCTCTCGGCTTGGCGGCCGGACCGACAGCGGGCGACGGCCGGCTGTGGATAACCTCTGCCTGCGTCAGCCCTGTGCACGGAAACCGGCCCGGCCTACCCTGCCGGTATGGCGAAGAAGTCGAGATCCGGCCGCGTCCCCAAGAAGGCGTACGAGGCCGAGCTGCTGAGACTGCAGGCCGAGCTCGTCACGATGCAGGAGTGGGTACGCGACACCGGCCACCGCGTGGTGATCGTCTTCGAGGGCCGCGACGCCGCCGGCAAGGGCGGCACGATCAAGCGCGTGACGCAGTACCTCACGCCGCGGGTGGCGCGCATCGCGGCCCTGCCCGCGCCGACGGAGCGGGAGAAGACCCAGTGGTACTTCCAGCGGTACGTCGAGCACCTGCCCGCCGCCGGTGAGATCACCCTGTTCGACCGGTCCTGGTACAACCGGGCCGGCGTCGAGCGGGTGATGGGGTTCTGCTCAGCCGACGAGTACCACCGGTTCCTGCACCAGTGCCCGATCTTCGAGCGGCTGATGATCGAGGACGGGATCACCCTGCTCAAGTACTGGTTCTCGGTCAGCGACACCGAGCAGCAGTCCCGTTTCGAGTCACGGATGGGCGACCCGATGCGGCAGTGGAAGCTGTCGCCGATGGACCTCGAGTCGCTGACCCGCTGGGAGGACTACTCGCGGGCGAAGGACGAGATGTTCGTCCACACCGACATCCCCGAGGCGCGGTGGAACGTCGTCGAGAGCGACGACAAGCGGGCCGCCCGGCTCAACATGATCGCCCACCTGCTCGGCTCGGTGCCGTACCAGCCGGTCGACCGCCCGACGCTCAGCCTGCCGGACCGGCCGAGGCCCAAGGGGTACGAGCGCCCGCCCCGCGAATCGCAGCAGTTCGTACCCGACCATGCAGCCACCATCGGCTAGCCGGCCGCGATCTCAGCGCGGGAACTCGCCCTTGGCGGACGGGAAGTCGGCCGGCGAGAACTCCTCGATGTTGACGTCTTTGAACGTCATCACCTTGACGTTCTTGGCGAACCTCGCCGGGCGGTACATGTCCCACACCCAGGCGTCGGACATGGTGACCTCGAGGTACACGTCGGTGCCCTCGGTGCGGACCTTGAGGTCGACCGCGTTGCACAGGTAGAAGCGCCGGTCGGTCTCGACGACGTACTTGAAGATCGAGACCACGTCGCGGTACTCGCGGTAGAGCTGCAGCTCCATCTCTGCTTCGTACTGCTCGAGATCCTCGGTGCTCATCGGACCAGCTCCCCCTCGAGCTCGTGGGCGCACGGAACATTCGCCCGGCGTACGTTGACGAACCGCTGCCGGTGTTGAGGGCAGGGTCCGTGCTCATGGAGCGCGGTCTGATGCTCCGGGGTGACGTAGCCCTTGTGGGTCGCGAAGTCGTACGCCGGGAACTGGTCGTGCAGGTCGGTCATGATCCGGTCCCGGGTGACCTTGGCGACGACCGACGCGGCCGAGATGCACGCGGCGACCCGGTCGCCCTTCCACATCGCCAGGCCGGGAAGGCCGAGCCCGTCGACGGGGAAGCCGTCGGTCAGCACGTACGACGGCGGCGTGCCGAGGCGGGCGAGTGCCCGGCGCAGCGCCTCGACGTTCGCGACGTGCATGCCGAGCCGGTCGCACTCCCCGGACGGGATCACCACGACCGACCAGGCCACGGCGCGGCGCACGACGTGCTCGTAACACCGCTCGCGCGCCTTCTCGGTCAGTAGCTTGGAGTCGGCCAGCCCGGGGATCTGGCCACCTTGGCCCTCCCGCAGGATGGCCGCCGCCGCCACCAGCGGGCCCGCGCACGCACCACGGCCGGCCTCGTCGACGCCCGCGATCGGATCGAACCCGGCCCGCCGCAGGGCACGCTCGTAGCCGTACAGGCCGGCGTCACGGCGCACCGTCACTCCCCGCGGCAATGCAGTCATGATGATCGAGACTAGTTGACTCAGCGCCGGGCATCGGAGCGGCCCGGCGGCGCGTTGACGACTGGCTCACCCGGTGCCGGCTTCGACGGCTTGGGTACGGCCTCGAACGTGGTCGGGCGGTCGAGCCAGCGGGTGTCCCCGATCGGCCACACCGCGGCGAACGCCCGGCCCACGACGTTGTCCATCGGGACGAACGCGGTGCGGTCCTCCGGCCCGAGGTGCACCCGCGAGTCACCGGAGCTCAGCCGGTGGTCGCCCATCACCCAGACTCGGTCACGCGGCACCACGACGTCGAACGGCTCCTCCGACGGCTTGTTCCCGGTGAAGAGATAGTCGGTCTCCGCCAGCGGCTGGTCGTTGACGGTCAGCCGGCCGTCGCCGTCGCAACAGACCACGTGGTCGCCGGGCAGGCCGATCAACCGCTTCACCAGGTAGCCCTTGTCGCTGGGCGGCAGCAGGCCGACGAACTCCATCCCGCGCCCGAGTACACCCGTACGCCGCTCCGGCCGCTCGGCCGGCGGCAGCCAGGCTGCCGGGTCCTCGAACACCACGACGTCGCCGCGCTCGACCTCGCCGAACTTCTTCACCACGATCCGCTCGTGCTTCTCGATAGTCGGCTGCATCGACCCGCTGGGTACGAAGAACGGCTGCACCACGAACACCCGGAGGACGGCCGCGACCACCACGGCCAGCACGACCAGCACCACGGACTCGACGACGAGCCGCCACAGGCGGCGCCAGGGCGACGGTCGCTCGGCTGGCTCGTCGGTCACGACCCGGCCTTGGACGGGACTCCGTCGAAGGCGCTCGGGTGGTCGGTCACGGACGCCCGGTTGAGCGGCCACACGGTCAGGAACACCTTGCCGACGACGTCGTCGACGGGGATGAAACCACCACCGGGGCTGCCCAGATGGGCGCGGGAGTCGGCGGACTCGGCGCGGTTGTCCCCCATCACCCACAGCTTGTCCTTGGGCACGTTGACCTCGAACGTGCCGTTCTGCCCGGCGCCCGGGGTCATCCCGGGCTTGAGGTATGCCGACTCGTCGAGCGGCTCACCGTTGATGGTGATGAGACCCTGCTTGTCACAGCACTTCACGGTGTCGCCCTCGACGCCGATCACCCGCTTCACCAGGTGGTCGCCGGTGGGGTACAGGCCGAAGAACTCCAGCGCACGCGTGACACCGGTGGGGGTGGGGGTCGCCGCGTCGCCGATCCAGCCGCCGGGGTCCTTGAACACCACGATGTCGCCGCGTCCGGGCTCGGCGTCGAACCAGTACGACACCTTCTGGACCAGGATGCGGTCGTTGACGATCAGGGTGTCCTGCATGGACTCGGACGGGATGTAGAACGCCTGCACGAACAGCGACTTGAGCAGGATCGCCAGCCCGAGGGCAAGCGCCAGCAAGACGATGACCTCCTGCCACAGCGGCAGCTCCTGCTTGCCGGACTTGCGGCGGCCTCCGGCGGCACGCCGGGCACCCTTCCGCAGGGCAGTTGGCTCGTTGCCCCCCGAGGGCAATGACGACCGCGTGGTGGCGTCGGAGTCGTCAGCGTCGATGGAAGTCACGCAGTGAGCCTAGTCGGCACGGCTCACTTGACCGGGGCGGTCGCGCGCTTCTCTTTGATCTTGGCGGCCTTGCCGCGCAGGTCGCGAAGGTAGTACAGCTTCGCCCGGCGGACGTCACCGCGGGTCACGACCTCGACCTTGTCGATGATCGGCGTGTGCAGCGGGAAGGTGCGCTCGACGCCCACACCGAAGCTCACCTTGCGGACGGTGAACGTGCGGCGGATGCCCGACCCCTGCAGCCGGATGCAGACGCCTTGGAAGGCCTGGATACGCGAACGGCTGCCCTCGACCACCTTCACATGGACCTTGAGGGTGTCTCCGGCGCGGAACTCGGGGAGGTCGTCACGGGCGGTGCCGGCGTCGACTGCGTCGATGGCGTTCGTCATGATGCATCGCTTCCTCGCAAGTGCCACGGGTCACGCACGAATGTGGGAGTGTCATCCGATCGGCGCTGCGGATATCGGCCTCCCCCCATGGCAGGAGGACCGCGGCTGCTCTGAACCGGGCGGCAGCGCCGACGGACCAGTCTGCCACAGGCAGGCGTTCCGGCATAAATCGCA
>WHTB01000358.1 GCA_009379735.1 Propionibacteriales bacterium
CAAGATCCGGCTCATCACCCGCCGCGCCTACGGATTCGCCAAAATCGAGCACCTCCTCGCCCTGGCCATGCTCGCTCTCGGCGACCACCAACCCCGACTCCCCGGCCGATCGACCCACGGATGAGTCAGGAGAGCCCGAATTCGATACACCCGCGTATCGCGACCCCCTGGTCCGCCGCGTGCGCAGGACGCTGCTGCCGTCAAGCCCGGACCGAGCCTGCGCAGCTTGTGATGACGGCGCAACAGCAGCCGTCTCGGAGCCGGCGTCGTGTTTCACCCGCGCCGAGATGGAGGCCTGGATCAAGGGAGCCGAGGCCACCGAGTTCGACGACCTCGCCTGAGCCCGAAAGATCAGCCCGCCCGGGAGCTGACGAGCGGCAGCACGACCTCGTCCACGATCTCGGTGAGCACCTGGTCGGGGATGGGCGCTCCGTGCACCAGGAAATGCTGCTTGAGCAGGGCGGGACCGACACCGGCGACGCGCAGGGTGAGCGCGTCGGAGCGTACCTCGCCGCGGCCGGCGGCGCGGCGCAGGATCGCCAGCACCAGGTCCGGGCTGGAGCCGACGCTGCGGGCCTGGGCGACCCCCGCGTGGTCGGGGTCGCGCACGGCTTCGGCGATCATGCCGCGGACCGCCTCGCCGAGGGGGCCTGCCAGCAACTCGGCCGCGGTCCGGAGCAGCGTGAGGAGGTCCTCGCGCAGGTCGCCGCTGTCCGGCAGATCCCTGGTGCCGGGGATCGCGTGACGGAAGGCGTCGAGGACGAGCTCGGCGCGGTTCGACCAGCGCCGGTACAGCGACGCCTTGCTGGTGCGGGCGCGTTCGGCGACCCGTGCCATGGCCAGCTCCGCGTACCCGGCCTCGGCCAGCTCGGCCAGGGTGGCCTCGAAGATCGCGCGCTGCAGCACCTCGCCGCGCCGCCGCGGTTTCGTCCGGTGGTCGGCCGGTCGGTCGGCCGCCTGCTTCGGAGTCATGCACTCCCTCAATAGAGTACGTTGCGTTTTCTAGCAAGTAGCCTTAAAGTGGGACACTTAGAGAACGTTCCGTTCTCTCATGGCACGAGCATGAGGGAGCCGTCGTGGTCCGTCAACGCGGCGAGGCCGTGGAGCGCCGCGGCGTGCTGCTGATCTTCTCCGGGTTGATGCTGGCGATGCTGCTGGCCGCGCTCGACATGACGATCGTGGCCACCGCGTTGCCGACGATCACCGGGGAGCTACGCGGGCTGGAGCACCTGTCCTGGGTCGTGACGGCGTACCTGCTCGCGACGACGGTGTCGCTGCGGCTGTTCGGCAAGGTCGGCGACCTGTTCGGGCGCAAGCCGGTGTTCCAGTTCGCGATCGCGGTGTTCCTGGTCGGCTCCGCGGCCTGCGGGCTCGCGGACTCGATGGCCGAGTTGATCGCCGCCCGCGCACTGCAGGGACTCGGCGGCGGCGGCCTGATGATCGGTGCGCAGGCCATCATCGGCGACGTCGTCAGCCCGCGGGAACGGGGCCGCTACAGGGTTTGATGGGAGCCGTGTTCGGGCTGGCGTCGGTGATGGGGCCGCTGCTGGGCGGGTTCCTGGTCGACCAGCTGTCCTGGCGGTGGATCTTCTACGTCAACCTGCCGATCGGCGCGGTCGCACTCGTCGTCATCGGTCGCGTCCTGCACCTGCCACGGCCCCACCGGCGCCCCGCCATCGACTACGCCGGTGCCGTGCTGATGTCCGCCGCGGTCAGCTGCCTGGTGCTGCTGACGAGCTGGGGCGGCACCACGTTCGCCTGGACGTCGACGGTGGTCGTCGGGCTGGGCGTGGCGACGGCTGCACTGGCCGCGGCCTGGCTGCTCGCCGAGCGCCGCGCCACCGAGCCGATCATCCCGCTGCGGCTGTTCGCCGACCCGGTCTTCAGCGTCGCCATCGCGATGAGCTTCGTGGTCGGGGTGGTGCTGTTCGCCGCCATCAGCTTCCTGCCGACGTTCCTGCAGCTCGTCACCGGGGCGAGCGCGACCGCTTCGGGGCTGCTCATGGTGCCGATGATGGGCAGCCTGGTGGTCGCCACCGTCGCATCCGGACAGCTCATCAGCCGCACCGGGCGCTACAAGCCCTTCCCGATCGTCGGCACCGCCATCGCGGCAGTTGGCATGGTCCTGCTCTCCACGATGGACGCCGCCACCACCCGGATGACCGCCAGCCTGTACATGATGGTGCTGGGAGTGGGCATCGGCTTGTTCATGCAGGTCATGGTGCTGGTCGTGCAGAACAGCGCGCCGCCCGCCGACCTGGGCGCCGCCACCGCGTCGGTCAGCTTCTTCCGGCAGATCGGCAGCTCGGTGGGGGTCGCGACGGTCGGGGCACTG
Organism: Propionibacteriales bacterium; assembly: GCA_009379735.1. Lineage (GTDB taxonomy): Bacteria > Actinomycetota > Actinomycetes > Propionibacteriales > Nocardioidaceae > WHTB01. The sequence goes on from WHTB01000358.1 coordinate 2,336, forward strand.
TTCACCGCACGGCTCGCGGCCGGCCTGTCACCGGCCGGTGCCGAGTCGCTCACCCCGCAGGCCGTGGCCGGCATGCCGCCCGAGGCGCAGCAGCGGGTCGTCGAGGCGTTCGCATCCGCCCTGCCGCCGATCTTCGGCTATCTCGCCCCGGTGCTGGCCGTCGCGTTCGCCCTGGCCGTGGCCCTGCGGGCACGGCCGCTGCGCACCACGGTCCACGCGGGAACGGAAGGGGATCGACCATGACGCGCTACGTCACCCCGCTGCCCGACCTCGGCAGCACCGACCTGGACCGGGCAGGCGGCAAGGGTGCCAACCTCGGCGGGCTGGTGCGAGCGGGATTCCCGGTCCCGCCCGGGTTCGTGGTGACCACCGCCGCCTACGACCTGCTGCTCGAGCGGGACGGCCTGGCGGAGCGTATCGACGACCTCCTCGCCGCCGGGGAACCCGACGCCATCCGGGCGGCGATCACCGCGACCGCAGTTCCGTCCGAAGTGGCCGACGCGGTGCTCGACGCTTACCGCGAGCTGGGCCGGGGCGCGGTGGCGGTGCGTTCCAGCGCGACCGCCGAGGACCTGCCCGAGGCGGCGTTCGCCGGGCAGCAGGACACCTACCTCAACGTCGTGGGCGACCGGGCGCTGCTCGGTGCGGTACGCGACTGCTGGGCCTCGCTGTGGACGCAGCGCGCGGTCGCCTACCGCGCGCGGCGCCAACTCGCTCCCACCGCCGCCCGCATCGCCGTGGTCGTGCAGGCCATGGTGCCCGCCGACACCGCAGGCGTGCTGTTCACCGCCAACCCGGTGACGGGGGCGCGCGACGAGATCGTGGTCGACGCCGGCATCGGCCTCGGCGAGGCGGTCGTCTCCGGGCTGGTCACCCCGGACCATTTCCTGCTCGACAAGCGATCGGGCCGGATCAAGCAGTGGCGACCCGGGCGGCGCGAGGTGACGATCCGGGCGCGCGTCGGGGGTGGCACCGAGCACATCGTCGGCGGTGCAGCCCAACGGTCGTGCAGCGACACGCAGCTGCGCAGGCTCGCCTGGCTGGGCAGGGCGATCGAGCAGCACTTCGGCACACCGCAGGACATCGAGTGGGCGTACGCGGGCGCGACGGCCTCCATCGTGCAGGCCCGTCCCATCACCGCCCTGCCGCCACCCCCGCCGAACCGGGCGCAACGCCGGCTGCTGCCGATGCTCGCCGAGCTGATCCCGATGCGGCCCTACCCGCTGGACATGACCACCTGGACCCCCGCGCTGTTCGAGGCCGCGACCTCGATCCTGGGGTTCCTCGGGCTCCGGGTCCCGCGCGTCCACCAGATATGCCTAGTGCAGCACCGCGTAAGTCCTTCGGGGGTTCATGCGGCTCTGAGGAGCTTGGCGTCGTAGGTCCAGCGGAAGGGCGTCGCCGTGCGGTTGTAGGTCGTGATGAACGTGGTGATCTGCGCGGCGAGGTCGTCGCGGG
>WHTB01000455.1 GCA_009379735.1 Propionibacteriales bacterium
CTCGCGCTGACCCGGCAGAACGTCCCCGTCCTCGAGGGAACCGACGCGGCGGGCGTGGCTCGCGGCGGCTACGTGCTGGCCGACGTCGAGGATGAATCGCCCCAGGTGGTGCTCATCGCCACCGGCTCCGAGGTGCAGTTCGCCGTCGGGGCACGAGAGGCGCTGGCCGCCGAGGGCATCGGTGCCCGCGTCGTCTCCATGCCCTGCGTGGAGTGGTTCGACGCCCAGGATCAGTCCTACCGTGACCAGGTGATCCCGCCCCACGTGCCGGCCAGGGTGGCCGTGGAGGCCGGCGTGGCGCAGCCGTGGCACCGTTTCGTCGGCGATCGCGGGGAGGTCGTCTCGTTGGAGCACTTCGGCGCGTCGGCCGACTACCAGACCTTGTTCCGCGAGTTCGGTTTCACCGCCGAGTCCGTGACCGACGCGGCCCGCCGGACCCTGGCGCGCAACTCGGTGTCTGAGAGGGATGCCGGCTGAGAGCGAAGCCGGCTGAGAGAGGAACGGAGGGGAGCTGCCCACCGTGAACACGTCCGATCCGCTGCAGGACCTGTCGGAGGCCGGAGTGGCGGTCTGGCTCGACGACCTGTCCCGCCAGCGGCTGACCTCCGGCGACCTGGCCGCGCTGATGACCGATCGGCACGTCGTCGGCGTGACCAGCAACCCGACGACGTTCGCCGCCGCGGTGATCGATGCCGAGGACTACGCGCCGCAGGTCCGCGAGCTGGCCGCCCGTGGGGCCTCCGTCGACGACGCGGTCCGCGAGATCATCACCGCCGATGTGCAGCAGGCCTGCGACCTGTTCAGCGGCACCTGGGAGTCCACCGGCGCAGTGGACGGCCGGGTCTCGTTGGAAGTCGATCCCCGGCTGGCGCACGACACGCAGGCCACCATCGCGCAGGCCGCCGCCCTGTGGAAGACGGTCGACCGACCCAACCTCATGATCAAGATTCCGGCGACGTCCGAGGGGCTGCCCGCGATCACGCGCAGCCTTGCCGACGGGATCAGTGTCAACGTCACGCTGATCTTCGCCGTCGACCGCTACCGCGAGGTGCTCGACGCCTTCCTCGACGGCCTCGAGCAGGCCAGGGCCAACGGGCACGACCTGTCCACGCTGACCTCCGTCGCCTCGTTCTTCGTCTCTCGAGTGGACACCGAGGTCGACCGCAGGCTCACCGGGATCGGCACCGAGCAAGCCCGCGGCCTGCTGGGCCAGGCTGCGGTCTCCAACGCGCGGCTGGCCTACGCGGCATATCAAGAAGCGTTCGAGACGGTGCGCTGGGCCACGCTGGAGGAGGCCGGGGCGCACCGGCAGCGCCCGCTGTGGGCCTCGACCGGCGTCAAGAATCCCGACTACGCCGACACCCGCTATGTCACCGAACTGGTCGCTCCCGGTGTGGTCAACACCATGCCGGAGAAGACCATGCACGCCTTCGCCGACCACGGCGAGGTGTTGGGTGACCGGGTGACCGGCACCGCGGATCGGGCTCGCGCGAGCTTCGACGCGCTGACGGCGGCAGGCGTCGACCTCGACGACGCGCTCGCAGTCCTCGAGCGCGAGGGCGTGGAGAAGTTCACGAAGTCCTGGACCGAGTTGCTCGAGACCGTCGAAGGTCAACTGTCCCAGGCTGCCGGCTCGACAGCCGCGCAGGGCACCGGCCGGTGACCGAGCCGACCGTCGACATCCGGTCCGCCGGCCTGGCAGCCGAGACCGAACCGCTCGTTTCCCGGCTCGTGCAGCAACGGGTCGCCTCGGCGTTGGCCGCCGCCGACCCGACGCTGTGGGGCACGCAGGCTCAGCACGAGGCCGCGAAACGGCTGTCCTGGGTGCGCCTGCCGGAGACGTCGCGGCCGCTGCTGGCCGACATCGAGGCGCTGCGAAGGCAGCTACACGCCGA
>WHTB01000440.1 GCA_009379735.1 Propionibacteriales bacterium
ATCAAGGTCGCACCGACCTCGTCGGCGATCTCGCGCATCTTGGCGAAGTCGATCCGCCGGGGGTACGCGGAGTAGCCGGCGATCAGGACCAGCGGCTTGAACTCGCGGGCCGCCTTCGCGACCTGGTCGTAGTCGAGCAGGCCGGTGCCGGGGTCGGTGCCATAGCTGCGCTGGTGGAACATCTTGCCGGAGATGTTGGGCCGGAACCCGTGCGTGAGGTGGCCGCCGGCGTCCAGCGACATGCCGAGCATCCGCTGGTTGCCGAAGGTCGCGCGCAGCCGCTCCCAGTCGTCCTCGGACAGGTCGTTGACGCCCTTGGCCCCGGCCTCGGCCAACGCCGGCGCCTCGATCCTGGTCGCGAGGATCGCCCAGAACGCCACCAGGTTGGCGTCGATGCCCGAGTGCGGCTGAACATACGCGTACTCGGCGCCGAACAGCTCGCGCGCATGCTCGGCGGCGATGGACTCGACCGTGTCGACGTTCTGGCAGCCGGCGTAGAAGCGGTGACCGATGGTGCCCTCGGCGTACTTGTCGGACAGCCAGCTGCCCATGGTGAGCAGCACGGCGGGCGACGCGTAGTTCTCGCTGGCGATCAGCTTGAGCGAGGACCGTTGGTCGCGCAGCTCGGCCCGGGTCGCCTCGGCGATCCGCGGCTCGACCGACGCGATCACGTCCAGAGCGGCGTTGTAGGCGGTGCTCGCACTGGCGGTGGTGCCGGTGGAGCTGCTGGCGGTGGTACTGGAGGGGGTGAGCGAGTCGGTCATGGGGGTCAGCCTAATGACGCCGTCCAGCACCCCGACCGCACCACGCGCCGCCAGCCCCCCGATCCTCGCGCCGAGGTTGCAGAAAGTTGCCCACCCCCTCGTGTCGAGGTTGCGCGTATGCACCAGACCGGTGCCACCGTCACACCAACCCGACGACATACGCGCAACCTCGACGCGAAGAATGCGGACATACGCGCAACCTCGGTGCGAAGGGGCGGGTGGTGGGTGGGTGACGTGGGTCACTCGCGCGGCGCGGGAGTCGGCCCAGATGCCGACTGCGATCCCATTTAATGAGATCGAGTCTCATAATTCGAGACGGCGAGTTGCCCCGTTGACAGCGCTGACGAAAGATTCTCTGCATGACCACAGCTGCCGCAACCATTGTGCACCTCGTGACGCGTCGTCACGTGGACCTTGGTCGCACGCGCAGCATGATGTGTCAGCCGGCCTAGCCCCGCCCAGCTCACTGCAGCCGGGCGCGCGGTCGCCCGGCAAGCCACTCTGACACTGGCGTCGAGACCGGCCCCCCGAGCGAACGTGCGTCTCCCTGACGAAGAGAGATCCACGGATGACTCCCACCAGCACCGCCACCGCTCCGGCCCGCGTCGCGGCGCGCCCGAAGCGTGGCGAGGGGCAGTGGGCGCTCGGCTACCGGGAGCCGCTCAACGCCAACGAGCAGGTCAAGAAGGACGATGACGCGCTCAACGTCCGGGCCCGGATCGAGACCATCTACGCCCACCGCGGCTTCGACTCGATCGACGGCGCCGACTTGCGCAACAGGTTCCGCTGGTGGGGCCTCTACACCCAGCGCAAGCCTGGCATCGACGGCGGGCGGACGGGCGCGCTCGAGCCGTACGAGCTCGAGGACAAGTACTTCATGCTGCGGGTACGCATCGACGGCGGCCAGCTCACCGTCGCCCAGCTCCGCGCCATCGCCGACGTCTCGACGACGTACGCCCGCGACAGCGCCGACATCACCGACCGGCAGAACATCCAGCTGCACTGGATCCGGGTCGAGGACATGCCGGCGATCTGGGAGCGGCTGGAAGGCGTCGGCCTGTCGACGGCCGAGGCCTGCGGCGACTGCCCACGGGTCATCATCGCCAGCCCGGTCGCCGGGATCGCCGCGGACGAGCTGATCGACCCCACACCGGCGGTCGAGGAGATCAAGACGCGATACATCGGCAGCCCGGAGTTCTCCAACCTGCCCCGCAAGTTCAAGACCGCACTGACCGGGCACCCCAGCCAGGACGTCGCGCCCGAGGTGAACGACGTGGCGTTCGTCGGGGTTGTGCACCCCGAGCACGGTCCGGGCTTCGACGTGTGGGTGGGCGGTGGGTTGTCGACCAACCCCAAGCTCGCCGTACGTCTCGGCGCCTGGGTGCCGCTCGACGAGGTCGCCGACGTGTGGGCCGGAGTCGTCGGCATCTTCCGCGACTACGGCTACCGCCGGCTGCGCAGCCGGGCCCGGCTGAAGTTCCTGGTCGCCGACTGGGGCCCGGAGAAGTTC
>WHTB01000170.1 GCA_009379735.1 Propionibacteriales bacterium
AGGCACACCTCGACGCCGCTCGCGTCTGGTGCCCAGACGGCGAAGTTCGTGCCGTCGGTCGTGACGCTGGCCCCGAGGGGTGCGTGGCCGCCGGGCCACAGGGTCGCGCTGGTCATCGGCTCATCCTCCCCGATCGCCGCGCCGACCGGAGCGGAAGGGCCGTGTCATAGGCTCCTCGCCACCGAGTTTCTGCTGCTGAGGAGGATCCGTGGGCGAGTTCGTACGCCTCGAGGTCGAGGACGGGGTCGGGACGATCCGACTGGACCGGCCGAAGATGAACGCGCTGAACGTGCAGGTCCAGGAGGAGATCCGGGCCGCCGCGCAGGAGGCCGCCACGCGGCCCGACGTCCGGGCCGTCGTCCTCTACGGCGGTGAGCGGGTGTTCGCGGCCGGGGCGGACATCAAGGAGATGGCCGAGATGTCGTACACCGACATGGTTGACCGCGGCGGCCCCCTGCAGGCGTCGCTCACCGCGGTCGCCCGGATCCCGAAGCCGGTCGTGGCCGCGATCACCGGGTACGCGCTGGGCGGCGGGTTCGAGCTGGCGCTGTGCGCCGACATCCGGGTCGCCGCCGACGACGCGAAGGTCGGCCAGCCGGAGATCCTGCTGGGGATCATCCCGGGTGCCGGCGGCACCCAGCGGCTCGCCCGGCTGGTCGGGCCGGCCAAGGCCAAGGACGTCATCTTCACCGGCCGGTTCGTCGAAGCCGACGAGGCGCTGCGGATCGGGCTGGTCGACCAGGTCCTGCCGGCGGCCGAGGTGTACGAGACGGCGCGGGCGTGGGCGGCGCAGTTCGCGAACGGCCCGGCGTACGCGATCCGGGCGGCCAAGGACGCGATCGACCGCGGGCTCGAGACCGACCTGGAGACGGGTCTGGAGATCGAGCGTCAGCTGTTCGCGGGGCTGTTCGCCACCGAGGACCGTGGGGTCGGCATGCAGTCGTTCGTCGAGAGCGGTCCTGGCAAGGCGAAGTTCGCCGGACGATGAACGATTCGGCACCTCACCCGAACGCGTCGGCCGCCGAGGTCGAGGCGGCCTGGCACGACACCAAGCTGGCCCAGGTGCTCTACCACGACTGGGAGGCGCAGACCTACGACGAGAAGTGGTCGATCAGCTTCGACCAGCGTTGCATCGACTATGCGCGGGACCGGTTCACCGCGGTCGCGGGCGACGCCGGCTGGCCGTACCCGACCTCCCTCGAGATCGGCTGTGGCACCGGCTTCTTCACCCTTAACCTCAAACTTGCCGGTGTCATCGAGGACCCGCACGTCACCGACATCTCACCGGGCATGGTCGAGGTGGCCCGGCGTAACGCCGAGGGCCTCGGCTTCAGCATCGAGGGACGTGCCGCGGATGCCGAGACGCTGCCCTACGACGACGACACGTTCGACCTGGTGATCGGCCATGCCGTCATCCACCACATCCCCGACGTGGAGCTGGCCTTCCGCGAGATGCTGCGGGTGCTCAAGCCCGGCGGGCGGGTGGTGATCTGCGGGGAGCCGACGCGGTACGGCGACTTCGTGGCCCGCCGGCTGTCCCGGGCAACCTGGGCGGCGGCCACCCGGCTCACCCGGCTGCCGGGGCTGCGGTCCCATTGGGCCCGACCGCAGGAGGAGCTGGACGAGTCGTCGCGGGCCGCTGCTCTCGAGGCCGTCGTAGACCTGCACACGTTCGACCCCGACACGCTGGCCCGCCTGGTGGCCCGGGCCGGGGGCGTGGACGTCTCGACGGTGACCGACGAGCTGCTCGCCGCCTGGTGGGGCTGGCCGGTCCGCACGTTTGAGGCGGCGGTGCCCGCCGAGCGGCTCGGGGTGCGCTGGCGGATGTTCGCCTACCGGTCCTGGCGGGTGCTGTCGCGGGCAGACGCGGTGCTCGACCGGGTCGTACCCGACGACCTCTTCTACAACGTATCGGTGACCGCGCTCAAACCCTGAGCTCTTTGCTGAGTCCACCCGAAGGGGCCGGCCGCGGGCAACGCGCTACAGCGCGTCCACGATGGTCTCGCTGAAGCCGTCCATCCCGGCCAGCTGCCGGGCGAAGCCCGCGGCACCCTCGGGCGCGAGGTGGAGCGCGTCCCGGCTGGAGCCGTCACTCCACCAGTCGCCGAACCGGTCGACCTCGAACAGCGGTACGTCGGCGGACGCGGCGAGCCGCCGCGCCGACTGCTGGCGCTTGGCGTCGTACCCACGGCCGGCGGCCTCGAGGTTCGCCTGGTGTGGCGGCGGGTACGGGATCTCGAACGCGAGCACGGTCACGCCGTGCTCGCGCAGCAGCCCGACCATCTCCTTGAACGACGCCTTCGCCTCGTCGTGGATGGTGGGGTAGCCGGGGAAGCCCCGCGTCATGCGCTGGTCACTGGTCTTCTCCACCTGCGCCACCGTCATCGACGGGTGTGCGAGATAGCCGTCCGGCCGCAAGATGCTGTCGGCGTCGACGCGGTAGGCGTGCGACAGCTCAACGCCGGCCTGCGCCTGGGCGACCTGATCGGGGCGGGACCGGAAGCGGAACAGCAGGTCCTCGCGGTCGCGGACGCAACGCTGTTCCTCGGCGGAGCTCCAGTCGCGGTCACAGCCCTCGACGACAGACGACAGCGGCTCCCGGCTCACCTCGTCGCGGTAGAACAGGTCACCCTCCGCGGCCCGCGTGGAGATGCCGATCACCGCGACCTTGGGCAGCACTTCGTGGCGCTCCGCGTAGCGAACGACCAGCCGGTTGACGCCCCAGCGGGCCCGGCTGCTGGCCGCGTTGAACACCCGCACGGGCTGACCGGCCTGCTCGGCCAGGGTGTCTCCGAGCGTCGCCGGGTCGACGCCCTGCTGGGTCATCGAGTCGCCGAGCAGGAGTACGTCGGGGGCGCCGTCGCGCCACAGGTTGTTGACCATGGTCTCGAACGCCATGCCGTGGGTCGGCGCCTCGGCGAGCCGGTTGTCGGCGATCCACTGCTCGATCTGCTCGTCGGTGACGTCAGCGGGCATCTGCCCGGTCGGCGTGGTCCCGGGTGTCGGCGTGGGCGACTGGCCCCCGGTGCTCGACGTCGACGACGCCGGCTCGGCGTCCGCCTGGAGCTTGCCTGCGGACACGCCGCAGGCGGCGACCAGCGCGGCCGTCAGCGTGGCGACGGCAGCGGCCCGCAGCGGGGCGACCCAGGACCTGGGCAGCAGATGTGGCATGCGCGCGAGGTTAGCAACCAGACGACCAGGATTCACGCCACGCTGCGCTGGCGACGTGACCTGGAATACAGGGGGGATACAGTCCCGCACGTGCTGTATCGGCGTACGCGTGACCCGCGGCAGGCGAGGGTGCTCGGCGTCGCCGGCCTCCGCTGGGTGCTGGCCAACCGGGCCTGGACGCCGTACTACCTGGTGCGTTACTGGCGGTACGCCATGCTCCGGCTCCGCCACCCGGACGTGGTCACCGAGGGATTCGTGCTCCTCGGCCGACGGGTCGACATCGAGCTGCGCCGGGGCTACGGCCGGATCGTGCTCGGTCGCTGGGTGCACCTCGGCGACGGCACCAGCCTGCGCGCCCACGAGGGCACGCTGCGGATCGGGGACAAGGTCGTCTTCGGCTCGCATAACGTCGTCAACTGCTACCTCGACGTCGAGATCGGCGCGGGTACCCTGCTCGCGGACTGGATCTACGTCACCGACTTCGACCACGTCACCACCGACGTCACCCGGCCGATCAAGGACCAGGGCATCGTGAAGGGTCCCGTCCGGATCGGGCCGGACTGCTGGCTGGCGGCGAAGGTCAGCGTGCTCCGTGGCGCCGACATCGGGCGTGGCTGCGTGCTCGCCGCCCACACGGTCGCCCGCGGGACGTACCCGGACTTCGCGGTCGTCGCCGGTATTCCCGGCCGGGTCGTCAAGGACCGGCTGGAGGTGTACGCCGACGACGCGGCCAACCGCGCGTACCTGGAGCGGCTGGCCGAGCACACCCGGGACGTCGCCGAAGGCCGGATCTCTCAGCCGCCGCGCGCCCCGAAGAGCTGATTGCCTTCGGCGATCTCGAACGACGGGCGCGGTCTCCGCGAGGTTGTCGACAGCCCGGCCCGGCGGTACGCCGCCAGCGTCCGGTCCGCCACCTCGGCCCAGCGGAAGTCGCGCTCCACCGTCAGCCGCGCCTCCTTCTCGAGGCCGGCCCGCAGGTCGGCGTCGGCCAGCACACGGCAGACCGCCTCGACCCACGCCGTCGGGTCCTCGGGGTCGACCAGCAGGCCGGTGGTCTCGTGGTCGACCACCTCGGCGAGCCCGCCGACGTCGGCTGCGACGACGACGGTGCCCGCGGCCGCGGCCTCCAGTGCCACCAGGCCGAACGGCTCGTAGCTCGACGGCACCAGGGCGACATCGGCTCCCGCGACCAGGCTGGTCAGCTCGTCGTCGTCGAGCCAGCCGGTGAACCGCACGGCGCGGCCGAGCCGCAGCTCCTTCACCCGGGCCCGCAACGCCTCCTCCTGCCCGCCGCGGCCGGCGACCACCAGCCGGGTGCCCGGGTGCCGTCGGCGGATCCGGCGTAGCGCCGCCAGCACGGTCAGCACGCCCTTCTCGTACTCCAGGCGTCCGCTGTAGACCAGCAACGGGCCGCCATCGCGCCACTGGTCGGCGGCCGACTCGGCGAGGTGGGGCGGCACCGACCAGGTGTCCGCGTCGACGCCGTTCGCGATCACCTCGACCTGCTGCTCGGGTACGGCGAACAGCGTCGCCACCTCGGCGGCCATCGCGTCCGAGCAGACCACGACCCGGTCGGCCGACCAGGTGAGCCACCACTCGACCGTGTGGATCGCCCGGTTGAGCGGAGCCGGCAGCCAACCCTGCCAGCGGCCGGCCTCGGTGGCGTGCACGGTCGCGACCAGCGGGCAGCCGTACGCCGCCTGCAGGTTCGCGGCCGTGTGGGCGACCAGCCAGTCGTGCGCGTGCACCACGTCGGGACGCCAGTCGCCCAGGGCGGTCAGCGCGCCACGGGTGAGCGCGTGGTCGAGGCCCATGGTCCAGGCGAGCAGGTCGTCGATCGGCAGATGGGGTGGGTCCTGGCGTACCCGGACCACCCGGACGCCGTCGCACCGCTCGTCGGTCAATGCCGCGGCAGACGTACCCACGCCGCTGTCGTCGTGCTGGGTGAGGACGACCACGTCGTGACCAAATCGGGCCAGCGCCGTTGACAGGGCATGGACGTGCCGTGCGAGGCCGCCGTATACCAGCGGCGGATACTCCCATGACACCATGAGAACGCGCATAGTTCGCGCGATGTTACATACCGGGGTCACTCGCCGGACGCTTTCGGTGCGCCCGGCACGAGGAGGAGCACACGTGACGGACGACAGCACGGGACCGGACACGCCGGAGCGCCGGTCGGCTCTGCCGGAGTCACGGTCGGCTTCGCCGGCGCGCGAGCGCAGGTCGCCGGTGTCGATGCGGCAGGTCCGCGACGGCACCAACGCGGTCCGCAACCGGATCGGCACCTTGGTGCGGATGGTCGCCTACGTCTGTGCAGCGATCCTCGCGCTCGGTGCGCTGCTGGTCGCGCTGGAGGCAAACCCGGGCAACTCCGTCGTCCAGTGGTTGAAGGACGCCGCCGACATGCTCGCCGGCCCGCTCGGTGACCTGTTCACGTTCGAGCGCGACGACGGCACTCCGCACCCGGGCAAGAACGCCCTCGTCAACTGGGGGATCGCCGCCGTCGCCTACCTCGTCGCGGGCCGGATCGCCGAGCGCATCATCAAGCCCTGACCGCGACCGCCCAGAGGTCGAGGCAGCCGGCCAGGTCGTCGTCGCGCACCTCGAAGTCGTTGACCGTCACCGACGCGACCAGCTGGGTCAGGTCGTCGCTCCACGCCTCGGCCTCCGCCGCGACCTGGGCCTCGACCAGGTCGCCGTGCCGCTCCTCCCAGGCGCGCAGCCGCGGGCCGTGATGAATACCGCGCAGCTCGGTCAGGGTGGCCGCGTCGGCGAGCAGGTCGTGCAGCCCGACCGCGTCGAGCTCGTGGGTGTGGAAGACGTTGCCCGGCGGGAAGGTCAGCCGGTTGGGCGTGGTCAACACCACCTGCCCGCCGGGGGCCAGCACCCGGAGACACTCGCGGACGAACAGCGGTTGGTCCCAGAGATGCTCCACCGTCTGCAGGCTTACGACGATGTCGTACGCCATTTCCGCGAACGGTAGGGCGACCAGATTTCCCCGTACGACAGGGAGATCCGGGTACGCCGACCGGACATGGTCGACGGTGTACGCGTCGTAGTCCAGCGCAGTGACGGCCGCCGCCGGGCCGGCCAACAGCGCGGCGCCGTACCCCTCGCCGCAGCCGGCCTCGAGGACGCGCCGACCCGCCACCCGCGGGGCGAGCCGCCGGTAGGCGGCCTCGTGCCGGCGGAACCAGTAGTTCTCCGCAGGGAGGTCGGGGACGGTGCGCTCGCCGGTGATCTGCACGTCGGCCACCCTAGGGCGTGGCTCCTTACTCCGCTGACCTGCTGCGCGACCCGCTCGCGACGGTCGGGAGTAAGGAGACACACCCTAAACGTGACCGAACCCATAGGACTCCCATTGGGCGACCCGAGATACCAGCAGGTAAGTTCGACCGGCAACGGCAGGTGCGCAGGAGAACGGAATGCGCCCGCTCGTCGCCCTGGCGAGACCCGTCGGGACCTGAGCCACAGGAGGGCCACTCGGCCATGAACATAGTCGTCTGCGTGAAGTACGTGCCGGACGCGACAGGTGACCGGCGGTTCAACGACGCCGACCACACCGTCGACCGCGTCGGCGTCGACGGTCTGCTCTCCGAGCTCGACGAGTACGCCGTCGAGGAGGCCCTGAAGATCGTCGAGGCCTCCGACGGCTCCGAGGGTGAGGTGACCGTGCTCACGGTCGGCCCGGAGCAGGCCGCGGACGCGATCCGCAAGAGCCTGCAGATGGGAGCCCATAAGGGCGTGCACGTGCTCGACGACGCGATCCACGGCTCCGACGCCGCGGCGACGTCGCTGCTGCTGGCCGAGGCGATCAAGAAGGTCGGCGCCGAGTCGGCCTGGGACCTGGTGATCTGCGGGATGGCCTCGACGGACGGCTCGATGAGCGTGGTGCCGGCGATGCTGGCGGAGCGGCTGGGCGTCGCGCAGGTGACGTTCGGGTCGGAGATCAGCGTCACCGGTGACATGGTCAGCATCCGCCGCGACGGTGATACCGCCACCGAGACGGTGGAGGCGTCGACGCCGCTGGTGCTCAGCGTCACCGACCAGTCGAACGAGCCGCGGTACCCGTCGTTCAAGGGGATCATGGCGGCGAAGAAGAAGCCGGTGGAGACCTGGTCGCTGGCCGACCTCGGCGTGCCGGCCGAGCAGGTCGGGCTGGCCGCGGCCTGGACGAAGGTCGACGCCTCCGCCGCCCGACCACCGCGTGAGGCCGGCACGATCGTGACCGACGAGGGCGACGGCGCCGCCAGGCTGGTCGAGTTCCTGGCCGGCCAGAAGTTCATCTGAGGAGTGATCGGTGATGACTGAAGTTCTCGTTCTGGTCGACCACGTCGACGGTGCGGTGAAGAAGACGACGTCGGAGCTGCTGACCATCGCCCGGCGTCTCGGCGAGCCCTCCGCGGTGTTCTTCGGGACCGGCGTCGAGCAGGCCAAGGAGACGCTGGCCCAGTTCGGGGCGGCGAAGGTGTACGTCGTGGAGGACGCGGCGCTGGGTGAGTTCCTGGTGGCGCCGAAGGCCGAGGCGATGGCGCAGCTGGTCGAAAAGACGCAGCCGGCAGCGGTCCTGATCCCGTCGTACGCCGAGGGCAAGGAGATCGCCGGCCGGCTGTCGGTCAAGCTCGAGTCCGGGCTGATCACCGACGCGGTCGACGTAAAGGCCGGCGACAACGGTCCGCAGACCACCCAGTCGGTGTTCGCCGGGAGCTTCACGGTGACCGCGCAGGTCACGAAGGGCACCCCGATCATCACGGTGAAGCCCAACTCCGCGACGCCCGAGCCGACCGACGGTGCGGCCGAGGTCGAGCCGTTCGCGGTGACGATCTCCGACGCCGCCAAGACCGCCCGCATCGTGGACTCCAAGCCGCGCGAGAAGACCGGCCGCCCCGAGCTGACCGAGGCCGCGATCGTGGTGTCGGGCGGTCGCGGCACCGGTGGCAACTTCGAGCCGGTCGAGGCGTTCGCGGACTCCCTCGACGCCGCGGTCGGCGCGTCACGTGCCGCCGTCGACTCAGGCTGGTACCCGCACTCGTACCAGGTCGGCCAGACCGGCAAGACCGTGTCGCCGCAGCTGTACATCGCGGCCGGGATCTCGGGTGCCATCCAGCACCGGGCCGGCATGCAGACCTCGAAGACGATCGTCGCGATCAACAAGGACGAGGAGGCGCCGATCTTCGAGCTGGTCGACTTCGGCGTCGTCGGCGACCTGCACACCGTGCTGCCCGCCGCGACCGAGGAAGTCACCAAGCGCAAGGGCTGACCAGTCCTGGGGCCGGGGACGAAACGGGCGACCGTGAGTACGTGGGGCTCGCTGCCGGGCGAGGTGTCGTAATTCAGACATTGCCGGTTTCCGCCGCCGCCGGATCTTTACACCCTGTAGCCAGGCTTCATACGTTGCGTGCACCAACATCGGTTCGGGGCCAACGACGGGGGACTCGTCGTGCACCCTGGAATCACCGTCGCCCGCCTCCCTCTGCGCGCCGCGCTGGCGGTGCTGCTGGCCCTGCTGCTCGGCCTGTCGCTCGCCGGACCGGCTTCCGCGCAGCCTGCATCGGCCCCCACCGCCACCACCGCCACGTCCGCGACCGCCGCTGCGGCCACCGCCGCGCCCACCGACACCGGTGACGACGGCGCCCTCGATCTGACCGCCGGACTGCCCGGCGACTTCAGCGGCGTCGGCGACCCAGCGGCGAAGGACGCGCCGGACCGCGGGCTCAGCGACGCGCCGGCCGGCGTGGCCGACGACGTGCGCGCCCGGGCGGCCGCCGGCAAGGACGTGCAGGTGATTGTCCGGCTGCGCGAGCAGGCCGACCTCGAACAGGTCGAACGCACCGCCCAGGATGCCTCGCTGGCTGCCGCCGAGCGCGAGCGCGCGACCCTGCGAGCGGGCGGACAGCAGCAGCGCGTCGACCGTGTTGCCGACGCTGCCGAGGACGCCCGTGCGACCGTCGTCGTCGATGCGCTCAAGGCCCACGCCGCGAAAGAGCGGGCGTCGGTGGCGACCCTCCTGACCGACCAGCAGGCGGCGGGTCACGCGCGTGCGGTCCGGCCGTTCTGGGTGTTCACCGGCTTCGCCGCCACGGTCGACGCCCAGGCCCTCGAGGCCCTCACCGACCACCCGGAC
>WHTB01000314.1 GCA_009379735.1 Propionibacteriales bacterium
GCTTGCCCTTCGACCGCTTTCCCGGGCCGGGCATCCCCGGCACCCCTGGCATGCCCGGCATCCCCGGCATGCCGCCGCCCTTGGCCATCGACTGCATCATCTTGCGGGCCTCGAAGAACCGGTCGACCAGGCTGTTGACCTCGCTGACGGCGACGCCGGAGCCTCGCGCGATCCGGGACCGGCGGGAGCCGTCGATCAGCTTGGCGTTGGCCCGCTCCCCCGGTGTCATCGACTGGATGATCGCGGCGATCCGGTCGATGTCGCGCTCGTCGATGTTCTCGATCTGGTCGCGGATCTGGCCCATCCCCGGCAGCATCCCGAAGATCTTCGACAGCGAGCCCATCTTGCGGACGGCCTGCATCTGCTCGAGGAAGTCGTCGAGCGTGAACTCGCCGTCGCCCTTGCCGGTCAGCTTGTCGGCGGCCTTCTGCGCCTGCTCGGCGTCGAACGTCTTCTCGGCCTGCTCGATCAGCGTGAGCATGTCGCCCATGCCGAGGATCCGCGACGCCATCCGGTCGGGGTGGAAGACGTCGAAGTCGGTTAGCTTCTCGCCGGACGACGCGAACATCACCTGGCGCCCGGTCACCTTGGCCACCGACAGGGCGGCGCCACCGCGGGCGTCGCCGTCGAGCTTGGTGAGTACGACGCCGTCGAAGCCGACCCCGTCGAGGAACGCCTGGGCGGTCGTCACGGCGTCCTGCCCGATCATCGCGTCGACGACGAACAGGATCTCGTCCGGCGAGACCGCGTCACGGATGTCGGACGCCTGCTGCATCAGCTCGGTGTCGATGCCGAGCCGGCCCGCGGTGTCGATCACTACGATGTCGTGCAGGGTGCGCTGCGCCTCCGCCACACCGCCACGCGAGACCGCCACCGGGTCGCCGACACCGTTGCCCGGCTCTGGTGCGTGCACCGTGACGCCGGCCTGACCGCCGACGACCTCCAGCTGGGTGACGGCGTTCGGCCGCTGCAGGTCGGCCGCGACCAGCATCGGCGTGTGGCCCTGCTCCTTCAGCCAGCGGGCCAGCTTGCCGGCCAGCGTGGTCTTGCCGGAGCCCTGGAGACCGGCCAGCATGATGACCGTGGGCGGCTTGGATGCCATCCGCAGCCGCCGCGTCTCCCCGCCGAGGATGCCGACCAACTCCTCGTTGACGATCTTGATGACCTGCTGCGCCGGGTTCAGGGCATCGCTCACCTCGGCGCCGCGGGCCCGCTCCTTGATCGCGGCGACGAAGTCCTTGACCACGGGCAGCGCGACGTCGGCCTCGAGCAGGGCGACGCGGATCTCACGGCAGGTGCTGTCGATGTCGGCGTCAGACAGCCGACCCTTGCCGCGGAGGGTCTTGAAGGTGGTGGCGAGCCGGTCCTGGAGGGTGGCAAACACGGGTAAAGGGTCCTCGGGGCGCTGAAGGTGTGTACGGCGGACGATCCGCACCAGGGTACGTCAGGCCTCTCCGAGCCCCCTCCGAGCGCAGTCTCCCAGTGGTGTTCTAGTGGAAGTCGCGGGATGTCGTACGGGCATTGATCGGCAGCCGCTCGAGCCGGTCCGCGACCAGGTTGGTCACCCCTTCGGCCCGCTCGACCCGGCCGCGGACGACGAGCGCCGACGACTCGCGGGCGACCCGGCGGTAGCGGTTCCACACCCCTTCGGAACAGACCACGTTGACCAGACCCGTCTCGTCCTCGAGGTTGAGGAACGTGACGCCGCCCGCCGTCGCCGGGCGCTGCCGGTGGGTGACGACACCGCCGACGCGTACCCGCCGCCCCGCCTCCGCGGTCGCCAGCGCCACCGCGGACAGCACCCCCCGGGCCTGGAGGTCGATCCTGACGTGCTCGATCGGGTGGCTGGTCGGCGAGATGCCGGTCGACCACAGGTCCGCCATCGTCTGCTCGGGCGGCGTGATGTCGGGCAGCACCGGTGGACGGCCGCCGCCGGAGACTGCCAGCTGGTCGATGCGCACCTGCGCCGCCCGGCCGGCCGCCCACAGCGCCTGACGCCGCGACAGCCCGAACGACCCGAAGACTCCGGCGGTCGCCAGCGCCTCGACCTGGGCGGTGGTCATCGGGACCCGGCGCACGACGTCGGCCATGTCGGTGTAACCGCGCTTCGCTCGCTCATCGACGAGCCGGGTAGCGAGCTCGGTGCCGATCGAGGTGACCTGGGACAGCCCGAGCCGGACCGCGAACCCGCCGTCGCGCCGATGGGTGTCGGAGTCGAACGACGCGTCCGGGTCGTACTCTCCCACCGGCGGCTGGTCCCGGTCGAGACAACCGGGGTCGCCCACCGGTCCCGGGCCGTCGACCGGCTCCAGCACCGCATGCACCCCGGACCGCGCGAGGTCGGGCTGGCGTACGTCGACACCGTGCCGGCGGGCGTCGGCCACCAGCGACTGCGGCGAGTAGAACCCCATCGGCTGCGCCCGCAGCAGCGCCGCGAGGAACGCCGCCGGATAGTGCAGCCGCAGCCAGGTCGACACGTAGACCAGCAACGCGAAGCTGATCGAGTGGCTCTCGGCGAAACCGAAGTTCGCGAACGCCTCGATCTTCAGGTAGATCTCGTCCGCAAGGTCACCGGTGATGCCGTTGTCGGCCATCCCGGCGAACAGCTTGGCGCGCAGGGACGAGATCTTCTCGACGCCGCGCTTGGACCCCATCGCCCGGCGCAGCAGGTCGGCATCGTCACCGCTGCAGCCGCCGACAGTCATCGCGATCTGCATCAGCTGCTCCTGGAACAGCGGCACGCCGAGGGTCCGCCGCAGCACCGGCTCGAGGGCGGGATGCAGGTAGGTCACCGGCTCCTTGCCCAGCTTGCGGCGGATGTACGGGTGCACGGCACCACCCTGGATCGGGCCCGGCCGGATCAGTGCGACCTCGATCACCAGGTCGTAGAACGCCCGCGGCCGCAGCCGCGGCAGGGTGCCGATCTGGGCCCGGCTCTCCACCTGGAACACCCCGATCGAGTCGGCCCGGCAGAGCATGTCGTAGACGCCCGGCTCCTCCTTGGGGATGGTGTCGAGCGTCCACCTCTCGCCGAGCTGCTCGGCAACGGTGTCCATGGTGTACTGCAGCGCCGCGAGCATGCCGAGGCCGAGCAGGTCGAACTTCACCAGCCCCATCCACGCGCAGTCGTCCTTGTCCCACTGCAGCACCGTGCGGTTGTCCATCCGGCCATGCTCGATCGGGCACACCTCGCCCACCGGCCGGTCGGTGAGCACCATCCCGCCGGAGTGAATGCCGAGGTGTCGCGGGAACCGCAGCAGCTGCTCGGCGAGCCCCACCACCGGCGCCGGGATGTCGTGGTCGGACGTGCTCACGACCGCGCCCCAGGCCTCGACCTGCTTGGACCACGCGTCCTGCTGCCCGGTGCTGTGCCCGAGCGCCTTCGCCATGTCACGCACCGCGAGCTTGGGCCGGTAGGTGATCACGTTGGCGACCTGCGCGGCGTTGCGTCTGCCGTACTTCTCGTAGACGTGCTGGATCACCTCCTCCCGCCGGTCGGAGTCGAAGTCGACGTCGATGTCGGGCTCCTCGTCACGGGTGGTCGACAGGAACCGCTCGAACGGCAGGTCGAAGAAGACCGGGTCGACCGCGGTGATGCCAAGCAGGTAGCAGACCACGGAGTTGGCCGCCGATCCCCTGCCTTGGCAGAGGATGCCGTGCTCCTTCGCGTACGACACGATCTCGTGCACGATCAGGAAGTAGCCGGGGAAGTCCTTTGCCTCGATCACCGCCAGCTCACGCTCGACCCGCTCCTCCGCAACGGGTGCCGTGCCCGGAGGACCGTAGCGTCTCTCCGCGCCCTGCCGGACCAGCTCACGCAGCCAGCTCATCGGGGTGTGACCGTCCGGTACCTGCTGATGGGGTAGCCGTGGTTTTGCCGCCTGTAAAGGAAAAGCCAGCTGGTCGGCAAGCTCGACGGTGCGAGACACCGCCCCTGGGTAGCGGGCGAACCGAGCGGCCATCTCCGCACCCGAACGAAGATGCGCACCACCGGACCCCGGCAGCCAGCCGTCCAGCTCGGCGAGGCTGCGCCGAGCGCGTACGGCAGCCAGCGCCGCTGCCATCCGGCGCCGCCCGGGAGTGGCGTAGTGGACGTTGTTGGTGGCGACAACCCGCAGCCCTGACCGCTGCGCCAGCACGGCCAGCGCGTCGTTGTGCGTGGTGTCGGTCGGGTGCCCGTGGTCGAACAGCTCCACCACCACTTGGTCGCGCCAGAACAGCGCCACCAGCCGGTCGAGCTCACCGGCCGCCGCATCGATCCCGCCGGTCACCAGTGCCTGGCGGACTGCACCCTTGCGGCACCCGGTCAGCACCAGCAGGTCTTCGCCGGCGGTGCCGGCGATCTCCTCGAGGTCGTAGGTCGGGCGGCCCTTCTCCGCTCCGCGCAGCTGGGCGTCGGTGATCGCCGCGGCCAGCCGGTGGTAGCCCTCCTTGCCCCTGGCGAGCACGAGCAGGTGGCTGCCCTCGGGGTCGGCCTCGCCGTTCTGCGGCTTGCTCAGCCCGAGGGACAGCTCCGCGCCGAAAACCGTCAGCACCGGGTAGCCGTCGGCCGCGTCGGCCATCCGCACGATGCCGTAGAGGCCGTCGTGGTCGGTCAGGGCCAACGCATGCAGGCCGAGCCGTTCGGCCTCCTCGACCAGCTCCTCCGGATGGCTCGCCCCGTCCAGGAAGCTGAAGTTGGAGTGGCAGTGCAGCTCGGCGTA